>NZ_BAAAFZ010000050.1:2026-90070 GCF_039523795.1 Craurococcus roseus | reverse complement strand
CGCGCTCGCCGCGCTGCTCGGCGCACGCGCCGCGCTCCTGCTGGCGCGCGTCGGTCCCGCCGAAGGGCGCTGCACCGCAATCCGCCGCGCCCTCGCCCTTTCCGCTGCCGCCCCGTCGGAGCACCGCGCGCGGCTCGAAACCGACGCCGCCCTCCTCCACCCCCGCACCTGCGAGCCGCCCCGATGACGATCGCCCTCGAACGCGACCTGTCCTTCCGCTTCCCCTTGCTCAGCGGCGAGGACGTCCGCGCCGTGCAGCAAGCGCTGGTCCGCGCCGGCGCCATGCGCGCCGAGGCGGACGGCGTGTTCGGCCCTCTCACCCGCGACGCCGTGGCCGCGCTCCAGCGCCGCGCCGGCCTGCCCGCCGACGGCGTGCTCCGGCGCGGCGCCTGGGAACGGCTCCTGCCCGCCGTGCCGCCGGCCCCGCGCGCCGCGCCGCCCGATTGGCGGGCCGTGCTCCGCCCCTTCCTGCCGCGCCTTTGCGTCCCGCACGGCCCGCCCATGGGCCGCGGCTCGCGCCGCTGGCGCCTTTCCCCGATCGGCGTGCTCCTCGAAGGCGGCGAAGCGCCGCCCCGCACCCCCGGCCCGCCCCGCACCGCCGCCCTCGCCTGGGAGCGCTTCCGCACCCCGATGCAGGACGCCGCCCGGCACTCCGGCGTGCCCGTGGAACTGCTGCTCGCCACCGCTTGCACCGAGAGCGGCGGCCGCGCCGACGCGGTGCGGGAAGAACCGGGCTATGCCAGCGACGAGGCCACGCCCCAGCGCGTCTCGCCCGGCCTCATGCAGACCCTGATCGGCACCGCGCGGGAAGCGCTGGGCGACCCGTCGCTCGACCGCGCCCGCCTGCTCGACCCCGCGGTGTCGCTCCGCGCCGGCGCCGCGGTGATCCGCCGCCAAGCCGTTTCCGGCCGCCGCCCCACCGCCTTCGACCCGCCGCTCGTCTGCGTCGCCTACAACGCCGGCAGCCTGCGCGAGAACGGCGCCGGGGATTGCCCCTGGGGCCTCGCCCAGACCCGGCGCGACGCCCGCCACTGGCACGCCGACGCCTTCGTGGCCTTCTTCAACGACGGCGTGGCGGTACTGGCCGACGACCCGCCAGACGGGGACGCCCCCTCCTTCGCGGCGCTTTTGTCCGAAACGGCATGAAGGCCGCGCGAGGCTTGCCCCCCACCCGCCCCGGTGCGAATGTCCGCGCCCATCCGAGGACAGACGCCCCGCCGCGTGCCGAACCCGCCGCGCCGTGGGCCGCGGCACGGCAAGGACAGCGCATGGCCAAGATCAAGGTGAAGACCCCGGTCGTCGAGCTCGACGGGGACGAGATGACCCGCATCATCTGGGGGTTCATCAAGGACAAGCTGATCCTGCCCTATCTCGACGTGGACCTGAAGTACTACGACCTCGGCATCGAGTACCGCGACCGGACGGACGATCAGGTGACGGTGGATGCGGCCAACGCGATCAAGCAGTACGGCGTCGGCGTGAAGTGCGCGACCATCACCCCCGACGAGGCGCGGGTGAAGGAGTTCGGCCTCAAGCGCATGTGGCGCAGCCCGAACGGCACCATCCGGAACATCCTCGACGGCACCATCTTCCGCGAGCCGATCATCTGCTCCAACGTGCCGCGCCTGGTGCCGCACTGGACCAAGCCGATCGTGGTCGGCCGCCACGCCTACGGCGACATCTACCGCGCGGTCGAGACGAAGATCGCCGGCCCGGGCAAGCTGACCCTGCAATTCCAGCCGGCCGGCGGCGGCGAGGCGGAGGTGCTGGAGGTGTTCAACTTCCGGGGCGCGGGCGTGGCGCTCGGGATGCACAACACCCGCGCCTCCATCGAGGGCTTCGCCCGCGCCTGCTTCAACTACGGCTTGGCGCGCAACTACCCCGTCTACCTCTCCACCAAGAACACGATCCTCAAGGCCTATGACGGCATGTTCAAGGACGTGTTCCAGCACACCTACGACTGCGACTTCAAAGCCGAGTACGAGAAGCGCGGCCTGTCCTACGAGCATCGGCTGATCGACGACATGGTGGCCGCCGCGCTGAAGTGGGAAGGCGGCTACGTCTGGGCCTGCAAGAACTACGACGGCGACGTGCAGTCGGACATCGTGGCCCAGGGCTTCGGCTCGCTCGGCCTGATGACCTCCGTGCTGCTCTCCCCCGACGGCAACACGGTGGAGTCCGAGGCCGCGCACGGCACGGTGACGCGCCACTACCGCGAGCACCAGAAGGGCCGCGAGACCAGCACCAACCCGATCGCCTCCATCTTCGCCTGGACGCGCGGGCTGGCCTACCGCGGCCGCTTCGACAACACGCCGGACGTCACCGCCTTCGCCGAGACGCTGGAGAAGGTCTGCGTCCAGACGGTGGAGAGCGGCGACATGACCAAGGACCTCGCCATCCTCATCAGCAAGGACCAGCCCTGGCTCAACACCCAGGCCTTCCTGGCGAAGATCGACGAGAACCTGCAAAAGGCGATGAAGCGCTAAGGCCCGACGAAGGCCGGAACAGGAGGAAACGCCGATGCCCACACGCCGCCTGCTGCTGCAAGGATTGCTCGGGGGCGGCGTCGCCGGGCTGTCCTGGGCGCCCGCGCCGACACTGGCGCGGACGCCCGACGCGCGCACGTCGCACCTCGACGCGCAATTGCGGCAGTTGGTGGAAGGCCGCTCCACCCCCGGCATCGTAGCGCTGATCGTGCAGGACGGCCGCCCGGTCTACAGCCGGGCGTTCGGCGTCCGCGAGCCGGGCGGACAGGCGCCGATCGGCACCGACGACCTGTTCCGCTACGCCTCCATGACCAAGCCCGTCACCTCGGTGGCCGCGCTGATCCTGGTCGAGGACGGCAAGATCGGCCTCGACGACCCGGTGAGCAAGCACCTGCCGGAGTTCGGCTCCCTCAAGGTGCGCCAGCCCGACGGTTCGCTGGTAGCGGCCAGCCGCCCGCCGACCGTGCGCGAGCTGCTGACCCACACCGCCGGCTTCTCGTACAACTTCATCAACCGCCCCGGCTTCGTGGAAGCCTACCGCGACGCCAAGGTGGTGGACGGCTTGGCAGACCCGGAGGTGACGACCGAGGAGGCGATGCGCCGCTTGGCCGCCGCCCCGCTCGCCTTCCAGCCCGGGGCCGAGTGGCACTACTTACTCCCTCGCCACCGACGTGCTCGGCGCCGTGGTCGAGAAGGCCACGGGCCGCCCGCTCGGCTCCTTCGTGGCGGAGCGCATCGCCCGGCCGCTCGGCCTCGAAAGCTGGGTGTTCCGCGCCACCCCCGGGATGCGCGAGCGCTTCGTGCCGGTGACGCGCCCGGCGCAGGGGACGGGCGCGCTCGGGACGGGCTTCGTCCCGGTCACGGCGGCCGAGCGCGTGCCCTACCCGCTCACGCGCGGCGAAGCGTTGCTCGACCCCGGCCGGGCCTTCTCGAACACCGCCTACCACTCCGGCGGCGCCGGCATGAGCGGCAACACGCAGGACTACGCCCGCTTCTGCCAGATGCTGCTGAATGGCGGCGAACTGGACGGCGCCCGCGTCCTGCGGCCGGAAACCGTGCGGCAAATGACCACCAATCTCACCGGCGACATGGTGACGCTCCGCGGCCCCGGCTGGGGCTTCGGCCTCGGCGTGGCGGTGGTCACGGACCCGGCCGCGGCGAAGACCCGCCTGCCCACCGGCAGCTACGGCTGGGGCGGCATCTACGGCACCCAGTTCTGGGTGGACCCGCGCAACCGCGTGGTCGGCGTCGTGATGACCCAGACCTCCATCATCGGCTCCGGCCCGGTCGCCAACGCGGTGCGAGAAGCTTTTTACGCGCCCGAGTAGAGGCCCCCCGGATCAGCGCGGCTGCACAGGCCGCGCGCCGGGCACCTCCACAGCCCGCCCGTTGTTCAGGTCCGCGCCGCGGTTAGGGTCCGTAGGCGTCGGCTGGAAGTGCGCCCGCATCCGCCATCGGTACTTGGCGACGAGGGCGTCCACTTCCTGCAAGAGCTTCGAAGTGGCGGGGTCCGGATCCTCCGTTTCCTTGATGCCCTGGCGCGCGACGTTGGCGGCCACCCGGTACGCCTCCGCGAACCAGAGGATCACCTGTGCGGCGTCCACGAAGCCGGCCGGGAATTCCGGGATCGCGGAGCGCTGCACCAGGGTCGTCGGCCGCCCGTCGGCGGCGGAGCCGATCGCCAACATACGCTCCGCGACGCGGTCGGCGATGGCCAAGATGCCCTTGTAGTGCTCCTGCGACAGCCCGTGCAGCGAATGCCAGGGCGTGTCCGACACGTTCCGATGCGCCTGCTTGGTCTGCGACACGGGTTGCTGCAACTCCACCAGCAGGCCCCGCATCGCCGCCACTGTCCGGCGCTGCTCGTCCACGTTCGCCTCCGGGCCGGCGAAGGGCCGGTTCGTCAGCGGGTTGCTCGGGAACGGGCCGGGCGGCTGGAACCGCCGGATCGGCGCCCGTTCGGGCTGCCCGCCGCCGTCGCGATCCGCCGGCGCCCGGGCGCGCGTCGGGCGCGGCCAGCGTGAGGAGCAGCATCTCGGGCGCAAGGCGCATCGGGAACTCCGGCTGGCGGGTTCGCGGGCTGCAACGGCCCCGCGGCTGCCGGGTCGCGGGGGGGACACCGCATCCCGCGCGGGAGTCCGCACCTGTGCGGCCCGTCACATATTCCGCTACCGCGCGGGTCCACACTCCCCTGCCGCCCCGGCCGAACCCGGCGCGGGAGGAGGATGCCATGATTCGTCCGACGCTCGCGCGCCGCGCCGCCGGTGCCGCGCTGCTCATCGGGGCTGCCCTGTTCCTCCCGGGCCCGGCCGACGCGCAACCCTCGGGAACCACCGAGCCCGGCGCAGGCGGCTGGCGGACTTGGGTGCTGTCGTCGGGCGCCCAGTTCCGCCTGCCGCCGCCGCCCGACGCCGCGGCCACCCGCGCCGAGATGGAGCAGCTCCGCGCCTTGGCCGCGTCCCGCGACGCGGAGGCGCGCGAGCGCATCGGCTGGTGGGACGCCGCGGCGCCCGCCTACCGGTGGAACCGGATCGCGGTGGAGGAGGCGCTGAAGGCCGGCCTCACCGCGAACTTCGGCTACCGCCACCTCGCGCTGCTCCACGTCGCCCTGGCCGACGCGACCGTAGCGGCGTGGGACAGCAAGCACGCGCACAACCGCCCGCGGCCGGGCGCGGCGGACCCGGCCTTCGGCACGGTGGTCGCGACGCCGCCCAGTCCGTCCTACCCCGACGAGCACGCCGTCGCGGGGGCCACGGCCGCCGCCGTGCTCGGCGAAATCTTCCCGCAACGCGCCACCGCCTTTGCGAAGATGGCGGAAGAGGCCGGCCGGATGCGCCTCCTTGCCGGCGTCGCCTTCCCGAGCGACGTCGAGGCCGGCGCCGAACTCGGCCGCCGGGTCGCAGCGGCGGTGCTGGAGCGCGGGCGGCGGGACCGGTCCGACCAGCCCTGGTCCGGCAGCGTGCCGGTGGGGCCGGGCCTATGGAACGGCACCAACCCCGCCACGCCGCAGGCGGCGACCTGGGTGCCGTGGATGCTCGCTTCGCAGGATGAGTTCCGCCCGCCGCCGCCGGCAGCGCACGACTCGTTGGAGCGCGCGGCGGAGATGGCCGCGCTGCGGGCGTTCCAGCGCACGCCCCTGACCAACGCGCGGGCGCTGTTCTGGGAAGCCGCGGTCGGCGGCCTGCGGCAATACGAGTACTGGAACAACCACCTCGGCCGGCTGCTGCTGGAGCACGGCCAGGCCGCGAACCCGCCACGCGCCGCCCGCGCCTACGCCCTGCTCAACGTCGCCTTGTCCGACGCCGGCATCGCCTGCTGGGACGCGAAGTACGCCTACTGGGCGATCCGCCCGTTCCAGCTCGACCGCGAGTTCCGCACCGTGTTCGCCACGCCCAACCACCCGAGCTACCCGGCCGCGCACGCCTGTTACTCGATGACTTCGGCGCTGGTGCAGTCGCACCTGTTCCCGCGCGACGCGGAGGCGCTGCGCGCGCTCGGGCGGGAGTCCGGCGAGTCGCGCGTCTGGGCGGGCATCCACTACCCGAGCGACGTCGCCGCCGGCCAGGAGATCGCGCGGCGTGTCGCCGCCCGCGCCATCGAGCGGGCGCGCGCCGACGGCGGCGAGCAAGCCGCGCCCTGACGGCGTTCCGGCGCGGCGCGGCGGGCGGGCCTCAGGCCCGCCCGTACGTGTCCTCGATGCGGACGATGTCGTCTTCGCCGAGGTAGGCGCCGGACTGCACCTCGATCAGCGTCAGCGGGATCATCCCCGGGTTCTCCAGCCGGTGGACGCAGCCCAGCGGCAGGTACACGCTCTCGTTCTCGCGGAGCAGGATGCTCTCGTTGTCGCGCTCGACGACCGCGGTGCCGTTCACCACCACCCAGTGCTCGGCGCGGTGGAAGTGCTTCTGCAAGGAGAGCTTCTGCCGCGGCCGCACCTGGATCTTCTTCACCTGGAAGCGCTCGCCGAGGATCAGCCCCTCGTAGTGGCCCCAGGGGCGGAACACGCGGCGGTGGCCCTTGGCCTCCGGGCGGCCGGCGGCCTTCATCCGCTCCACCAGCGCCTTCACGTCCTGCGCGCGGGCGCGCGGCGCCACCAGCACGGCGTCGTCCGTGGCGACGACCACCATGTCCTTCAGGCCGACGGCCGCGGTCAGCGTCCCTTCGGAGCGGACGTAGCAGCCCTCCGCGTCCAGCAGTTCCACCGGCCCCACCGTGGCGTTGCCGGCGCCGTCCTTCTCCGCGGCGTCCCACAGCGCGTCCCAGGAACCGATGTCGGACCAGCCGATGGCGGCCGGGACCACCGCGGCGCGCTCCGTCTTTTCCATCACCGCGTAATCGATGGAGATGGCGGGCGCCGCGGTGAACTCGGCTTCGCCGAGGCGCACGAAGTCGAGGTCGCGCTTGGCGGCGGCCATCGCGCGCTCCACCGCCTGCACGACCTCGGGGGCGTAGCGCGACAGCTCGTCCAGCAGGGTGGCGGCGGTGGCGACGAACATGCCGCTGTTCCACAGGTGCCGCCCGCCGGCGACGAACCTTTCGGCGGTCGCGGCATCCGGCTTCTCGATGAAGCGGGCGACGGCGTGGACGCGCGGCAGGCCGGGCAGATCGGCGCCGGTCTCGATGTAGCCGTAGCCGGTCTCCGCCTTGTCCGGCCGCATCCCGAAGGTGACGATGCGGCCGGCCCGCGCCGCAGCGACCGCGCCTTCCAACGCCCGGTGCAGCGCAGGGACGTCGGCAATGGCGTGGTCGGCCGCCAGCAGCCAGAGCACGGATTCGGGGTCGGCTTGGCGCAGCAGCAAGGCGGCGGCGGCGATGGCCGGGGCGCTGTTGCGCGCGGCCGGCTCCAGCAGGATGCGCGCGCCCTCGACCTTCGCCTCGCGGAGCTGCTCGGCCACCAGGAAGCGGTGGGCCTCGTTGCAGACGACGACCGGCGGGGCGAAGCCCGGGCCCGACGCGCGGGACGCGGTCTCTTGGAGCATGGTCCGACCGCCGCCGAGCAGCGGCCAGAACTGCTTCGGGTAGCCCTCGCGGGAGAGCGGCCAGAGCCGGCTGCCGGAGCCGCCGGACAGGATCACCGGTACAACCGTCACGCGCACATTCCCCTTTGACAAACCCGCATTACACTAAATGAACGCCGACTGGAACGACCGGCGCTAGGCGGGCGCCGCCTTGTTACCGCGCATACCGCGTTGCAACCGCGCCAGGTCCGCCAGGCGGCGGTCGAAGAAGGCCAAGGCGTCGGATGTATCCGGGTCGTCGTCGCGGAGCCAGTAGGCCAGGGTCGCGGCGTAGATCGCGCCCAAGGAGGCGCGGCGGGTGTACCAGGAGAAGTCGGACGAATGGTCGCCGGCGGCGTACCAGATGGCGCTCGCGGTCTGGGCCGTGCTCCGGAGCGCCACCCCGGCGTTCCAGGGCAGGGACAGCAGCGCCACGGCCCGGCGCAGCGCCCGCTTGTGCGGCGCGGAGGCGGCGAGGCGGTGTTCCACCACCCGGCGGATGCGGCCCGGCGTGCGGAGCCCGGCCATGTCCTCGGCCGCCGCGGCCGCCTCCATCTCCCGGTTGGCGAGGTCCACCCAAGCGGCGACGGCCGAAACCGGCCCGCCCGGGAAGTGACTCTCGGCGAGCCCCGGGTCCTCGCCGATGGCGGCGAGGCCGGCCCGGACCGTGCCCCAGTTCCAGCCGTTGTCGGCGGCGACCGGGAGCATCGCCCGGATCGCCCGGTCGCGCACCTCGCTCCGCTCCACCGCCGTCACCGCGCCTGATCCGCGGCGGCGCGGGCCAGTTCCTCCGTGAAGCCGAACAAGGCGAAATCCTCCATCCGCATGAGGTAGAGCACGCCGTCCAAGTGGTCCGTCTCGTGCTGGATCACGCGGGCGGCCATGCCCTCCGCCTCCCCCTCGACCGGCCGGCCCTCGCCGTCCAGGCCGCGGTAGCGGACGCGACGCGGGCGGGTCACGCAGCCGCGCATGCCGGGGATGGAAAGGCAGCCCTCCCAGGCCGCCTCGACCTCGTCGCCGAGCGGCTCCACTTCCGGGTTGATGAGCGCCGACACCGTGCTGCCGTCGCCCCGCCACACGAAGAGGCGGAGCGGGACGTGGATCTGCGGCGCGGCCAGCCCGATGCCTTGGGCGTCGCGCATGGTTTCGGCCATGTCGGCGATCAGGCGCCGGATCTCGGGCGCCGTGGGGTCGGGGACGGGGTCAGCCTCGCGTAGCAGGACCGGGTGGCCCATGCGCGCGATCTTCAGGATGGCCATGGAAGGCTCCAGGGTGTCGCGGTTTTCCGCTGCCTCAGTTGGGCAGGCGTATGCTGGACGGGTAGTGGCGATGGCAACCCTGCGCGCCGCGCGTGGCCCGGTCGCCGCGGGGGTGGGCGCCGCCGGTCAGGCGCGGACGCCGCCGGATGCCCGGGTCGGGGCGAGCCTCCCTGATCGGGTGTACCGGCGGCGCCAGGGGCCCGGAAGGGGATCACGGACGGGAGGGGACGCGCACAGGAGGCTCGCGGACACGGCCCGTCCCGGGCCGCCGCTCGCAAGGCCGACCGTTCTTTCCTGCGCCGGGCTACTTGCCGAAGGGCGGTTCCACCGCGTCGTAGCCGATGGTGAGCACGACGCGCACCTCGCCGTGCTGGCCCTCGTACCGGCGCGGGCGGCCGTCGGCGACGTCGACCCAGAGCCGCCCTTGCGCCGTGGAGGGCGCGCCCTCCTGAACCGGCAACACCTGGGTGTACTCGTACACGCGGGTGGCCACGCCGTCCGTTTCGGCGGCGCCCCCGTCGCGGCAGTCGCGCGGTGGGTAGGCGACGATGCTGGCCGAGAGGGCGCGCCGGCCCTCCGCCGTCAAGGGCAGCTTCACCCAGCGTCCGGAAGCCGGGGAACTGGCGTACACCACGTCGCCCAGGACCACTTGCTCCACATCCTTCGGCCGCCGCCGCCCGGGCGTGCGGGCGAGGAGCTTGGAATGGAAGCGTTCCGCTTCGCCGAGGGCCTGGGCCGCCCTTTTCACCGCGGCGCAGGCCGCCGCATCGCCCTGGGCGGCCGGGGTGCCCTCCGCCGCGGCCGTCCCCTTCGTCTGGACCACCAGGAAGGAGGTCGCGATGAGCGAGGCCGCCGCCAAGAAGAACCGCCGCGCGCCCATCTTCACCCTCCTTCCGGACCTTCCGCGCCCCGCCGGGGCGCGTCGGGAGCCTGAGCCCGCCTGCGCATCCCGGGGCAACGCCTCCCGCCGGCGTGCGTCAGCGCCGCTGCGGTTGCGGCTGCGTCCTTTGCCGCAGGGCGTAGACCCACACGACGCCGCCCTGCGGCACGTCACGCTTGTAATTCGCCGGGTCCGCGTTGGCGAGCGCGTCCTGCATGCGCTGCGCGTCCACGCCCCAACCGGACTGCACGGCGATGTACTGCGTCCCGTCGACCTCGTAGGAGGACGGCACGCCCGTCACCCCGGAGTTGGTCCGCACTTGCCAGAGCACGCGGCCGTCCTTGGCGTCGAAGGCGCGGAAGTAGCGGTCGTTGGTGCCGCCCATGAACACCAGGTCGCCGCCGGTCGCCATGACAGGCCCCCAGAGCTGCGACTTCTCGAACTTGTGGGACCAGACCTTGCGGTTGTTGGCGATGTCCCAGGCCTGGAGTTCGCCGATGTGGGTCGCGCCCGGCCGCACAGACAAGGCTATGTCCTCAATGCCGGCGGTGAGGAACAACTGGCCCGGCACGTAGTCCATGCGTATCCCCGTCAGCGCGCCGCAGAGATTCTCGTTGGCGGGGACGAAGAGCAGGCGCGTCCGCGGGCTGTAGGCCGCGGGCGGCCAGTCCTTGCCGCCCCAGAGCGAAGGGCAGAAATCCACCTTGGCGTCGAGCCGCGGCTTGCGCGCCTCGTTGTAGGAGGGCCGGCCGGTCTTAGGATCGATCCCGGTGAACACGTCCTGGTTCACGTAGGGGACGCCGGAAACGAAGCGGATGCCCTCCTGGCCGCGCTCCAGCGTCCACAGGTACCCGTTCCGGCCCGGATGCACGAGAGCCTTGATCGTGCGTCCGTCGCGCTGCACGTCGATCAAGAGCGGCGCGCTCACCTCGTCCCAGTCCCAACTGTCGTTGTGGTGGTACTGGTGATGGCCGCGAATCTTGCCGTCATTGGGGTTCAGCGCCACGACGGACGTGGTGTAGAGGTTATCGCCGGGCCGCGCGTCGCCCATCCATGGCGCGGCGTTGCCGGTGCCCCAGTAGGCGAGGTTCAACTCCGGGTCGTAGTGCCCGGTGATCCAAATGGAGCCGCCACCCGTTTCCCAGCCCTTTTGCCACGTCTCGTGGCCCGGCTCGCCGGGTCCGGGGATCATGAAGGTGCGCCAAGCCTGCTTGCCGCTGTCCGGGTCGTAGCCGGCGACGTAGCCGCGCACCCCGTACTCGCCGCCCGAGCCGCCGACCATGACCTTGCCGCCCGCCACCAGCGGCGCGAGCGTCATGTAGTGGCCCTTCTGGTAGTCCTCCACCTGCTCGGCCCAGATCTCCTTGCCCGTCTTGGCGTCCAGAGCGACAAGGAAGCAGTCGACCGTCGCCACGAAGAGCCGGTCGCCGTAGAGCGCGACGCCGCGGTTGGTCGGGTGGAGTTGCGTCAGGTCCTCGGGGAGCTGCCGCTTGTAGCGCCAAAGCAGGTCGCCGGTTTTGGCGTCGAGCGCGATCACCTGCGCCTGCGGCGTCGTGATGTACATGATGCCGTCGTTGACGATCGGCGGCGCCTGGTGCCCCTCGTTGACGCCGGTCGAGAAGCTCCAGGCCGGCACCAGGTCCTGCACGTTGTTCGTGTTGATTTGGTCGAGCGGGCTGTAGCCCTGGCCGTCGTAGGTGCGGCGGTACATCAGCCAATTGCGCGGCTCGGGGTTGCGCAGCCGCTGGTCGGTCACGGGGGTGAAGCGGCGCTCGGCCTGCTCGGCCCGCGGCGCCTGCGTGCCGGGCTGCTGCGAGGGCGGCGTCGACGGGGGCGCGACGCCGCCGGCCGACGGCCCGGTGCTCTGCGGCTGCGCCGCGGCGGGCATCGCCGCGCCGAGGAGGACGGCCGCGGCCACCCCCAACCAGGGCGCCCTGGTGTTCCGCTTGACCATTGTCCGATCCTCCTTCGGGGTTCGAATCCGCCCCAAGCCGGCCCGGAAGGGGGCCGGAAGCGGGCACGCCGCCGTCGTCAGGTCCCGGCGCCGATCCGGCCGCTAAACGGCCGCGCGACGACCAGCACGGCGCCCGGCGCGCCTTCGCCCGTTTCGCCGCTCTTCGGACTCTCGCCGACTTTGAGCGGCAGCGCCGCCAAGGGGCGCTGCGCCGGTCCGCCCACCACCTTCCCGCCCTGTTTCGGGTCAAATTCCGATTGGTGGCAGGGGCAGTGCAGGACGCCCGTGTCGCGCCGCCATTCGGACACCGGACACTGGGCGTGGGTGCAAACCGCGGAATAACCCACCACGCCGTCCGCTGAGCGGCCGCTGGTCGTTTCGTCCAAGGCCGCCGGGTCGAGACGGAGGAGGATCACTTGGTTGAGCCGGGAGCCGTTCCGGACGACACCGGACGTGGGCTCCATCGCCCAGGCGAGCACCTGCGGCCCACCGCGCTCCAGGTCGGACGGGCCGATCGGCTTGCCGGCCTTCTCGCCCGTGGCGAAGACCAGCACGTCGCCAGCCGCCGGACGCGCCATCCTGGGCGCCTGCGCCGACGGGACCGCTTGTTGCGCCGACGCTTCCATCGCGGCCGGGGGGAGCCCTGCCGCCGCTGCGACAGCGGCGGCTGTTGCGAAGACGCCCCGCCGGTCGGGCCTGGATGGCATTCCGGCCACGTCGCGCCTGCCTTGGTTCAGTTCCGCCGAGACGGCGTCGCGCCCCGTCGAGTCGTTGCGAGCATCAGCCGAGGTCGCAGGTATCCGCAAAACGACGCCTCCCACCCCGCCCATAGGCTCGGCGCCCGGCGAGGCATTTATTTGCAACTCATATACCAGCAACTATGCACGCATCTGGCTACGCGCTGCATCACTCTGGTGTGAGTCCGCGAGCGGCGCACGGGATGGTTGTGTGACCAGCAAGGTTCCGTCCGTAGGTATGGCCCCCGATGGTCGGGCCGTGCAACGTGGCGCCGCGGCCATTCTGAACGGCGGGGCTTCCCGCGCATGCCGTGGGCCTGCTAGAGTGATAGTTCTCCGTGCCGGGGCGGCACTCCGGGATTCGTCCCGTTCGATCCGCCCTCTGGCGCGGCTTTTCGCGTCCTCGCAACAACGACAGGAGGCTGTGCCGCGTGCAAGTCGTCGTCCGTGACAACAACATCGACCAAGCGCTCAAGGCGCTCAAGAAGAAGCTGCAGCGCGAGGGCGTCTTCCGCGAGATGAAGCTCCGCCGCCATTACGAGAAGCCGTCCGAGCGCCGCGCCCGCGAAGCCGCTGAGGCCGTCCGCCGCGCCCGCAAGGTCGAGCGCAAGCGCCTGGAGCGCGAGGGCTTCTGAACCCGGCCGCCGACGGCCCTTCCGGCCCGGCGAGACGCACACCACCGCAGGCAGCCGCGGCGCGGGGCGATGCCCCGCGGGCCGCGGTTTCGCTTTTCCGGGCCGCCGGCCTCCTTGTTCCGCTGCTCCTTGCGGGTACCGCGGACGCCACGGCGCCCGACGATCCCTTGGCGCCGTTCATGGCGCAGGCCGTCTGCCTCGATGAGCGCGACGCGCCGCAGCCCGGCCGGCTGCCCTTCGAGCCGGGATGCTACCGCATCCGCCGCCTTTCGAGCGGCGACGCGCTGCCGTACCGCAAGCACGACTGGCCGGGCCGGTCCCACGCGGCGGCGCAGCCGAGCGGCTACCAAGCTAGCGACTCGCTCGAAGGCACGCTGCTCGGTCGTCCCGCCGTGTTGCAGACCTTCGACTTCGGCGACAACGTCGCCGCCCGCGCCTTCGGCCGGTTCGACGCCGGCGACGGCGGGCAGGCGGTCCTGCTCGGGAACGGCACGGCGGCGTCGCCCTTGACGCAGGACGGGGGCGACGGCGTGCAGTGGTTCCAGTCCCCCGACTGCCGCGTCTCGGGCGGTGGCCCGGCCGCGGGCTGGCTCTTCGCCGCCCTGCCGCTGGACGGCGCTTGGCGGGAGCGGGTGGTGCGCCTCAACAAGACGCGCAGCCCCGACCAGTGCCCGACGGCCTTCAACCAGAGCCTCACCCGCTGGCGGACGGCCCGCATCGACCTGCCCTGGCGGGAGGCGGCCACGGGCGCCGTGTCCATCGCGCCGGTGGAGGCGCTGGTGTCGGAGCACTACGGCACCGGCCGCATCGGGACGGCGGACCACCTGGAGCGCTTCTGGTTCGTGCGCGGCCTCGGCCTGACGCGGTGGGAGCGGTGGGAGCACGCCGCCCGCAGCCGCCTGCCCAACCGGGAGCGGATGGCTCGGCTGATCGCCGAGTCCGGCCGCTGCCCGCGCATCGCCTTCGGCGAGCCGCCGGCGGCCGGGTGGCAGCTCGTGGACTGCCGCACCTGGACCAACATGGTGCGCGCCGCGCCGGGCGGCCCGCCGCTCTCCGCCCTGGCCTGGCCGGCGCCGGAGTTGCGCTGACCCGGCGGGGCGCGCATGGCCAAGCGCGCCGGTTCGTGGGAAGACGGCAGGGCAGCCACGCCGCGGGAGGGGACCACGCCGCCATGAGCGCCACCGGAACATCGACGCGCCCGCGCGGCCGCCAGTTCTTCGCCAATCCCGGCCCGACCAACATCCCGGATTCGGTGCTCCTGGCCGTGGCGCACAGCACGGTCGACTTCAACGACCCGGCGTTCATGGAGGTGTACGACGCCTGCGTCGAAGGCCTGAAGCGCGTGCTGAAGACGCGGCAGCACCTGTTCATGTACACCGGCTCCGGCCACGCCGCCTGGGAAGCCAGCCTCGTCAACCTGTTCTCGCCGGGCGACGCGGTGCTGATCCTGGAAACCGGGCACTTCTCCGACTCCTGGGCGAGCATGGCGCGCGACATGGGTCTGGAGGTGCGGCAGGTGCCGGCCGACTGGCGGCAAGGCGTGGACATGGAGGCGGCGCGCGCGGCGCTCGCGGCCGACAAGGACCGCGCGATCAAGGGCGTGTGCGCCGTCCACAACGAGACCTCCACCGGCATGGCGCTGCCGCTGGCCGAGGTGCGGGCGGCGATGGACGAGGTGGGGCACCCGGCGCTGTTGCTGGCGGACACCATCTCCTCGCTCGGTTCCATCGATTTCCGCATGGACGAGTGGGGCGTGGACGCGGCGGTGGGCGGCAGCCAGAAAGGGCTGATGCTGCCGACCGGCATGAGCTTCACCGGCGTGTCCGAGAAGGCGATGGCGGCGCACGAGAAGGCGCGGCTGCCCAAGTTCTATTTCAACTGGACGCGCATGCTGGGGCGCAAGCAGCGCTCTTTCGTCGGCACCATACCGATCGGCCTCTTCTACGGCCTGCGCGAGTCGCTCCGGCTGATCGAGGAAGAAGAAGGGCTGGAGCAGGTGTTCCGCCGCCATTCGCGGCTCGGCGAGGCCGTGCGGCGCTGCGTGCGCCACTGGTCCGGCAACAACGGGCCGCAACTCTTCTGCACCAACCCTGGCCGCTTCTCGGACTCCGTGACCGCCGTGCTGATGCCGGAGGGCCACAACTGCGAAGCCGTGCGCGGCACGGCGCTGAACCGCTTCAACGTCTCGCTCGGGGCCGGGCTGTCGAAGCTCGACGGCCGGGTGTTCCGCGTCGGCCACCTGGGCGACCTGAACGAGCCGATGGTCCTCGGGACGCTGGCGGCCGTGGAGATGTCGCTCAAGCTGAACGGCGTGCCGCACGCGCCGGGCGGGGTGGACGCGGCGATGGCGTTCCTGGCGGATGGCATGGCGGCCTGAGCGCTTTCACAGCCGGAAGTCGCGCAGCACCTCCGGCTTGAAGGAAAGGCCGTGGCCGGGCCGCTCGGGGGCGGTGATCATGCCGTTCACCACCGGCACCGGCTCCACCCACAGGTCGTCGAGCAGGCCCATCTGCTCGATCCAGATGCCGTTGGGGATGGACGCCAGGAGGTGGACGTTCAGCTCCGGGAAGAGGTGCGGCGCGATCGTCATGCCCCAGGTGTCGGCGACGGCGGCGAGCTTGCGCAGCTCCGTCAGGCCGCCGCGCATCGGGTCGGGCTGGAGGATCGGCAGGCGCGGGTTCTCCAGAAAGGGCTTGAGGTCGGCGCGGCCCCAGTGCGTTTCGCCGCCGACGACGCGGAGGTCCAACGCTTCGGCGATGCGGAGGTAGCCGGCGTAGTCGTCCGGCAGCACCGGCTCCTCCAGCCAGTAGACGTCGTACTCCTCGAACTTGCGGCCCATGAGGATCGCGGTGTCGGCGCTCCAGCCCATGTTGACGTCGATCATGATCTCCACGTCCGGTCCGACGGCCTCGCGCATCCGGCGCACGTTGTCGAGGTCGGTGCGCAGGTCGTGGACGTGGGCGACCTGCATCTTGATGGCCTTGTAGCCCTGGCCGACGTAGTGCTTCGCCTTGGCGATCATGCCGTCGCCGCCCGAGGCGCGGAAGCAGCCGCTGCCGTAGGCGGGGATGGACGGGCGGAAGTGGCCCCAGAGGCGGTGCAGCGGCAGCCCGGCCTTCTTGCCCACGGCGTCCCAAAGCGCGATGTCGAGGGCGGAAATCGCCATCATCACGATGCCAGCCCGGCCGGCGGTGATCGCCTCGCGCCAGAGCCCGTGCCAGATGGCTTCCACTTCCGTCGCATCGCGGCCGACTACCCGCGGTGCAACCATCTCCTCCAGGCAGGCGCCAAGCGTCCGCGTCACGTGCAGGTGGAGCGGGTGCAGGTAGCCCATGCCGGTGGTGCCGGACTGGGTGACGACCTCCACCACGACGAGGTCGCGCGTCGGGCCGAGCGGATGGCCGGCGAGCCAGGGGTCGTCCGGCCAAGGCGTCCGCAGCAGCGTGGTGCGCACCTCGCGGATGGTCATGTCCGTGCTCATGCCGGCCTCCTCCCCTCGCCCGTCCACAATTCGCGCCACCACCGGCGCGTCAAGGCCAACGCCGCCAAGCCCTCCAGCGCCGAGACGACGCAGGCGCCGGGCGCACCGAGCCATTCGGCGAGCAGGCCGAGGTGGACGAAGCCGATCGGGCCGAGGCCGATGCAGACCGACAGGATGCCGAGCACCCGGCTCCGCAGCTCCGGCGGCGCGGCCATGTAGACCAGGGTCGCCTGCATGATGCTGAAGCCCGAGCCGCCCAGGCCGTTCAGCACCAGCGCCGCGCCCGCCGCGACCGGGTGCGGCGCCAGGGCGAACAGCGCCACGCTCGCCAGGTACAGCGCGATGCCGCCGAGGTAGCACCGCCCGTAGGCCGACGGCGGCACCAGCCACGCGATCAGCAGCGCACCGGTGAGCGCGCCGACGCCGTCCATGCCGGCGAGCAGCCCGACCGCCTCCGGCCCGAGGCGCAGGTGCTCCTGCCCCACCACCGGCACCAGGCTGTTGAAGGGCCAGCCGAACAGGTTGAACACCACCGTCACAAGCAGGGTGCCGGCCAAGCGCCGGTCGCGCCGGACCACGGCCCAGCCTTCGCCTATCCGCGCGAGCACGCCGTCGCCGTTCGGCGCGCGCGGGGGGCTGCGGCCGCGCACGGCCAACGCGGCCACCAGCGCCGCGGCGTAGAGCGCGACGCTCACCCAGAACGCGCCAGCGACACCGGCGCCGGCGAGGATCGCGCCACCGAGGGTCGGACCGAGGAGGCGGCTGGCGTTGTTGGTGCCGACGTCCACCGACATGGCGGCGCCCATGCGGTCGGCGCCGACCGCCCGGCCTATCATCAGCCGGCGCACCGGGTTGTCGGCGGCCCAGGCGAGGCCGTTGACGAAGCTCAGCGCCGCCAAGTGCCACACCGCGAGGACGCCCGCGCCCGCCAGCAGCGCGACGGCGAGCGAGCCGAGCAGGCTGCCGGCGACGGTGAGCAGCAACGCCGTCCGCCCCTCCACCCGCTCCGCCCAGGCGCCGAGGAAGGCGCCGAACAGGCCCATCGGCAGCAGGCGCAGCATGGTCATGGTGGCGACCAGGAAGGCGGAACCGGTGGCGTTCCAGGTGAACAGGCCGGTCACCAGCGTTTCCAGCCAGCGCACCAGGAACACGACGAGGCCGACGAACCACAGGCGGCGGAAATCGGGTTCCGCGAACACGCCGCGCCGCGCCGCCGCGGCTTGCCGGGACAAGGCTGCGTTTTCCTCCGGTTGTTCGCGCGCAGGGTGCCGGGCCGGCCGCGGGACGGCAATGGCGCTCGGCGCCGCACGCGGCCATAGTCGGCGGGGAGTTCACGGCCGGGAGCGCGCGGCGATGGACAGCAGCAGGCCCTTCGACGGCGTCCGCGTGGTGGATGCGACGCACGTGCTGGCGGGGCCGTTCGCCGCGTACCAGCTCGCGCTGCTCGGGGCGGACGTCGTCAAGGTCGAGCACCCGGAGGAGCCGGACCAGAGCCGCGGCACCGGTGCGGACCTCGCGCTGAACCGGCTCGGCATGGGCACCTACGCGCTGACGCAGAACGCCAACAAGCGCTCGGTCACGCTCGACCTGAAGCGGGAGGGCGGGAAAGAGGTGATGCGGCGCCTGCTCGCCGGGGCCGACGTGCTGGTGGAGAACTACCGCCCCGGCGCCTTCGAGGCGCTGGGCTTCGGGCCGGAGGCGGTGGCGGCCCTGAACCCGCGCCTCATCTACTGCTCCATCTCCGCCTTCGGGCAGAACGGGCCGCGCCGCGGGCAGACGGCCTACGACCACGTCGTCCAGGCGACCTCCGGCGTGATGGCGGCGACCGGCACGCCGGAGGCCAACCCGATCAAGTTCGGCGCGCCGGTGATCGACTACGCGACGGGGACGATGGGTGCCTTCGCCCTCGCAGCCGCGCTGTTCCAGCGCGAGCGCACCGGGCATGGCCAGCGCATCGACCTCGCCATGCTGGACGTAGCCATGATGATGCAGGCCTCGCACCTCACCGCCCTCATGCGGACCGGCAAGGGGCCGAAGCCGCACGGCAACACGCACCCCTACGCGACCAACTGCGCCTACGGCACCAAGGACGGCTCGCTGGTGATGCTCGGCGCCAGCAACCTGCGGCAGCAGCGGCGGCTGTGGACCGCGCTCGGCCGGCCGGAGGTGGCGAAGGCGGACAACGAGGCGCGGCTCGCGGCGCACGAGGCGGAGGCGGCGCTCCTGCGGGAGATCATGCGGACGCGCACCGCCGACGCGTGGGAAGAGTACCTGCAAGCGCGCCACGTCCCGGCGGCGCGGGTGCGGAGCACGGCGGAGGCGATGGCGGACCCGCACCTGGCCGAGCGCGGCCACCTGCTGCACCGCTTCCCGGACGGCGCGCCGGGCGTGGAGGGCGCCTTCGGCGTGCCGGTGGCGGCCTTCGGCCTGGCGCACGGCGGCCCGCGGGTGGACGCGCCGCCGCCGCGCCTCGGCGCCGACACGGACGCGGTGCTGGCGGAGCTGGGCTACGCGCCGGGCGACATCGCCGCGCTCAGGGCGAGCGGCGCGGTGTAGGGCGCGCTATTCCACCCGGATCTTCGCCGCCTCCACGATCGGCTTGTACTGCGCGATCTCCTTCTCCACGAAGGCGCGCAGCCCTTCCGGCGTCGTGGAGCGCGGCACGAAGCCGAGCTGCTCCAGCCGCTCGCGGAACTTGGCCGAGGCGGTGACGACGCCGACGCGCCGCGCCAGCTCCCGCACCAGCGCCGGCTCCATGTCCTTCGGGCCCCAAAGGCCGTACCAGGACACCATCTCCAGCGGCTCCATGCCGCTCTCGGCGACCGTCGGGATCTCGGGCGCGAGCGGCGTGCGTTCCCGCGTCGTGACCGCCAGCGCCTTGATGCGGCCGGCCTTCACCAGCGGCAGGGAGGAAAGCATGGGGTCGGCGAGCAGGTGGATGTTGCCGGCCGCGAGGTCGGCCAGAGCGGGGCCGCCGCCGCGATAGGCCACCACCTCCCGCGCCACGCCCGCCCGCATCTTGAGCTGCTCGACGCAGAGGTGCCCGGCGGAACCGAGGCCGGTGGTGGCGAAAGCGTACTTCTCGGGCTCCTTCTTCGCCAAGGCGAAGAATTCGCCGAGGGTGCGGGCCGGCACGGACGGGTGCGTGCTGACGATCAGCGGCCCGTCCGCCACCAGGGAGATGTGGGAAAAGTCGTTCACCACGTCGAAGGTGACGTTCCGGTTGATCATCGGCACGACGACGTGGATGGAGGCGTTGAACAGCAGGGTCGCGCCGTCCGGCCGCGCCCGCACCACCGACGCCGAGCCCACCGCGCCGCCGGCGCCGCCGGCCCGGTTCTCCACCACGAAGGTGCCGCCGGTCTGCTCGCCCAGCTCCTGCGCCAGGATGCGCGCCACGCCGTCCACCGAGCCGCCCGGCGGGAAGGGCACCACCAGCGTCACCGGCCGGTCAGGCGGCACCCCTTGCGCCGGCGACGGGCCGGGCGAGACGGCGGTGGCCGCCAAGGTTCCGAGCATCAGGCCGCGGCGGTCGAAGCGCATCGGGAGCGGTCTCCAGAGGGGTCGCGGCGCGCATCCTGCCCGTTTCGCCCACGACTTTCCATTGGCGCTCGGCTTCCGCAACGCAGGCGAGCCGGGCTAGCATCCGGTGCCACGAGGAGGAGCCCGCCGGCATGATCCACGAGCTTCGCGTCTACCGTTGCGTCCCTGGCCGTCTGCCGGCGCTGCTGAAGCGTTTCGAGACCATCACCCTCAAGCTTTGGGAGAAGCACGGCATCCGCCAGGCCGGTTTCTGGACGGTGGCGATCGGCGAGTCGAACCAGGACCTCTACTACCTGCTCGAATGGGAGTCGCTCGCCGAGCGGGAGAAGACGTGGAACGCCTTCGCCACCGATCCCGAGTGGTTGGAGAAGCGCGCCGAGACGGAGAAGGACGGGCAGATCGTCGCCAACGTCAGCAACCAGATGCTGGTGCCGACCGCCTTCTCCTCCGTGCGTTGAGGGCGGTCGCCGCTTGGCCCTGATCCCCACCTTCGCCACGCCGCCGGGCTTCCTCGGCATCGAGCGCCGCGACCCCGGCGCCGCCTTCACGATCGCCGGCATCCCGCTCGACATCGGCACCACCAACCGCGCCGGCGCCCGCGACGGCCCTTCCGCCATCCGCCGCGCCAGCCGGATGCTGGTGGACGGCGCGCACCCGCACCATTGGGTGGAGCCGGCGGCGACCATGGACATCGCCGACGCGGGCGACTTCGCCATCGTGCTCGGCGATCTCGCGGCGAGCCTCGCGGCCATCGAGGCGCAGGCGGCGCCGCTCAAGCACTTGGTCGCGTTGGGCGGCGAGCACGGCGTCACCCTGCCCTTGCTGCGCGCGCTGCGGAAGCGCGTCGGCGAGCCGCTCGGGCTGGTGCAGTTCGACTCCCACCTGGACACCTGGCCGGAGAATTTCGGCCAGCGCCTCGCGCACGGCTCTGTCTTCTACCACGCGCTCGACGAGGGCTTGGTGGACCCGCGGCGGATGGTGCAGGTCGGCATCCGCTCGCCCATGGGCCGCGACGTGCGGGATTGGACGCTGGCGCGCGGCGTCACGATCATCGCGGCGCAGGAGGCGCTGGAGACCGGCCCGGCGGCGGTGGCGGAGCGGGTGCGGGCGGTGCTGGGCGGCGGCCCGGCCTACCTCTCTTTCGACATCGACGCGCTGGACCCCGCCTTCGCGCCCGGAACCGGCACGCCGGAGGTGGGCGGGTTCGCCACTTGGCAGGTGCAGGCCATCCTCCGGCGGCTCGGCGGCGTCCGGTTTGCCGGGATGGACGTCGTGGAGGTGGCGCCGGCGCACGACGTGGCGGAGATCACCTCGCTGGCGGCGGCCACCGTCGCTTGGGAGTACCTAGCGCTGCTCGGGGCGGAGGGCGGCTAACGGGCCGGCTATTTTCCGCCCGTCCCTGACCCTTACGGGCGGCTTCTCCGGAAATTTGCGGCCCGACGCAAAAATTCTCTAGCATTCGCGGCCGTTACCCCCTATTTCTCCGGTCGCGCGACACCGGAACGGGTTGCGTTGACGCCAGCGCACGTGCCGCGAGCCCTGCGGACCATCCTCCAAGGGCACAGCAACGACGGGACGCGTCCTTTTCGTCCATGCCGGCTGCGGGCGCCAAGCCCGGGACCGGGGTCGCAAGGGATTGCCTATGTTGCTTTCACGGTCCGCTGGGGCGCGAACACCCAGCATCGCCTGAGGACGCCGGGTCCACCCGGTTCTCCCCTTCCGCCCGTTGCCGCGCGCCGCCCTGCGCGCACTCGCCTTGCCGCGAGGTGCCGTCCCATGAGCCTGTTGCGTTCCCGCACCGCCGTGTCCCCGCTCCGCCGCCGCGACCTCGGCGACGCCGCCCGCGTCATGCCGACCGTGGATGCGCTGGTCGCCGTGGAGCGGCCGGAGGAGCCGATGCACTGCCTGCGCCCGGCCGCCATCGCCGCCGCCGCGCGGTTCTTCGTGTCCGGCTTCCCGGGCGAGACCCTGTACGCCGTGAAGTGCAACCCGGAGCCCGCCGTGCTGCGCGCGCTGTGGGAGGGCGGCGTGCGCCGCTTCGACTGCGCTTCGGCGGCCGAAGTGTCGCTGGTCCGCTCCATGTTCCCGGAGGCCGGCATCCACTTCATGCACCCGGTGAAGGCCCGCTCGGCCATCCGCGAGGCTTTGGCGCTGCACGGCGTGAAGGACTTCGTGCTCGACAGCGCGGAGGAGCTGGCGAAGATCTTGGCGGAGACGGGCGCCGGCGCTGCCGAGGGGCTCGGCCTCGTGGTGCGGCTCGCGCTGCCGAAGGGCGAGGCGGTGTACGACCTGTCCGGCAAGTTCGGCGCCCAGCCCGCCGAGGCGGCGGCGCTGCTGCGCGCAACGCGTCCGCACGCGGCGCGGCTCGGTGTTTCGTTCCACGTCGGTTCGCAATGCCTGGAGCCCCTGGCGTGGCGGCGCGCGCTCGCCTTGGTGGGCGAGGTCGTCCGCGAGGCCGGCGTGCCGGTGGACATCGTGGACGTGGGCGGCGGCTTCCCGGTCGCCTACCCCGGCGTGGAGCCGCCGGCGCTCGGCGCCTTCTTCGCCGAGATCGAGGCGGGGTTCGAGGCGCTCGGCCTGCCGGAAGGCACCGCGCTCTGGGCCGAGCCCGGGCGCGCGCTGGTTGCCGCCGGCGGATCGGTGGTGGTGCAGGTGCAAGGCCGCCGCGACGGCGCGCTCTACGTGAACGACGGGGTGTACGGCGCGCTCTCGGATGCCGGCCTGCCGGGCTTCGTGTTCCCGGTGCGGCTCATCCGGCCGGACGGCCCCGCGCCCTCACCCGTGCTGCGGGAATTTGCGCTGTTCGGCCCGACCTGCGACAGCGCCGACCGGATGCGCGGCCCCTTCCCCCTGCCGGAGGACGTCCGGGAGGGGGATTGGATCGAGATCGGCCAGCTCGGCGCCTACGGCGCCTGCCTGCGCACCGGCTTCAACGGCTTCGACCGCGCCCGCATCGTCGAAGTGCGCGACCGGCCGATGATCGACACGGAAGACCCGGCCGCCCTGGCCGCTTGAGACTGGAGGTTCCACCGATGAAGCACGTTTCCTTTCCCGGCCGCTTGGTGATGCTCGGCTGCGGCAGCATCGGCCAAGGCGTGCTGCCCCTGATCCTGCGGCACATCGGCATGCCGAAGGACCGCATCACGGTCGTGACCGCCGACGCGCGCGGCCGCGACGTGGCGGCGGAGTACGGCGTGCGCTTCATCGAGGAGCCGGCGACCCGCGACAACCTCCGCGACCTGCTGGTCCCCCTGCTAGACCGCGACGACTTCCTGCTCAACCTCTCGGTGGACGTGTCCTCCGTGGCGCTGATCGAGCTGTGCCAGGAGATCGGCGCGCTCTACCTCGACACCTGCATCGAGCCCTGGCCCGGCGGCTACACCGACCCGTCGCTGACGCCCTCGCAGCGTTCCAACTACGCGCTGCGGGAGAGCGCGCTGGCGGTCGCCCGCAAGCACCCGAACGGCCCGACGGCGGTGCTGACCCACGGCGCCAACCCCGGCCTCGTCTCGCATCTGGTGAAGGAGGCGCTGCTCGACATCGCCCGCGACACCGGCCTCGGCGAAGCCGTGCCGGCCGACCGCGAGGGCTGGGCGGCGCTGGCCGAGAAGGCGGGCGTCAAGGCCATCCACGTCGCCGAGCGCGACACCCAGGTGGCGCAGCACCGGCCGAAGGAGGTGGGCGAGTTCGTCAACACCTGGTCCATCGACGGCTTCGTGGGCGAGGGCCGCCAGCCGGCGGAGCTGGGCTGGGGCACGCACGAGAAGGTCATCCCCGCCGACGGGCACAGGCACGAGTTCGGCTGCGACGCGGCCATCTACCTGCTGCGGCCCGGCGCGGGGACGCGCGTGCGGAGCTGGACGCCGTTGGAGGGGCCGATGCACGCCTTCCTGGTGACGCACAACGAGTCGATCTCGATCGCCGACTACTTCACGGCGAAAGGCGAGGACGGCTCCGTGCGCTACCGGCCGACCGTGCATTACGCCTACCATCCGTGCGACGACGCGGTGCTCTCCGTCCACGAGCTGGCGGGCAAGAACTGGCAGATGCAATCCCGCCAGCGCCTGATGATGGACGAGATCACCTCCGGCTTGGACGAGCTGGGCGTGCTGCTGATGGGCCACGCCAAGGGCGCCTACTGGTACGGCTCGCGGCTTTCCATCGAGCAGGCGCGCGAGCTGGTCCCGCACAACAACGCCACCAGCCTGCAAGTGACGGCGGCGGTGCTGGCCGGGCTGGTCTGGGCCATGGAGAACCCGCGTGCGGGCATCCTGGAGGCGGACCAGATCGACCACGCCCGCTGCATGGAGATCATGCGCCCCTACCTGGGCGAGGTGGTCGGCGTGTACTCCGACTGGACGCCCCTCCAGGACCGGAACTTCCCGTTCCCGGAGGAGTTGGACGAGTCCGATCCCTGGCAGTTCTCCAACGTCCGGGTGGTGTGAGGACACCCGCTCGATCCGCTGCTCCTGGCCAGCCGGCCGGGGGCGGCGGGACAGCCCTCACTCCACGCGCATCCCGGCGGCCCGCGCGATCTCGGCATTCGAGGCGACCTCGCGCTTCATGCGTGCGGCGAATTCCTCCGGCCCCTCGCCTTCCACGATCCCGCCCTGGTCGACGATGCGCTTGGCGATGTCGGGCCGCCGCAGGAGCCCCTGCACGTCGGCGGCGACCCGGCGCACGATCGGGTCGGGCATCCGGCCCGGGCCGACGAAGCCGTACCATGGGCTGGTGTCCGGGATCTCTAGCCCGAGTTCCGCCAAGGTGGGCACGCCAGGCAGCACCTCCGAGCGGTTCGGTCCGGCGATGACCAAGGGGCGGAGCTTGCCGTCGCGCACCAGGCCGATGGCGCCGGAGAGCGTGCTGAAGGTGATGGGTATGCGGCCCCCGATCACGTCCTGGAGCGCGGGCGCCGCGCCCCGGTACGCCACGTTGGTCAGCTCCACCCCGGCCTTGCGCCGGAACAGCTCCATCGCGAAGTGCCCGGACGCACCGACGCCCGACGAGGCGTGGGTGAGCCCTGGCGGCTTCTTCGCCGCCGCCACGACCTCCGCCACCGTGCGGTAGGGCTGGTCCGCCCCGGTGAAGAGAACGGTCGGCGAGTTGTAGAGCAGCACGATGGGCGTGAAGTCGTTCAGCGTGTCATAGGGCAGCTTCGCGTGCAGCGCCGGGTTGCTCGTGTGGGTGCTGGCACACAGGAACAGCGTGTAGCCGTCGGGCGGCGATTTCGCGACCAGCTCGGCGGCGATGATCTGGCTGGCGCCGGCGCGGTTCTCGATGACGAGCGGCTGGCCCCAGAGCTGCTGCAACGGTTCCTGCAACAGGCGCCCGCCGAAGTCGGTGGGGCCGCCCGCGGGGTAGCCTATGATGAGGCGGACGGGGCGGTCGGGCCAGTTCCCTTGCGCGCGCGAGGGGCGTCCGGCGGCGACGGCGCCTGCGGCGAGCGCCAACGCGGCGCGGCGCGTCGATTCCGGCATCGTTGCCTCCCTCTTTGCGCCGTGTGCGGGCGCGGAGGCCCGCCCGGCGTGGTTGCGGCGGAGCGTCCGATGCCGCCGCGCGAGGGTCAAGCGCGGCCGGGATGCCTGCCGCGGCATCCGCGCGCGGCTTGTTGCGACCGGGCCTTGTGGATCGCCGGCGGTGGCCGGGCTATGTCCTTGCGCTGTCGCAAGGAGAAGCGTGGTGCTGCGTGACCTCGGGCAATGCTGCGTCGCCGCCCTCGCCTTGGACGGCCCGGGGCGCGGCGAGATGGGCGAGGCCGTGCGGCTCCTGCGCGGCGCGGGAGCCGAGGTACAGGTGGTCTCGGCCCGCGATGGCGACGGGATGCCGGTCGGCCGCGCGGAGCCCGACCTCTACGACGCGGTGCTGCTGCCCTGCGCCGTGACCGACCTCGGGCGATGGGACGCGGACGGCGAGGCGGCGGCCTTCGTTGAACACTTCCTGCGCTCTGGCAAGCTGGTCCTCGGCTTCGCCGCCGCCGCGTTCGACGGCGCGGGAGGCTAACCGCCGGCGCGCAGGAAGGGATTGCGCAGCCGCTCCTGCCCGAAGGACGAGCCGGGCCCGTGGCCGCAAAGGAACACGATGTCGTCGCCGAGCGGCAGCAGCTTGCTCCGGATCGAAGAGATCAGCGCCGGCCCGTCGCCGTAGGGGAAGTCGGTGCGGCCGACCGAGCCCTGGAACAGCACGTCCCCCACCAGCGCGAACCGCAGCGCCGCGTTCACGAACACCACGTGCCCGGGCGTGTGGCCGGGGCAGTGCAGCACCGAGAACGGGAGGCCCGCGACCTCCACCTCGTCGCCCTCGGAGAGCCAGCGGTCCGGCAGCACGTCGCGGGCGCCCTCGATGCCGAAGCGCGCCGCCTGCTCGGCCAAGCCTTCCAACAGGAAGCGGTCGCGCTCGTCCGGGCCGATGATCGGCGGCGCCGTCGGCCGGCCGGCGGCGAGCGCGTCGCGCAGCTCCGCGGCCCCGCCGGCGTGGTCCATGTGGCCGTGCGTCAGCAGGATGCGCTCGACGGTCGCGCCCGTTTCGCCGACGGCGGCCATGATGCGGTCCACGTCGCCGCCCGGGTCCACCACGGCGCCCCTGCCGGTGTCCTCGTCCCACAGCAACGCGCAGTTCTGCTGGAACGGCGTGACCGGGATGACCGCGGCCTTGAGGCCCATGCCGGCGCCCTTTCTGCCCTGACGAGCGGCGAACCCTAGGCAGCGCTGCGGCCGCCGGCAAGGCGGGCAGCGGGCGGGCTGGACCGCCGGCTGCCCGCGATGCAAACCCCGGCCCATGTCCGGCCAAGCCCGCCCGCGGGGCGTCCTTTCCGCGGGCGGTGCCGGCGGCGCGGCGCTGCCGCCCCGCGCCGTCTTCGCCATGCTGCTGCTCTGCGGCGCGTGGGGCTTCAACATGGTGGCCATGAAGGTCGGCACGGAGGGCATCCCGCCCGTGCTGCAAGCGGGGCTGCGCTCCGCCGTGGCTGCGCCGCTGCTGCTCCTATGGTGCCGCTGGCGGGGCGTGGACCTCGGCGGCTGGCGCCGGGACGGCACGCTCCTACCAGGCTTGGCGATCGGCGCGGTGTTCGGGCTGGAGTTCCTGTTCCTCTACACCGGGCTCGGCTTCACCACCGCGTCGCGCGCTGTGGTGTTCCTCTACACCGCGCCGTTCTTCGTGGCGCTGGGCGTGCATTTCCTGTTGCCGGACGACCGGCTGACGCCGGCCAAGGCCGCCGGGCTGGGCGTCGCCTTCCTCGGCCTCGTCACGGCCTTCGCGGAGGGCTTGCTGGCGCCGGGGGGCGAAGCGACCCTGCTCGGCGACGCGATGTGCCTCCTGGCGGGCGCGCTGTGGGCGGCCACGACCCTGATCCTGAAGGCGACGCGGCTGCGGTCCGCCACGCCGGCGCTAGCGCTGCTGTACCAGCTCGTCGTGTCGGCGCCGCTGCTGTTGCTGGCCTCCGTCCTGTTGGGCGAAGGCTTCGCCTTGTCCCTCACGCCGCTGGTCGCGGCCGCCTTCCTGTACCAGGCGGTCGGCGTGGCCGCGGTCAGCTACCTCGCTTGGTTCTGGCTGATCGCGCGCCATTCCACCTCGCGCCTTTCCGCCTTCAGCGTCCTGACGCCGATCTTCGGCGTGCTGGCGGGCGTGGCTTTGCTCGGCGAGCGGGTGGGGCCGCTGTTCGGGGTGGCCGTCGCGCTGGTGGCGGCCGGCCTCTGGCTGGTGAACCGGCCCGACGGCCGCGGCGGCGCCACGGCCCGGTCTGCCTAGGGTTTGCGCAAGCGGGGCCTGGGAAGACTCGGGGATGCACACGGCTGGGGCATGGCGCCGTTCCGGGGCGCCGATAGGCAGCGAACCCTAGCGTGGCACAGCTTTCGCATCGCTCCTCTCGCCGCGCAAAACGACGGAGGGGAATGCCGATGACCACGAACGCCGCCGCCCATCACCCCATGACGCGCCGCGCCGCGCTGGCGGCCGGCCTGGGCGCCGCCGCGCTGGCCGGGCCGTCGATCCGCCCGTCCTTCGCCCAAGGCGCGCCGATCAAGGTGGGCGTGCTGCATTCCTTGTCCGGCACCATGGCGATCAGCGAAACGGCGCTGCGCGACACCGTCCTGATGATGGTGGAGTGGATCAACGCCCGCGGCGGGCTGCTCGGGCGGCGGGTCGAGGCCGTGGTGGTGGACCCCGCCTCCAACTGGCCGCTCTTCGCCGAGAAGGCGCGCGAGCTGCTCCAGGTGGCGAAGGTGGACGTGGTGTTCGGCTGCTGGACCTCGGTGTCCCGGAAGTCGGTGCTGCCGGTGTTCGAGGAGCTGAACGGCCTGCTGTTCTACCCCGTGCAGTACGAGGGCGAGGAGCAGTCCCGCAACGTCTTCTACACCGGCGCCGCGCCGAACCAGCAGGCGATCCCGGCCGTCGAGTACCTGATGAGCGCCGACGGTGGCGAGGCCAAGCGCATCGCGCTGCTCGGCACCGACTACGTGTACCCGCGCACCACCAACCGCATCCTGCGCGCGTTCCTCAGCAGCAAGGGCATCGCGGACGCGGACATCATGGAGGAGTACACGCCGTTCGGCCACTCCGACTGGCAGGGCATCGTCTCCCGCGTGAAGCGCTTCGCCGGCGAGGGCAAGAAGGCCGCCATCGTCTCCACCATCAACGGCGACGCCAACGTCCCCTTCTACCGGGAACTCGGCAACCAGGGCATCAAGGCGGAGGACATCCCCTCCGTCGCCTTCTCGGTGGGCGAGGAGGAACTGGCCGGCATCGACACCAAGCCTCTGGTCGGGCACCTCGCGGCCTGGAACTACTTCATGAGCGTGCAGTCGCCGGCGAACGACGAGTTCAAGAAGATGTGGAGCGCGTACATCAAGAATCCGCGCCGCGTGACCAACGACCCGATGGAGGCCACCTACACCGGGTTCAGGATGTGGACGCAAGCGGTGGCGAAAGCCGGCACGACCGCCGTGGACCCGGTGCGCGAGGCGATGTACGGCCAGAAGGTGGACGCGCCCTGCGGCTACGCGGAGGAGATGCACCGCAACCACCACCTGTCCAAACCGGTGATGATCGGCGAGGTGCAGGCGGACGGCCAGTTCAACATCGTTTGGAAGACGCCCGCCGCCATCCCGGCGGAGAACTGGTCCCCCTTCATCCCGGAGAACGCCAACCGCCGGCGCGGGTGAGAGCCGCCGCTCCGTTCCGCCGAAGAGCATGGGAAACCTGATCCGGGCCGTCCTGGTGCTGCTCGCCCTCGCCCTCCCGGCGGCGGCACAGGGGCAGGACGCCTTCGACGCGGCCCTCGCCGGCCTCGCCGGCAACTTCAACCAGCAGGCCGAGGCGGTGGAACGGCTCGGCGCGCTCGGCGACCCGCGCGCCGTGCCGGTGCTGCGCGCCCTTGCCGACGGCCGGCTGCTCAAGCGCCCAGACGGCGGCGGCGTGGTCCAGCCCAGCGAACCGGCACCGCCGGGGGCCGAGCCGGTTCGCGTCAACAACCGCGTCCGCGTGGCCCTGCGCGGGGCGCTCGGGCGGCTCCAGCTCGTTTCGCCCGACCCAGGCGAGCGCCTCGCCGCGGCCGAAGCGGTATTCCGCAGCCGCGACGCCGCGAACGCGCCGCTGCTGGAAGCGGCCCTGGCGCGGGAGTCGGTGCCGCGCATCCGCGCGCAGATGGAGCTCTCCCTCGCCGCCTCCCGCCTCGTCGCCGACGACGGGGAAGCAAAGCGCGCCGCCGTCTTCGCGCTCGGCGCCACCGCCAGCACCGACGCGCGGGCGCTGCTGCTCGAAGCCCGCGCCGCCGATCCCGGCCTCTCCGCCGAGATCGAGGCCGCCGTCGCCGCCATCGACCGCCGGCTGGCGCTGCGCCGCGCGGCCGAGACGCTGTTCCAGGGCCTCTCGCTCGGCTCCGTGCTGCTGCTGGCGGCGCTGGGCCTCGCCGTCACCTTCGGCGTGATGGGCGTCATAAACATGGCGCACGGCGAGATGGTGATGCTCGGCGCCTACACCGCCGTCGTCGTGCAGGAAGCGCTGCGCGGCGTGCCGGCCCTGCTGCCCTGGTCCCTGCCCTTGTCCGTGCCCGCCGCCTTCCTCGTCACGGCCCTGGTCGGCGCGGCGATCGAGCGCGGCTTGATCCGGCACCTCTACGGCCGGCCGCTCGAAACCCTGCTGATGACCTTCGGCGTCGGCATGATCCTGCAACAAGCGGTGCGGACCCTGTTCGGCGCGCAGAACCGGGACGTGACGAGCCCGGCCTGGATGCAGGGCACCCTCACCCTGCCCGGCGGCGTGGCGGTGACGCAGAACCGCCTCTGGATCATCGTCTTCGGGTTGGCGGTGCTGCTCGCGGTGGTGGCCGCCATCCGCCTGACGCGCTTCGGGCTGGAGATGCGCGCGGTGGTGCAGAACCGGCGAATCGCGGCCACCATGGGCATCCGCACCGGGCGGGTGGACGCGCTGACCTTCGCCTTCGGCTCGGGCGTCGCCGGCATGGCCGGGGTGGCGCTGTCGCAGATCGATAACGTTTCGCCCAACCTCGGCACCGGCTACATCATCGACAGCTTCATGGTGGTGGTGTTCGGCGGCGTCGGCAGCCTGGCGGGCACGCTGGTCGGCGCCATGACGCTGGGCGTGGTGAACAAGGTGCTGGAGCCCTGGGCCGGCGCGGTGCTGGCCAAGGTGGCGGTGCTGGTGGCGCTGATGCTGTTCATCCAGCGCCGCCCGCGCGGCCTCTTCGCGCTCCGCGGCCGGGCCGCCGACGCGTGAGCGCCACCGTGGCTTCCCCTGCGGCGCCACGGGCCGCCGGCAGGGCGCGGGACGTCCTGCGTTGGGCGCTGGTCGGCGCGGTGCTGCTGCTGGCGCTGCTCCCGATCCTTAACCGCTTGCCGGCGGACAGCGCCCTGCACGTCTCGGACTTCGTCGTGTCCGTCACCGGCAAGTGGATCACCTACGCCGTCCTGGCGCTGGCGATCGACCTCGCCTGGGGCTACGCCGGCATCCTCTCGCTCGGCCACGGCGCCTTCTTCGCGCTCGGCGGCTACGCCATCGGGATGCACCTGATGCGCCTGATTGGCCCGCGCGGCGTCTACGGGCATCCCGTGCTGCCGGACTTCATGGTGTTCCTCGGCTACCGCGAGTTGCCCTGGTACTGGCTCGGCTTCGACCACTTCCCCTTCGCGCTGCTGATGGCCTTGGCCGTGCCGGGACTCCTGGCGGCGGTGGTGGGCTTCCTCGCCTTCCGGAGCCGCATCACCGGCGTCTACTTCTCCATCATCACCCAGGCGTTGACCTACGCGCTGATGCTGGCCTTCTTCCGCAACGACATGGGCTTCGGCGGCAACAACGGCTTCACCGACTTCAAGGAGCTGTTGGGGATGCCGCTGAACACGCCGGGCGCGCGGGCGGCGCTGTTCTACGCCTCCCTCGCTTCCCTGCTCGGCGCCTACTGGATCTGCGCCCGCGTGGTCGGTTCCAAGCTCGGCCGGGTGCTGGTGGCGGTCAGGGACGCCGAGAGCCGCTTGCGCTTCCTCGGCTACGACACCACGCGCATCAAGCTCTTCGTCTTCGTCCTCTCCGCCGTGCTGGCCGGGCTGGCGGGCGCGCTGTACGTGCCGCAGGTCGGCATCATCAACCCCGGCGAGTTCAGCCCCGGCAACTCCATCGAGGCCGTGGTCTGGGTGGCGGTGGGCGGCCGCGGCACGCTGGTCGGCGCCGTGCTCGGCGCCTTCTCCGTCAACGCGCTCAAGACGTGGCTGACCTCCGTGGCGCCGGACCTGTGGCTGTTCGCGCTCGGCGGCCTCTTCGTCGCCGTCACCCTGTTCCTGCCGCGCGGCCTGGTCGGGCTGCTGCGGAGGCGCGAGCCTTGAGCGCCCCGGTCCTGTACCTGGACGGCGTCTCGGTCGTGTTCGACGGCTTCCGCGCCCTCGACAACCTGTCCCTGGTCGTGGAGCCGGGCGAGCTGCGCGCCGTCATCGGCCCGAACGGCGCCGGCAAGACCACGATGATGGACGTCATCACCGGCAAGACCCGCCCCAGCGCCGGGCAGGTGCGCTTCCGCGACCACGACCTCACGCGGCTGGACGAGGCCGCCATCGCCACCCTAGGCATCGGCCGCAAGTTCCAAAAGCCCACGGTGTTCGACGCGCTGACGGTGTTCGAGAACCTGGAATTGGCCCTGAAAGCGCCGCGTGGTCCCCTGGCGTGCCTGCGCTGGGCCCTGTCCGGCGAGGCGCGCCGCCGGGTCGAAGCCGTGCTGGACGAGACCGGCCTGTCCGCCCGCGCGCAGGACCGCGCCGCCATCCTCTCGCACGGCCAACGGCAATGGCTGGAGATCGGGATGCTGCTGATGCAAGACCCGGAGCTGCTGCTGGTGGACGAGCCCGTCGCCGGGATGACCGACCAGGAGACGGAGCACACCGCCGCCCTGCTCCGCCGCATCGCCGGCACCCGCAGCGTGGTGGCAGTGGAGCACGACCTCGAGTTCGTCCGCGCGCTCGGCCGCCGCGTCACCGTGCTGCACGAGGGGAGCGTGCTCTCGGAAGGCAGTATTGACCACGTTCAGAACGACCCGCGCGTGGTCGAAGTCTACCTGGGGCGCTGATCGGTGGCGCTGCGCGTCGAAGCCCTGGACCTCTCCTACGGCGCCAGCCGGTGCCTGCGCGGCGTGTCGCTGGAAGCCGACCCCGGCCGCATCACCTGCGTCCTCGGCCGCAACGGCGTCGGCAAGTCGAGCCTCATGCGCGCCATCGTCGGCCTGGAGCGCGCGCAGTCCGGCCGCATCGTCTGGGAAGGCCGAGACATCGCCGCCATGCCCCCGGCCGAGCGCGCCCGCGCCGGCATCGGCTACGTGCCGCAAGGGCGCGAGATCTTCCCGTTCCTGACGGTGCAGGAAAACCTGGAAACCGCGCTCGCCGCCGCCTCGCGCGGCGCCCGCTTCGTGCCGGAGGAGGTCTTCGCCCTGTTCCCTGTGCTGAAGCAGTTCCTCCGCCGGCGCGGCGGCGACCTGTCCGGCGGCCAACAGCAGCAGCTCGCCATCGCCCGCGCGCTCACCGCCCGCCCCCGCCTGCTCATCCTCGACGAGCCGACCGAGGGCATCCAACCGAGCGTCATCAAGGACATCGCCCGCGTGATCCGCCACTTGGCCCGGGACCGCGGCCTCGCGGTGGTGCTGGTGGAGCAATACTTCGAATTCGCCCGCGACCTCGCCGATCGGGTCGCCGTCATGGTGCGCGGCGAGGTCGCGCTCCGCGGGCCGGTGGGCGAACTGGAGGACGAGGCGGTTCGCCGCCTGCTCACGGTGTGAGGGCGGGGCCCTCCCGCATCTTCACCGGGATGCGCAAGTAGCGCACGCCGTTGCTCTCGGCGGGCGGGAAGCGCCCGGCGCGCATGTTCACCTGGATGGAGGGCACCAGCAGCGCCGGCGGCGACAGCTTCGCGTCCCGCGCCTCGCGCATGGCGATGAACTCCTCCTCCGTGGTGCCGTCCTTGACGTGCGGGTTGCGCGCCCGCTGCTCCGCCACCGTGCTCTCCCAGGCGTAAGCGTCGCGCCCCGGCGCCTTGTAGTCGTGCGCCGTGAACACGCGCGTCGCCGGCGGCAGGTCCAGCAGCCGGCGGATGGAGCGCCACAGCGCCCGGGCGCTGCCGCCCGGGAAGTCGCAGCGCGCGGTGCCGTAATCCGGCATGAACAGGGTGTCGCCCACGAAAACCGCGTCGCCGATGCGGTAGGCGACGCAGGCCGGGGTGTGGCCGGGCACGTGCATGACCCGGGCCGTGAGCGAGCCGAGGGCGAACTCCTCGCCGTCGCGGAACAGGCGGTCGAAGTCGCCGCCCTCCGGCGCCAAGTCCTCGGCGTTAAACACCGGGCGGAAGATGGTCTGCACGTCCTTGATGCGCTCGCCGATGCCGATCGGGGCGCCGGTGCGCGCCTTCACGTAGGGCGCCGCGGTCAGGTGGTCGGCATGGACATGGGTCTCCAGCACCCAGTCCAGCGCGACGCCCTCGTCCCCCGCCGCGCGGAGCACAGCGTCGGCGCTGGCCGTGCCTGCTTCGCCGCTGCGGTTGTCCCAATCCAGCACCGGATCGATCACTGCGCCCCGCTTGGTGGCCGGGTCCCACACCAAGTAGGTGACGGTGTTCGTCGCCTCGTCGAAGAAGGCCCGGACCGCCGGGCCGCCGGTCGCCGCCGCAACCATGCTCCCCTCCCTGTTTGGGCCGGGAGCATGCCGGATCGGCGCCGAGGCTTGCAAAGGCCACCCCTTCCCTGCCGGCCGGCGCCGGTGCTTCCTTGCGCCCGGCAAAACGACACACACACGGGAGGACACGGATGCGCCGACGCCTTTTCCTTACCGCGGGCGCCGGCTCGCTCGCCGCCGCGGTGGCGGCCGGGCGGCCCGCCGCCGTCCAGGCCCAAGGAACCGCCTTCGCGCCGGCGTCCAAGCCCGTCACCGTGGTGAGCGGCTATTCGCCCGGCGGCTCCACCGACATCGCCGCCCGCCTGCTCGCAGACCGCTTGGCCGCCCACCTCGACCCTGCCGCCCGCGTGGTGGTGGAGAACCGGCCCGGCGCGTCCGGCGTGATCGCGGCCGACTGGCTGCGCCGGCAAGCGCCCGACGGCCACACCGTCATGCTGGCCGAGACCGGCTCCCACGCCATCGCCCAGAACGCCCTGGTCGGCTGGAACAAGTACGACGCGGTGGCGGATTTCACCCACCTTGGCGTGATCGGGACGCCGCCGCTGATCCTGGTCGCCAACAACGCCTTCGCCGCCGCCACCCCGGCGGCCACTGTCGCCAAGCTGCGGGACGCGCCGCGTGGCAGCGTCACCTACGCCACCTCCGGCGTCGGCGGCATCCTGCACCTCGCGACCGAGATGCTGGCGCAGCACCTGGGCACGCAGTTCGTCCATGTGCCCTACCGCAGCGGCGCCCAGATGATGCAGGCCATCCACACCGGGGAAGCGCAGTTCGGCATAGCCGCCCTCGCCTCCGCCAACGCCATGGTCCGCGACGGGCTGGCGCGCGGCGTCGCCGTCACGGGCACGGAGCGCTTCCCCACCTATCCCGACACCCCGACCTTGGCCGCGAGCGGCGTTCCCGGCTTCGAGTTCACGCACTTCTACATCCTGGCCGGGCCTCCCGGCATGGCGCCGGCGGTGTCGGAAGCCCTGAACCGGGCGCTGGTCGCCTCCCTGGCCGAGGAATCGCTGCGCGACCGCATGCTCGCCGCCGGCCATGATACGTGGCGGGCCCCTAACGGGCCGGCCGAAGCCCGTGCCTTCGTGGAGCGCGAGGTGGCGCGCTACCGCGAGATCGTGCGGCGCACCGGCGTCCGGCTGGAGTCCTGACCGGCGGCCGGGCAGCGGCCCGACCACCTTCCTCGCCGTTCCGCAACCAGAACGCGATAATCTTCGAGGCCGTCGCACGCGAGATAGTGCGGCGCGCACCGGAAAGTTGTGCTACGCCGGCGTTGAGGTGACGGAGGTTGCGGGACCGAGTGAAATGACGTGCCCAATCAGCCCATTCCGGACGCGTTCCCGGGCCTTCTTCGCCGCCGGGCCGCTCCTGGCCCTCGGGGCGGCGCTGCTTTTCGCGCCGCCTCCGGCCGTCGCCGCGGGCGATTCGCAACCGCCGTCCATACGCCTCCGGGTGGCGGGCGGCCTCGCCGACCTCCGCCAATATGTCCGGCACGAGCAGCCGTTCTGGAGCCGGCGCGTGCCGGAGCTGACGGGCGGGCGGGTCAAGGTGGAAATCGCCCCGTTCGATCGCAGCGGCATCCGTGGGCAGGAGATGCTCCAGCTCATGCGGCTTGGGGTCGTCCCGTTCGGGAACGTGCTCCTCAGCCTCGCCGCCGCGGACGATCCGGAGCTGAACGGCATCGACCTGCCGGTGCTCAACCCGGACGTGGCGAGCCTGAGGCGCACCGCCGCCCTGTGGCGGCCGGGCCTCAAGGCCCTCCTCCGGGACCGCTACGCGGTGGAGCTGCTGGCCGTGTACACCTACCCCGCGCAGGTGGTGTTCTGCCGCCGCCCCTTCTCGGGCCTGTCCGACCTCGCCGGGCGCCGCGTCCGCACCTCGTCGGTCGGGCAATCGGAGCTGGTCTCCGCCCTCGGCGCGGCGCCTGTGGTGATCCCCTTTGCCGAGACCCTAGGGGCGATGCGCAGCGGCGTGGTGGAATGCGCGATAACCGCCGCCATGTCCGGCAACGCGATCGGCCTGCACGAGCTGACGTCGCACCTGTCGCGCTTGGCCGTCGGGTGGGGCGTTTCGGTCTTCGCCGTCAACCGCACAACTTGGCTGGCGCTGCCGGAAGACGTGCGGACGAGCCTCGGCGAGGGGCTGCGGCAGCTCGAAGACGAGATCTGGCGGTCGGCGGAGGTCGAAACGGAGAACGGCTTGGCCTGCAACGCCGGGTCTGACGACTGCGTCGACGGCCGGCGCGGCCGCATGACGATCGTGGAGGAACGGGACCAGGACGAGGCGCTCCGGGCGCAACTCCTCCGGGACGTGGTGCTGCCGAGTTGGGTCCGCCGCTGCGGCGCCGGCTGCGCCGAGACTTGGAACCGCCACATCGCCCCGGCGCTCGGCCTTTGGGCCAAGGAGCGGTAGCGGGTGCTGGCGCGCGGCCTCCGGTTCGCGATCGGCGTCTCGGTCGCCGTGCTGCTGCTGGCGGTCCTGACCGGCGCCGCGCTGCTCGTCGAGCGGATGCACCGCACGGCGGATGCCGCCGCGCGGGCCACGGTGCAGCGGGTGGCGCGCGTGGCCGAGGGCGCGCTCAACCGGCACCTCCTGTCGGTCGACGGGACGCTCGCCGGCCTCCCCGCGCTCCTGGCCCACCTCGCGCGCGACCGCCGCCTGGACGCGCAAACGGCCGACCGGCTGCTCCTGGAACTGGACTTCCAGAACTTCCAATTCCGCGACCTGCTCCTCTTGCGCCCCGACGGCACCACATGGGCGGCGGCGCTGCCGGCCTCCCGCGAACGGCCGCCGCCCTTGCCGCCCGGCGCGTCGGCCATCCGGCCGGGCCAGGGGGCGGTTTCGATCCTTGGCCCGGTGCGCAACCCCTTGACCGGCGAATGGGCGCTGTTCCTCGGCCGGCCGGTCGAGGTGCCCGAGATCGGGGAGATGCTGGCGCTGGCGGAGGTGCCGGTGCCGCTCCTCGCCACCGTGCTGGGCGCCGCCGGCGAGCAGGAAGGGTTGCGCATCACCGTCGAAACGGCAGAAGGGAGGCTCTTGGTCAGCCAGCCGCACGACGAGGCGAGGGTCGGCGAGCGGCTTTCCCGCGCCACGGCCGACATGCCGACGGACGGCTCGGCTTTCGCCATGCACAGCCGCTTCTCCGACGCTCCGGTCGTCGCGTCGGCGCGGGCCACGCTGTACTCCGACGTGGTTGTTGTGGCGACCTTGGAAAAGCACGCCGCCTTCGCGGAGTGGATGCTGGACCGGAAGCGCGTCCAACTCGTGGCTGCCGCGGCCGCCCTGATGCTGGCGGCCCTGGCCTTGGCGCTCCTGGCCGCCCTCCGTCAGCGGGAGAAGATCGAGGCTGAACGGGCGCGGGCGCGCCGGGTGCTGGAGAACGCGATCGAAGCCATGTCCGACGGCTTCGTCATGTTCGACACCTACGACAGGCTGGTGGTCTGCAACCGCCGCTACCGCGAACTCTACGCCGTCAGCGCCCCCTTCATCCGACCCGGGGCGCTGTTCGAGGACATCATCCGCGAGGGCGCCAAGCGCGGCCAGTACCCGCAGGCCGGCAACGACATAGACGGCTTCGTCAGGGACATCACGGCGTGGCACCGCGGCGACCACGCGCCGATGGAGCGCTTGCTGCCCGACGGGCGCTGGCTCCTGGTGACGGAACGGCGCACCGAGGACGGCGGCACGGTGGGCATCCGCACGGACATCACCGCCCTCAAGGCCGCGTTGGCCGACACCGCCGCGGCGCGCGACGCGGCGCGGAGCGCGACGGAGGCGAAATCCCGGTTCTTGGCGCACATGAGCCACGAGCTGCGCACGCCCCTGAACGGCGTGCTCGGCCTGGCGCAGGCGCTGGCCGCCGACCCCGCGCTCGCGCCGGCGCAGCGGGAACGCGCGCGCACCTTGGAGGCGGCCGGCCGCCACCTCGTCGCGGTCGCCAACGACGTGCTGGACCTCGCCAAGATCGAAGCCGGGCGGTTCGAGCTGCGGCCGACGCCTGTTTCCCTGCCCGACCTCGTCCGGGAATGCGTCGATTGGGTGCGCGCCACCGCGGCGGACAAACGGCTGACCCTGCACGTCGCGGTTTCCTCGGACGTCCCGCGCGTGGTGGTGGCCGACGGGACGCGGCTGCGCCAGCTCGTCCTCAACTTCCTCTCTAACGCGGTGAAATTCACGTCTTCCGGCGGCCGGGTGGAACTGCGCGCAACCGCCGCGCAGGCGGCCGACGCGTCCGGGCGCGTGCCCGTCAGGATCGAGGTGGGCGACGACGGGCCGGGGGTGCCCGAAGCGCTCCGCACCGAAATCTTCGGCGATTTCGTCCAGCTCGGGGAAAGGCCCGACAGCGCCGGCCTCGGCTTGGCCATCGCCGCGCACATCGCGGCGCGCATGGAAGGGCGCATCGGCTGCGAAGCGAATCCCGCGGCGCCCGCGGGCCGCGGGGCGCTGTTCTGGACGGAACTGCCGCTGGAGCCCGCCCCCGCGCCGGCGGATGGGGGACAACCGGCCGCCGAGCGCGGAGGGGCCGAAGGCGGCGCGCCGCGGGAGCGGTCGCTGCGGGTGCTGGTGGCCGACGACGTGCCGGCCAACCTCGCGGTGGTGCGCGCCCTGCTGGAGTCGGCGGGGCACAGGGTGAGCTGCGTCAGCCGCGGCGAGGACGCGGTCGCGGCGGTGGCCGACATGCCCCATCCGCCATTCGACGCCGTGCTGATGGACGTGATGATGCCGGGGCTCGACGGGCGGGAAGCGACCAGGCGCATCCGCGCCCTCCCGGGCGCAGCCGGCCGCGTGCCCGTGCTGGCGGTCACCGCGGGCGCCTTCCCCGAGGACATCGCGGCGTGCCGGGCCGCCGGCATGGACGCGCACCTTGCCAAGCCGATCGAGCGCGGCGCGCTCCTCGCGGCGCTCGATGCGGCCGTGGCGCGCCTTCCCGGCGCGTCCCCCGGGCGGGACTGCGGTGGCGGCGCGGCCGCCGGCGCGGCGGAGCCGCCGCCTGTCGCGGCGCTGCCCATCCTGGCGCGCGCCGCCGCGGCGATGATCGTGGTGCCCGGTCTCGACCGGCGCGCCTCGCTGTCCCTCGCCGGTGAGTTCGTGGACGAGATCAAGGCCGCTGCGACGCTGCTCGCGGACCTCCCAGACGACGCCGGGCCGGCCTTCGCGCAGCCCGCGCACCGGCTGGCCGGGGCGGCGGCCACGCTTGGGGCGGAGCGTTTGGCCGGGGCGGCGCGGCGGTTGCACTCGGCGCTGGCCGCCCCCGCCGCAGAGCCGGAACACGGCGGCACCGCGCGGCCGGGCGCCGTGGCGCTGCGGCGCGAGGTGTTGGACGTCGCGGCCGAGACCGTCGCGGCGTTGCAGGCCGCCCTGGCCGAGCCGGCGGACGACCGCCGGAACGCCGCCCTGGTGTAGCGAAGGCCGCCGCGTGGCGGCGGCCACCCGGGCCCGGGCCGGTGGGGCGAAAACGAGAAGCGCGCCGTGCCCCCCATGGAGAAGTGCGTGTCGACCTTCCCCGAGCGCGGGGACCGGAGCGCCATGGCACGATCCCCTTTCTACCGGCCGGATCGGTCCGGGACCGGTCGCCGCGCCGGAACGCCGCGCCTCGGACCTCCGGCCCGGAGCGCCTCAGCCCGCGGCGCTCGTCGCCGGGCGCACCGGCGCTTCCTTGGCGGGGTCGGCCGGCGGCGCCAGGGCGGTTTGCAGCGCCGCGCGCAGCGCGTTGAGCTTGCGCTCGTTCTCCACCTTCAGCCCGAACACGTCCTTCACGTAGAACACGTCCACCGCCCGCACGCCGTAGGTGGTGATGTGGGCCGAGGCGATCTGGAGCCCCTGCGCGCTGATCGCTCCCGTGACGTCGTGCAGCAGGCCGGGCCGGTCACGGCAGTTCACCTCGATCACGGTATGGGTGTTGCTGGCATGGTTGTCGAACACGACCCGCGGCGGCACCGTCACAGCGCGCAGCCGCGCCGGCTCCCGGCGGACCTTGCGGATCTCCTCGCGCAGGCGCAGTTGCCCGGACAGCGCTTGGGACACGAGCGCCGACAGCCGCGCCAGCCGGTGCGGCTGGTCGAAGGCGCCGCCCGCCGCGTCCTGCACCCAGAAGGTGTCGAGCGCCATGCCGTTGGTCAGCGTGTGGATGCGCGCGTCCACGATGGAGGCGCCGGCCACCGCGAGCGCCCCCGCGATTCGGCTGAACAGGCCGGGGTGGTCGGCGGCGTAGACCGTCACCTCCGTCACCGCGCGGGAGTCGAGGACGCGGGTGCGGAGCGTCAGCGGGACGCCGGACGCTTCGGCCTCCCGGACCAGCGCCGCGTGGCGGGCGTGGGTCTCGGCGTCGAAGGACAGCCAGTAGCCCGGATAGCCGAGGCCGAGGAAGCGCTCGCGGTCGGCCCCTGGCCAAGCGGCGAGCAGCGCCGCGGCCGAGTCCCGGGCCCTCGCCACGCGCACGTCGCGTTCGGGCACCGAGAGGCCGCCGGCCAGCACCTCCGCCACGCGCCAGTACACCTCGCGCAGCAGTGTCGCCTTCCAGCCGTTCCACACCTTCGGCCCTACGGCGCGCATGTCGGCCACCGTCAGCACCAGCAGCAGCCGCAGCCGCTCGGGCGATTGCACCAGGTCGGCGATGTCGAGGATGGTCTTCGGGTCCTCGATGTCGCGCTTGAAGGCGCTCTGGCTGATCAGCAGGTGGTGCAGCACCAGCCAGGACACCGTCTCGGTTTCCTCGGGCGTCATGCCGAGGCGCGGACAGACCTCCTGCGCGATTCGCGCGCCCAGTTCCGAATGGTCGCCGCCCCGGCCCTTGGCGATGTCGTGCAGCAGGGTCGCCATGTAGAGGGCGCGGCGCGAGTGGACCTGGCCGATGAGCTCGCTCGCCACCGGCGCCACCTCCGCCAGCTCGCCACGTCCGAGCTGCTCCAGCACGCCGACCGCTTGGATCGTGTGCTCGTCCACGGTGAACACGTGGTAGGTGTCGAACTGCATCAGCCCGACGATCCGCCACCATTCGGGGATGAACCGGGACAGGAACCCCGTCTCGTTCATGAAGCCCAGCCACTGCGCGGCGCCGCGGCCGGTGAGCAGGTCGAGGAAGAGGCCGCTCGCCTCCGGCTCGCCGCGCAGCCGGGCGGCGTGGTGGGCGTTGCGGATCAGCGCCCGCACCGCCAGCGGGTGGATTTCCAGCCTGCGATCGCGGGCCGCGCGCAGGATGCGCAGCATCAGCACCGGCTCGCGCGAGAAGTCGCGGTTGGGCGGCGCCGCCACCAGCTTGCCATCGGCCAAGGCCAAGCCCGCCGCGGCCAGCGCGGCGTTCCCCTGCTTGCGGGCCGCCGGCGGCCCCAGCGCCGCGCGCTCGATGGCGGGCTCCAGCACGCGGGTCAGCCGGTTCACGTCCCGCACCGTCAGGAACAGGTGCTTCATGAAGCGCTCGACGCCGTCCTGCCGCCCGCGCGGCGCGTAGCCCATGCGGGCGCCGACCACCGGCTGCAGGTCGAAGGTCAATCGCTCCTCGGCGCGGCCCGCGACGTAGTGGAGGTGGAAGCGCACGGTCCAGAGGAAGTTCCAGGCGCGGCGGATGGCGCGCGCCTCGTGCTCGGACAACAGGCCGCCGCCGGGGCTGTCCGGCCCCACCAGTTCCGGCATCCGCTCCGTGCCGAAGGCGTAGCGGGCGAGCCAGTAAAGGGTTTGGAGGTCGCGCAGGCCGCCACGTCCCTCCTTGACGTGCGGTTCCACCATGTACGGGCTGTCGCCGTACCGCGCGTGCCGGGCGGCGCGCTCTTCCCGCTTCGCGGCCAGGAAGGGGGCGAGACCGCGCTCCCGCCGGGCGCGGTCGAACACGTCGCCGAAGCGGTCGAAAACGGCCCGGTCGCCCACCAGGAAGCGCGCGTCCACCAGCGCGGTGAGCACGCTGGTGTCGCGCCCCGCTTCGGCCATGCACTCGCGGACGCTGCGGGTCGCGTGGCCGACCTTCAGCCCCAGGTCCCAGAGCAGGTACAGAACAAACTCCACCAGCCGCTGCGACCGCGGCCCCGCCGTCCCTTCGGTGAGGAAAAGCAGGTCTATGTCCGAAAACGGCGCCAGCACGCCCCGCCCGTAGCCGCCGGTCGCCACCAGCGCGAAGGGCGGCTCTTCGGCCGGGATGGCCGCCGGCACCATCGCTTGGGCGTAGGCGTGGATGGCCTGCATCAGACCATCGGACAGCGCCGCCAGCCAGCGCGCGGCGGCGAGGCCCGAGAGCTGGCGCGCCTCAAAGGCGGCTTGCACGCTCTCCTGGATGCCCCCGAGGTGCCGGCGCAGCAGGTCCAGCGCCACCTCGCGCCGCACCGGACCGCCGCTCCCCGCGCTTCCGGTCAGTTCCGCGATGAGGTCGGGGATGATGAGGTTGACCTCGGCCAACGCCGGCGCGCGGCGCGCCGACGGCCCGTCGGGAAGGGCGGCCGCAGGTTTCATCCCGGTGAACTTAGCGCGTGCTGCGGCGCAAAAACAGCGTCGTCAAGCATGGATCGCAGCCGGTAAAGCGCTTCTTGCGCTTCCCGTGGCGAAAGGGCGTCCGGATCGAGCACGGCCAGGGCCTCCAAGGCCGGGTGGTGCCGGCCCTCCGAAACCTCTTCCGGCTCCGGCTCCACTGCCGGGGCCGCCGCCCGCGACAGCAACGGCAATTCTTCCGAAAGCGGTTCAAGCCCTCGCGCCCGCTCTTCCAGCGCTTCCAGCACCGCCCCCGCTCGGGCCAGCACCGCCTTCGGCACCCCGGCGAGCCGGGCCACGTGCAGGCCCCAGCTCCGCTCCGCCGCGCCCGCGCCGACGCTGTGCAGGAACACCACCTGCCCGCGCCATTCCCGCACCCGCATGGTGGAAAGGGACAATTCGGGGAGGCGTCCCGCGAGCGCCGTAAGTTCGTGGAAATGCGTGGCGAAGATGGTGCGGCAGCGCAGTCGGTCGTGCAGCGCCTCCAGCACCGCCCAGGCCACGGCCAGTCCGTCCCAGGTGGCGGTCCCGCGCCCCACCTCGTCCAGCACCACCAGGCTGCGCGGCCCCGCCTGGTTCAGGATGGCCGCCGTTTCCGCCATTTCCACCATGAAGGTGGAGCGCCCCCCGGCGATGTCGTCCGCCGCGCCGACGCGGGAGAACAGCCGGTCAACGAGGCCCAGGCGCGCCGACTCGGCAGGCGCGAACATACCGGTCTGGGCCAGCACGGCGACCAGGGCGTTCTGCCGGAGGAAGGTTGATTTGCCCGCCATGTTCGGGCCGGTGAGCAGACACACCCGCCGGCCGGGCGAAAGGTCGCAATCGTTGGGCACGAAGGCGCCGCCGCCCGCCTTGGTCCCCGCCCGCGCCAGCGCCGCGGCCACCACGGGGTGCCGCCCGGCCGTCACCGCGAAATCCGGCCGGTCCTCCACGATCTCCGGCCGGCACCAGCCGCCTTCCGCCGCCAGCGCGGCCGCGGCGGCGTGGACGTCCACCTCGGCCAGCGCCGCCGCCGCCCCGCCGATGCCGGCGGCAGCGCCGAGGCAGAGGCCGCGCAGGTGCCGGGCGATCTGCCGCTCGCGCTTGGCCGCCGCATCGCCGGCCTCGGCCAGCTTGCGGTCCAGGTCGGCCAGCGCGGCGCAGGTGAAGCGGTGCCCGTTCGCCATGGTCTGCCGGTGGACCGGCGCCAGCGGTCCCGCCGCGCCCTTCGGCGCCTCGCGCAGCAACTTTTCGCCGGCCGCGGCCGGCACCTCGGCCAGATAACCGAATTGCTGGTGGTGCCGGACCTTCAGGCTCGCCACACCCCAGGCCTGGGCGAGGTCGAGTTGCATGGCGGCGATGGCGCCGCGCGCGTCGTCCCGCAGCCGGCGCAGCCCGTCGAGCTGCCCGTCGTACCCGGCGGCGACCAGCCCAGGGTCGTCCAGCCGCGCCGGCAAGGTTTCCACCAACGCCCGTCCGAGTTCCGGTGCCGGGTCCGGCTCGGGCCGGAGCGCCGCCGCCGCTTCCCGCAAGAGCGGCGGCAGGGCCGGGCCCGCCGCTTCCAAGGCGGCGGCACCGGCGGCGGCGCGGCCGAGCCCGTCGCGGATCGCCGCCAAGTCGCGCGGCGCGAAGCGGTCGAGCGAGAGCCGGCCCAGGGCGCGCGCCATGTCGGGCGCGCCGCGCAGCGCGTCGCGCACCGCGGTCCGCAGCGGCGCCGAGGCCAGCAGCGCCGCCACCGCGTCGTGCCGGGCGAGCACCGGCCCCGCTTCCGCCAGCGGGCAGGCTAGGCGCGAGGCCAGCTCCCGCCCGCCCGCGGCGGTCAGGGTGCGGTCCACCGCGCCGAGCAGGCAGTCGCGCGTGTCGCCGCGCTCGCTACGGAGAATCTCCAGGCTGCGCCGGGTGGCGGCGTCCATCTGCAACACGCCCTTCGTCCCCCGCGGCATCGGGCGCGACAGGTGCGCGAGGGCTTCGGGGCCGCCGCGCTGCGTCGTTCGGACATAATCCAGCGCCATCGCCGCCGCGGACACCTCCGCCGCGGTGTAGGCGCCGAAGCCGTCCAGGGTGGCCACGCCGTAGGCGGCCGCGACCAACCCGGGCGCGTCGCGCGGCGGCACCGCCTCCGTCGCGCGCTCCCCGGCGAGCGCGGGCAGGACCGCGGCCAAGTCGGGCGGCGCCAGCAGTTCGGCGGGTTCCAGCCGGGCCAGCAAGCCGGGGAGGTCGGCGGCTGCGGGCAGCGATTCCGTTTCGAAAGCGCCGGTGGAGACGTCGAGCCACGCGGCGCCGACCGCGCCCCCCTCACCCGGCGCCAGGGCCAGCAGCCAAGCGGGGCGGGCGGCCTCCAACAGCGCGTCCTCGGTGACGGTGCCCGGCGTCACCAGCCGCACCACCTCGCGCCGCAGCGTCGACGCCTTGCGCTTCTTGGCCTCCTCCGGCGTCTCCATCTGTTCGCAAACCGCGACCCGGAAGCCGCGCCGGATCAGCCGCGCGAGGTGGGCTTCGTGCGCGTGGGCCGGGACGCCGCACATCGGCACCCGCTGGCCGCGGTGCTCCCCGCGGAAGGAGAGCGCCAGGCCGAGCGCCTCGGACGCCGCCTCCGCGTCGGCGAAGAACAGCTCGAAGAAATCGCCCATGCGGAAGAAGAGCAGCGCGTCCGGGTGTTGCGCCTTGGCCGCGAACCACTGCGCCATGGCGGGCGAGGCGCCCTCGGCGGGAGGCACCGGGCCGAGCGCCGGGGCGGGTGGGGAGTCCATGCCTGCCTTCCTAGAGCAGGACTCGCCGCCCTGGGAACAGCCGAGGGGCCCGGCGGGCGGGGCGGCGGAACGTGTCGCCGCCGGACTTCCGCGAGCCGGCGGCGGCTGCAAGACTGGCCGGCCGGGCCTCCGGACCCGGGAACAGCACCGACCAAGACGGCGGCCCGCCGCGGCGGCGCCCAAAAATCCTCCGAGGGAACGTCTCGACCATGGACATCACACCCGCGCCCGGCCCGGCCGAAGCCATCGTGGACAACCGCACGGCGCGCACCACGCCCGAGGAAGCGCTGGCCATGCACGCCGCGGGCCGGCCCGGGAAGCTGGAAACGCGCCTCACCAAGCCGCTGACCACGGCGCGCGACCTCTCCCTCGCCTACTCGCCCGGTGTCGCCGAGCCCTGCCTGCACATCCACCGCGACCGCAGCCTCGCCTACGACTACACGAGCAAGGGCAACTTCGTCGCCGTGGTGTCCAACGGCACGGCGGTCCTGGGCCTCGGCAACCTCGGCGCGCTGGCTTCCAAGCCGGTGATGGAGGGCAAGGTCGCGCTGTTCAAGCGCTTCGCCGACGTGGACGGCATGGACCTCTGCATCGACACCGAGGACGCGGACGAGTTCGTCAACGCGGTGCGCTTCCTCGGCCCTTCCTTCGGCGGGATCAACCTGGAGGACATCAAGGCGCCGGAGTGCTTCGTCATCGAGCAGCGCCTGCGCGAGCTGATGGACATCCCGGTGTTCCACGACGACCAGCACGGCACCGCCATCGTCGCCGCCGCCGGCCTCATCAACGCCGCCCACCTGACCGGGCGCGACCTGAAGGACACGCGCCTGGTCATCAACGGCGCCGGCGCCGCCTCCATCGCCTGCGCCGAGTTGCTGCGCGCCATGGGGATGCGGCCCGAGAACATCATCATGTGCGACACCAAGGGCGTGCTCTGGCGGGGCCGCACCGAGGGCATGAACCAGTGGAAGTCCGCCCACGCCGTCGAGACCAAGGCGCGGACGCTGACGCAGGCCCTGGAAGGCGCCGACGTGTTCTTCGGTCTGTCCATCAAGGGCGCGGTGACGCAGGAGATGGTCCGCGCCATGGCGGACAAGCCGATCATTTTCGCCATGGCCAACCCCGACCCGGAGATCACCCCGGAGGAAGCGAAGGCGGCGCGGCCGGACTGCATCGTCGCCACCGGGCGCAGCGACTACCCGAACCAGGTCAACAACGTCCTCGGCTTCCCTTTCATCTTCCGCGGCGCCATGGACGTGCGCGCCTCCACCATCAACGACACCATGAAGATCGCCGCGGCGCGCGCGCTGGCGCTGCTGGCGCGGGAGGACGTGCCGGAGGAGGTCAACACCGCCGGCGCCGGCAAGTCGCTCCGCTACGGCCCCGAGTACATCATCCCCAACGCCTTCGACCCGCGCCTGATCTCGCGCGTGCCCGTCGCCGTGGCCAAGGCCGCGGTCGATTCCGGCGTCGCCCGGAAGCCCATGGCGGACATGACGCGCTACGCCCGCGAGCTGGCCGGCCGGCTCGACTCCACGGCCAACGCGCTGGAGCTGATCAACGAGCGGGTGCGGGCCAATCCGCGCAAGGTGGTCTTCGCCGAGGGCGAGGAAGAGAAGGTGATCCGCGCCGCCATCGCCTTCCGCAACGCCGGCTACGGCACGCCGGTGCTGGTCGGGCGCGAGGACCGCATCCAGGCCACCGTGGCGGGGCTCGGCATCCCCTTCCCGGACGGCATCGAGATCCACAACGCGCGCCTGTCGCACAGCAACCGGCGCTACGCGGAGTTCCTGTACGAACGCCGCCAGCGGGAGGGCTTCCTGTTCCGGGACTGCCAGCGGCTGGTCAACACCGACCGCAACGTCTTCGCCGCGTGCATGCTGGCGACCGGCGACGCGGACGCCCTCGTCACCGGCGCCACGCGCTCCTATTCGGTGGCGCTGGAGGGCATCCGCGCGGCGATCGACCCGGCGCCGGGCCAGGTGCTGTTCGGCCTCACCCTGATGCTGGCGCGCGTCTCCGGCACCGTGTTCATCGCCGACACCGCCATCCACGAGCGGCCGGGCGCCGCGGCGCTGGCCGACATCGCTGAGCAGTCGGCGGCGGCGGCGCGGCGCCTGGGGCACGAACCGCGCGTGGCCTTCCTGTCCTTCTCCACGTTCGGCGACCCGAAGGGCTCCATCCCGGGCTCGATCCGCGAAGCGGTGAAGCTGCTCGACCAGCGCGGCGCCGACTTCGAGTACGACGGCGAGATGGCGGCGGACGTGGCGCTCGACCCGGCGCTCCGTGCGCACCTCTACCCGTTCTGCCGCCTGACCGGGCCGGCGAACGTGCTGGTGATGCCTGGCTTGCACGCCGCGCACATCCTCACCAAGGCGGTGCCCCGCCTCACCAGCGCCACCACCATCGGTCCGCTGCTCATGGGCATGAGCCGGCCGGTGCAGATCGTGCCGGTGGATGCGGGGGTGAACCAGCTCCTGGACATGGCTTGCCTCGCCGCCCACGCGGCCATAGCCCGGTGAGACGCCCGGCCCGGTGACACCGGCGGTCTTCACCATCGGGTACGAGCGCGCGACGCCTTCCTCGTTGCTGGCGGCGCTCCGCGCCGCCGGCGTGCGGCGGGTGGTCGATGTGCGGGCGCTCGCCAACAGCCGCCGCCCCGGCTTCGCCAAGCGCGCCCTGTCCGCGGCGCTGGAGGAGGCGGGCATCGGCTACCTGCACCTCCCGGCCCTCGGCACGCCCCCGGAAGGGCGCGAAGCCGTCCGCGCCGGCCGGCCGGAGGAGATGCGGCGCATCTTCGCCCGCCGCCTCGCCGGCACGGAGGCGCAGGCGGCGCTCGCCGACCTCACCGACCGGGCGGCGCGCGAACCGGTGTGCCTCCTTTGCCTGGAAGCGGACCCGCGGAACTGCCACCGCACCCTGGTCGCTGAAGCGGTGGCCGCCCGCGCCGGCGGCGCCATCGACCACCTCCACTTGGGAGAGCCCGATGCCGATCTGCCTCGTCCTGCATGAGCCGGGCCTCGGCGGGCCGGCGCCGGAACAGGCGTTCTTCGACGCCGTCTTCGAGGTGGCCTCCAGCCATTGGCGGGTCGCGCCGGGGGCGACGCTGCTCGGGACCGACCTGTCCCCGGGCTACCTGCGCGACCACCTGCGGCGCGCCCTGGACGGCGCCGGCGCCCCGCCCGGCCTGCTCCTGGTGACGCCTTTGTCCAACGGAGCGGCGTGGCACGGCATTCCGCCGGAGGGCGAGGAGTGGATCGCGGGCGAGGCCGATTGAGGAGCGCTGCCTCGCCTGTTCCGTCGCTGTTCCTTCCCGGCCGCCGGAACCGGACCGCGCCCGCCGCGGTCAGCCCGCGGCGGCGGCGCCCGCCAGCGGCGTGGTCGCGTAGGCCGCTAGCAGCGGCGCGGCGAAGCCGATGCTCTCGAAGCGGAGTTCGCCGCCAGGGCCGACCGCCTCCGGCCGCTCGGGCCAGGTCCCGTCCGGGCGCCGCCGCAGCACCTCCACCTACACCTCCGTGCTGCCGACCATCGCAATGTCGGCGACCGATGGAATCGTCGTGTAGGCCCACACGTTGGCCCGCGTCTCGGCCTCGTTCGACGGCGACAGGATCTCGATCAGCACCACCGGCTCCGGAATCGCCCGCTCCGTCGAGGGCGGCGCGCAGGTGATCCCGATGTCGGGGATGAGCATGTTCCGGTCGGAGCGGACGCGCGGCACCACACCCGGATTCGCCACGGCGCGGCTGCGGTCCCCGCCAGCCTCCAGGTGCCTGGTAAGGAGGAAAGACAACCGGTTCTGGATGCTGCCGTGGGCGTCGGTGGCCGGCGCCATCATCTCGGGCTCGCCGTCGCGCAGTTGCCAGAACGCGCCGGTGCCGTCCTCGGGGTCCCAGGACAGGAACTCCGCGACCGTCATGCGGCGCGGGGGGAGCTTGAGGGCTGCGACCATGGTTCAGTTATAATGGGTAATTCGGCCGCCGGACGAGCGCGCCCCGCGCACGGGGGCGCGAGGCCTCTCACCGCCGCCCCTACCCCGTCAGCTCCGCCACGGCGATCCGGTTCTCGGCCGAGGGCCAAGCCCGCGCCACGATCCGCTCCTCGTTGAACAGCGCCGCCACCGGCCGACCCAGTTCGGCCACCGGCAAGCTGAGCGTCGCCACGGACACGCGGGGGACGCCGCGCGGAATTTCGGGCGGCAGCCGCCCGTCCAGCGCCAGGAAGTCGCGAGGGACGCCGAAGTAGCCGCGTGGGCGCGTCATCAGCACCACGCCGCCCGCGGCCCGGTCGGCGTCGGTCAACGGCCGCGCCGCCCGCAGGTGGACCACGGCGGAGGAGCGTGGGAAGGGCGAGCGGTAGATGTGCGTGGTCGGCGCGCCGCCCGGCTGGGCGAGCGTGAACTCCAGCGCCCAATCGGGCGCCACCGCCACCGGGCCCCAGCGGCCGTCGGCCGCGGTCACGCGCCGGTGCAGCGGCCCCTCTCCCATCCGGGCGCCGGTCTCGGGGTCGGTCCGGAACACCTCCACCGTCGCGCCTTCCACCGGGCGGTTGGTTTGCACGCCGCCCGGCGTGCCCGTCACGGAGCCGTCGAGCACCGGCCGCGCTTCCGGCACCACGGCCAGCCGGTCGGGCGGGCGGCCGGCGACAAAGGCGAAGATCTCGGCGAAGGCGCGCGGGTGGTAGGCGACCTCGCGGTGGTCGAGGCCCGGGAGCACCAGGTTGGTCGCGCCGCGCAGCTCCGGCCCGGCGGCGTCCGTGCCGGTCGGGCGGTCCGGCGTCGCGGACCAGATGGCGCGCGGCTGGGCGAAGAGGTCGTTGCTGTCGCTGCGGAGCGTCAGGAATGCGGTGCCCGGCACCGCGTCGGTTTCGCCGCCGTTCAAGCGACGGAGCAGATCGCTGTTCGCGTTGAATTCGCGGTTCCGGATCTCCGGCCAGTCGTACACGCCGCGGTTCGGGGTGCCGCAGAGCACGGCGTGGGAGACCTGACCGGCCCCTCCCTCCACGCGCGTCACGAAGTCGCGGATGGCGTTGCCGCCGCGGCTGTTCGCCACGAGCGCCACCCGCGCTGCGCCCGTCCGCTCCCGCGCCTCCCGGACCCGCTCGGCCAAGAACGCGGTCTGCTCGGCGCTGGAGGAGCGCCCCGGCTGCGGCACGGCGTCGTCGTCGCGCGCCGATGGGTCGGGAAAGTTGACGGCGTGCAGGAGTCCGCGCGGCCAACCGTTGCTCTCGAAGCGCCAAAGGGTCGTCAACCACAGCGCGGCGTGGTCGCCGTTACCGTGCAGGAAGAGCACCGGCGGGAGGTCCGGGCCGCCGGACGACCGTTGGCCGAGGGCAGGCCGTTGGCGGAGGCCGGCGGCGGAGGGCCCCGCGAGCAGGGCCAAGCGGAGCAGGAAGCGACGGGACGACGGGTGCATGGGCGGGGTCTAACGCCCGCCCGGCCGGCGGTCAGCCGCCGCCGCGCATGTACCGGCGCTCGGGCCGGTAGCTGAGCCAGTGGCGCAACCGTTCGACGATCTGTTTCAGCATGGCCGACCCGCGGACTGTCGTTGTTCCTACGCGTCGCCGACGGCAACGGACGCGACCGTGCCTTTATAATGCATTGAGAACGTTCCGGCTCGTATAACCTGGGCGCGAGCGACAATCCCCACGGATGTTGCAGGAAAGCCTCGGATGGAGAGCCGGAGGTGCGGCGGTTGCGGCAAGGCCGCGAGGGTCGCGGCGCCGGGGACGCCGTCGCCGGCGAAGGGGGGGAGGTCCACGAAGGCGTCGAGCGGTCCGTCGCCCTGCGTGTCGTCCAACGGCAGCATCGCGTGGTCCGCCTGCGCGAGGCGCCGCGCCAGGGCGTCGAGGTGCGGCCGCTGGTACAGCACCGTCGTCCCCCAGCGCAGCGTGCCGCCGGCCGCGTCCGTGTTGAGCTCGGTGGTGTGGACCGCGACCCCGCCGGGCCGAAGGCAGCGCATCGCGTCCAGCACGAAGGCCGCCCCGCGTTCGAGGCTGCCGAGGTGCTCCATCGCGCAGGAGGACCACACGAGGTCGAAGCCGCCCCCGAGCAGGTCGGGCGGAATGCGGCGCATGTCGACAGGTCGGAAGGACACGCGCCGCTCGAACTCCTCGGCGCCGACCAGCCCGGGCCGGAACAGCGCCGCACGCGCCGCGTCCTCGCCCCCCTCGCCCGCGTGCTGGCCGGTGCGGCGCCATTCCCGCGCCCTCGCGTCGCCGGCCGGCAGGTCGGTCGCCACCACCTCCATGCCGGCGGCGGCGAAGAGCGAGGGCAGCACCTCCCGCCCAACCGCGAAGCCCAAGGCGCGGCGGCCGGGCGCCAGCGCGCCCGCCTCCCAGGCGGCCTGGGCGATGAAGCACACCTCCCAGACCTTGCGATGGTAGGCGGGCCAGATGCCGATCCGGCCGCACCAGTGCCGCAGCCAGTCCGCCTCGATGTCCGCCTGCCGGCAGGTGCGGCTGCCGAGGCCGGCGCGGACCGGCTCCGGCGGCAGCTTCGCGGCGGGTCCCGCCATCCCGGCGTCGCAGCGCTGCCGGACCAGTTCCGCCCCGAGCGCCTTCACGCTCGCCCGCAGCACCGCGGCTTCGCGCTCGCCGCGCGTGCGCGTGTCGCCGATCAGCGGCAGCGCCGGGTGGCGCCGCCGCCACCGCGCCAGCCGGCGGAAGGGTTCGAGCATGTGGGGCTTTGTGGCGCGGCGCCGCTAGCTGTCGAGCCGTATGCCCAGCTCGCGGATCAAGGGCCGCCACGCGGCGTTCTCGCGGCGGACGAAGGCGTCGAACTCCGCCGGGCTCCAGTCCGCGCTTTCGATGCCCAGCGTGTCGAACCGCGCCCGCACGTCGTCGGCCGCGACCGCCGCCCGCAGGGCGTCGTTCAGCCGGCCCAGCACCGGCGCGGGCACGCCGGCCGGCACGCTCATGCCCTGCCAGCCGTACGCCACCACGTCGCCGGCGTTCAGCTCCCGCAGCGTAGGCACGTCCGGCGCGCGCGGGCTGCGCGCCTCGCTGAGCGCGCACAAGGCGCGGGCGCGCCCGCCCGTGATGAAGGGGATGCCTGTGGCGCAGTCGATCATCACCGAATCCACTTGGCCCGCGAGCAGGTCCTGCATGGCGGCGGGGCCGCCGCGGTAGGGCACGTGGTTGGCCTGCAACCCGGTGCGGCGCTTGACCATCTCCATCGCCAGGTGGTGCGGCGAGGCGACGGCCGGCGTGCCGTAGTTGGGCGCCCGGGCACGCGACCGCTGGAGGAAATCGGCGAAGTCGCGCGCCGGGTCGTCGGGCCGCACCACGATGAACAGCGGGAAGCGGCCGATGAAGCCGACGCCCTGGAGGTCGCGGTCCGGGTCGTAGGGCAGGCGCGCGTAGAGCGCCGGGTTGTACACCAGGATGCCGTTGTCCACGTGCAGCATGGTGTAGCCGTCGGGCGCGCTGCGCGCCACGGCCTCGCTGGCCAGCACAGCGCCGCCGCCCGGGCGGTTCTCCACCAGCACGCTTTGGCCGAGCCGCGTCCCGATGTGCGCGCCCGTCAACCGGGCGAAGGTGTCGCTCGGCCCGCCCGGCGGGTAGCCGACCAGCCAGCGTAGGGGGCGGTTCGGCCAACCGGCGGTCTGCTGCGCCGCCGCCCGATCTCCGGCGGCGGCGCTCCCCAGAGCGCCGAGGCAGGCGGCCGTGCCCAAGGTGAAACCGCGTCGTCCGAACATGATGGGCCAAGCTCCCGGTGCCATTGCGCCTCGCGGGGCGGTATCGGGCCGGAGGGGCTCCGGCGCCACGCCCTCACGGGCAAATTCACCGCCCCGTGTTCCGCGCAGCACGCGCGGCTCGCGGCCATCCCAGTTCGCTGCGCTGCATGCAGGCACTCGAGTCCGCCTCCTACGTCGCAGGTGGCGGTGACAGCCCTGCGACGGGCAACGGCTGAGAACGGCGCGGGGTTACCGGCCGTGTTGCGCGCCTGATGGTCTGGACCACGCTGCTCGACGCGGCCAGAGACCTTGCATCGCGGCCCTACTATCCAGAGTTGTATTCATCACGTGATCACAACTCATTGTGATGTCATTATTATACATCATATGCAATGATCTGCGCCTCGGATGGACGCATGGAGGCGATGCGATGGCGTACTACGCAGGAGCGTTTGAAATCCGCAATCCGGCCAACGACGAAGACCCGATGCCTGTGCTCCACAAGACCATCACCGCGATGGTGACGCGCGGCACCGACCTGTCGGCCCGGCAATTGGGCGTCTTCCTGACCGTCTACCTCGAAGCCGGCCCGCACACCGTGCGGGACCTTTCGGCGCGGTTCGGCATCTGCAAGCCGGCCGTGAGCCGCGCGCTCGACCGGCTCGGGGAGTTGGACCTCGTCCGGCGCAGGCTGGACCCGCAAGACCGGCGCAGCCTGCAGGCGCAGCGCACCGGGGCCGGGTGGAGGCTTCTCGGGGAGTTGCGGACCGCCATCGACCGAGACTCAGGCGGCGCGGGCGCATGGGGAGGCGCCGCGCCACGGGGCACGAGCCGCGCTTGGCCGAAGGAGGTCGTCACGCACCGCAACGGGTACGGGCACGGCTTCGCCGCGAACGTCGCGGCCGACTGATCCTCGAAGGCTGTTCGGGCGGCCGCCGGGCACCGAGGGCTTGGGGCGGCCGGCCCCTCTGGGAAAACCGCCCGGCTTGGAATGCCGGGCAGAGAAGGGAGGAGCACGAGTTGCACAGCGCGACCCCCGCCCCAGCTATGCGGGCCATCTCCCCCGCCGTCGGCGCGATGCCGCCGGTCGCGGTCCACTGGCGGCCGAGCGTGCTCGTCGTGGAGGACGAGCCGGCCATACGCATGCTCCTCCGCGACCTGCTCGAGGACGCGGGCATGCACGTGGAGGACGCGAAGGACGCCGAGACCGCGCTTTGCCTCCTCTCCGTCGCGGCTGAGGTCGGGGGGCGCTACCGCGTGCTGGTGACGGACGTGAACCTCGGGAGGGGCCTCGACGGGGTGGCCCTCGCCGCCTTGGCGCGCGGGCACGCCCCGAACATCCGCGTCATCTACGTCACGGGCAACCCGGAGCGCGTCTTCGGCCGGTCCGGCGGCTCCGGGTTCCGCGAGCGCGTGATCGGCAAGCCTTTCGCCAACTCCGAGCTGGTCGCCACGGTGCTGGACCTCGCGGCTTCGCCGGCGGTGGGGGCCAATTGCTGACGGCTGGCGCCGGCCGCCGTCAGCCGGGCAGCCTGCCGACCAGCGCGATCCAGAGCGGCAGCGTCGCCACGGATATAACGTGCTCCGTCGTGGTCAGCGCCGCCATCAGCGGCGCGTCGCCGCCCAGCGCACGCGCCATCACGTAGCTCGTGGTGGCGGTGGGCAGCGCCATGAACACCAGCGCCACAGCCAGCGACAGCGGATCGAGGCCGAACGCGCGCCCGAGCGCCAGGGTCATCGCGGGCACCAGCACGAGCTTCACGACGCAGGTCGCCGCTTGGAGGCCCATGCGGTCGCGCAGCGCCCCCGGCGACAACGCCGCCCCGACGCACAGCAGCCCGAGCGCGATCGACGCCCCGCCCAGGTTCCGCAGCAGCGGGTTCAACCCGGGCGGCAAGCCGCCGAGCGCGGCCACCGCGAAACCGAGCACGCACGCCAGGAGCAGCGGGTTCGTGGCGAGTTGCTTCAGCGCCCGGAGCGGGGAGAAGCGTGCCCCGCCCGCCGGCGCCGGCGCCAACGCGAAGGCGGTGATCGTGACCACCTGCACGAAGGGCACGATCAGCCCCGTCGCCACCGAGCCGAGCGCCGTGCCCGGCGCGCCGTACAGCCCGCCGACGAGCGCGAAACCCATCAGGTTGTTGAAACGGATGCCGCCTTGCAGCACGGAGGTGGTGGCCGGGTGGTCCAGCCGGGCGGCGCCCGCGAGGAGCAGGCTCAGCGCGGTCCCGCCGAGCAGGGCCAGCCAGATCGCCAACGCCATCCGCCCGAGGGGCAGCTCCGCGAGGTTGACGGACGCGATGGACGAGACCAACAGCGCCGGCATCAGCGCCCAGAACACGAGACGCTCTATGCCCGCCCACACCGCGCCGTCGCGCAGCAGGAACCGGCGCAGGAGCGAGCCGAGGGCGAGCAGTCCGAAGGCGGGGATGAATACGTCGAAGTAGGCCGTCACCGCCGCGGAGTGTGCCCGGCCGCCACGGCGCCTCCAACCCCTCCCCTCGCGCCGCCGTCGCCGATGCTGCGGAGGCAATCCGCCTCCGTCACCGCCGCCGGGCCGTCCGCGCGCGCCGATGCGTGCGCGACGCGCTTGGCGCCGCCGGCGGCCGCGTAGAACACCACGTCGAGCGCGCAGCCGGGGCCTAGGAAGAGCATGACCTCCGCGTCGCCTTCGGCGCGCCGCAGGTCGGGTTCGCCGAACCAGCGCACTAGCGCGTCCGGCCCGGCGCCGAAGAGTTCCGCCGCCGCGAGCGGCTTCGCCCCGGCCGGGAAGCGCGCGACCACTTGCGCCGGCGCGGGGCGGACCGGCGCGGGGGCGCCGGACGACGCCTGCGAGAAGGACGGCGCCGCGGGCGCGTCGGCGGACATGGCGGCGAGGCTCGCCTGCGCGCTGGCGATCCCGGCCTCCAGCGCTGCCACGCGCGCCCGGTCGCGGCTTTCGCCGCAGGCGACCGGCGCGACGGCGGCGGCGAGGAGCATCGCCGCGGTGGCCAGCGAAGCGCGGCGGAGGGGGCGGGAAAAAGGGAGCGGCGGCCGGCGGAAGCGGCGCGCGCGAAGCGGCGGCGAGGGCACGGTCAAAGCGCTTAAGGCGGCACGGCACCGGGGAAGGCGGGGTTCGCGCCACGGCGCGGCGTCACCGGGGACCGCCGCACGGCGCCCCCGGCCGTGGCCGCCGGCCGCCGCGCCTCGGCGGCGTCCAGCGGCCAAGCCCGGCCTGCGGCGTCAGGCGTCGGCGGGCACCGACTGGGTCGGGACGCGGGCGGGCGACACCAGGGCGGCGGCGTCGGTCAGCATCTCCATCTTGCCGGACACCTGGCCGCCTTCCTCGACGGACAGCTTCCGGCAGCGCGCCGTGCCGCTGATCTTGCCGGTGGTGCGGATGATGAGGCTGCCGCGCGCGGTGATGGTGCCGTCGAAGGCACCGGCGATCTCGGCGTCTTCCACCTCGACCTCGCCCTTGAACACGCCGGAGCCGGCGACGAACAGTTCCGCCGCCTGGATCATCTGCGACTCGACCGTCCCCTCGACCACCAGCCGCTCGGCGTCGGCGACCGTGCCCTGCAGGCTGATCCCGCGGCCGACCACCAGGGTCCGGCGCTCGGACGGCTCGATGCGGCCCACCGGCCGGGCCGGCGCGGTGGCGATCGGCGCCGGGCGCGGGCCGGACACGGACGGGGCGGCGGGCGCGGCGGACGGCTTGGGCGCGGAGTTCATCATGGGGGTATCCTTCGTGGCGGGACGGAACGGCGGGACGCCGATGTCGGGGTCGCGCGCAGCCGAAGCCGGCGGCGGAGCGGCGGCGGGGGCCCCGCCGGCCGGCGCGGACCTGGCCGAAGCCGGATCGGCCGGCGAACCGTCTTCCTTCTTACGGTTGAAAATGCCCATGGCCATCTGAATGCTTCCCCTTCGCGGCCGAGGCGGCTGCGCGTCGGCGCGTGGGTCGCGCGTCGCGGCCTCTGATTGGTCTTTGGGCTACCATGCGGGCGTCACGCCGCACAACAGGAAGTGATCAATCAAGTGCGGTTTCCATTGGATATTACGGCGCCGTTCCTGTGCAGCACGTGCGTCATCGCCGCTGTGCCGAGCACGGGCACGAGCAGATTCACGCCCGGAATCAACGCGATGGCGGCCAGTATGGCGCCGATGCCGAGCACGCGCGCCTCGCGCTGCCGGCGCGAAGCGCGCGCCTCTTCCACGCTCATCCGCCTCTGTGCCACGCCCTCGAACAAGCCGTGGCCGAGGCCGTAGGCCGAGACCATCCACAGCAGCGCCGTACCCACCGGCGGCACGGCGAAAGCGAAAGGCAACGCGGCGAGGCTCAGCACCACCAAGCGCAAACTAAACCAAAGGTTGAAACGCACCTGCGCGGCCAAGCCCGTGCCCCTCGCCGGCGGCAGCCCGGGATAGAAGCGCCGTTCCACCGCCTCGGCCACAGGGTCCAAGAACAAGCCGACCACGGCCAGCATCACCGGCACGAACAACCAGATGCCTAGGCCGAGCGCCAAAAGCCCGCCGAGCGCCGCCGCCGCGCCGGCCAGCCAGCCGGAGCCGCCGGCGAGCGCCTCCGCGCCCCAGGCGGCGATCGCCACCAAGCCGACGAACACCAGCAGCGCCGATCCGAGCCCCTTCAGCAGCGACCCGAGGAACGCCCGGTCGCCGATCTGGCGCAGGGCGAGCACAAGGGGAGCGATCATCGCGCGCTTCGGTCCTCGGCCCTCAAAGCAGCACCAAGTCGTCCCGGCGCACCATCTCGTCCCGGCCGCGCCAGCCGAGGATGGCCTCGATCTCATCCGAGCGGCGCCCGGCGATCCGCCGGGCGCTGTCCGCGTCGTAAGCGGACAGGCCGCGCGCCACCTCCCTGCCTTCCGGATCGAGCAGGCTCACGGGGTCGCCGCGCCCGAACTCGCCCGCCACAGCCCGCACTCCGGCGGGGAGCAGGGAACTGCCGCGGGCCAACGCCCGCGCCGCGCCCGCGTCCACCGAAAGGGCGCCGAGCGGCGCCAGGCTGCCGGCGATCCAGCGCTTGCGGGAAGAGCGGCCCTCCGGCTGGGGCAGGAACCACGTGCAGCGCGCCCCGTCCTCCATGGCCCGCAACGGGTGGTCGCGCGCGCCGAGCGCGATGGCCATGGCGCAACCGGCGCCGGTGGCGATGCGGGCCGCCAGCAGCTTGGTACGCATGCCCCCGGAGGAGTAGCCGGGCGGCGGCTCCCCGCCCATGGACATGATCTCGTCCGTGACGCGCTCCACCACCGGCAGGTGGCGCGCTTCAGGGTCCCGGCGCGGGTCGGCGGTGAACAGGCCGTCGATGTCGGACAGCAGCACCAGAGCGTCCGCTTCCACCATCTCGGCCACGCGGGCGGCCAAGCGGTCGTTGTCGCCGAAGCGGATCTCGGCGGTGGCCACCGTGTCGTTCTCGTTGATGACCGGCACGCAGCCCAGTTCCAAAAGGGTGCCGAGGGTGGCACGCGCGTTGAGGTAGCGGCGCCGGTCCTCGCTGTCCTCCAGCGTGAGCAGCAGTTGCGCCGCGGCCAGGCCGTGCGCGGAGAGCGCGGCGTCCCAGGCACCGGCGAGGCGGATCTGGCCCACCGCGGCAGCGGCCTGCTTCTCTTCCAGCCGCAGCCGGCGGCGGGTCAAGCCGAGGGCGCGGCGCGCCAAGGCGATGGCGCCGGACGAGACCAGCAGCACCTCCGCGCCGCGCGCCCGCATGGCGGCGATGTCCGCCGCCACGGAGGCGAGCCACGCCTCGCGCGGCGCGGCGCTACCATCGTCCACCACGAGGGCGGAACCGACCTTGACCACCACGCGCCGCGCCCGCCGGAGGTCCGGTGGCGCGGCGGCCTCTCCGCGCACCGCTTCCATGCCGGCGCGCATAGACGATCCGCGACCGTGGCGTAAGCGGCCGCCCATGGCCGAAGGCCGGCGGCCGCCGCGCCCGTCAGAGCTGCCAGTCCGCGGCAGCCACGGCCGCCACGGGGAGCGCCGGCGTCGCGCCCACCGGGGCGATGCCGATGGCGGAGGGCGCGGGGGCTTGGCCGGGGGCGGCGATCTCCGCGTCGGTGAAGTTCAAGCGCTCCACGCCCCACAGCACGGCCCCGCCTTGCGCCCCGGTGCGGTCGTCGACCCGGGTGGAGCCGTCGGACAGGGCGGTCACGGCGAAGCGCGAGACGGGTCCCCAGAACACGACCGTGTCGACGCCGGCGCCGCCGTCCACCACGCCCCCGCCCGCCGCCAGGGTCGCCCAGTCCTCGCCAGCGCCGAGGTTCACCCGGTACACCGACGAAAGGCCGTCGTAGTCGCCGCGCCACTCGGAACCCCATCCGAAGGGTTGGTCGATGTTCGATCGCCCCGCCGCGGTGACGACGACGCTGTCGTGCCCCGCCCCGGTCACAACCGTCATCACGTTGTCCGGCCCGGCGGCCGGCGAGGAATGCGCCACCCAGGTCACGGCGTCGCCGGCGTCGCCGGTCCGGATGTTGCCCCGTTGCGCGCCCGACGCGACCACCGACAGCCCGGTCGCGCCGGCGGCGGCGAAGTCGAGTTCCACGTCGGCGAAGTTGGCGTAGAGCAGCCGGGACGCGTAGGCCGGGTTCCACGCCGCCGGCGCGGAGGTCGCAACCGGCACTTGGTCGTTCCACTGCGCCGCGTTCCAGGTGGCGGCGTAGGTCACGCCGTCCACGCTGCGCACGGCGCTCCGGGCGACTTCGCCAGTGTCCCCGGCGCTCCAAGCGCCTGTCCAGGGTTCGGTCGATGGCCGCAGAGCACCGGGCGTGCCGTAAAAGGCGGTGGGCAGCGCGCCGGGGTAGAGGTTCTCCGGCGTGTAGGCCCGCACCCAATCCACGTGGATGCTGTTGAAGCCGGGCGAACTCGCGTCGGGCGGGCCGCCGTGCCAGTCGTCGCCCGGCGCGTTGACGTAGCCGAGCACGCCGAACGACATCGGCTCGTCCGGGACGCGGCGGGTGGTGCGGTGGATCTCCTGTCCGTCCAGGTAGAACACCAGTTGTCCGGGCAACCAGTCCACGGCGTAGGTGTGCCATTGGGTCGCGTCGAAGCGGAATTCCCAACTGTCGAACGGGCCGGGCCCGCCCTCGCCGTGGACGGATATGTTGTTCACCGATTTGTCGGCGAAGCGGGGCTCGACCATGTCGACCTCCGCGCCGCCCTCGTTGTCGGTCGGCCAGAGGAGCAGGGCGCCGGAGAAGCCCTGCCCCGGGTCGAATTTCGCCCGCACCTCGTACCGTCCGTAGAGCTGGCCGTTCCACCCCTGCTGGAATGCGCCGCTCGTCCATCCGGACGGTGTATTGACGTTGTTGACCGAAGCCTCGCCGTCCCACACCACAACGTTTTCGGGTCGAAAGGTGTAGGCGCCGTTGGCGGAGCCGCCCTGGAAGACCAGGGGCCAAGCGCCGCGGTCGATGTACGTGCTGTTGAAGCCGTCGGAAAAGGTGAGTTTCCACCCAGCGGTCGGCAGCGGTGTCGGATTAACGTCGTTTAATGTACCCATGTGCCCCGCCAGAGTTGCTGTCTCGTCGACTTTATTTGGTCGTGGAGCGAAGCTTGCGTGCCACGCAAAGTTCTATTTCTTCATGGAACGGTCCGGGCCGTGTCTGCGACGACACGTTGAAATGGCGGTGACCGGCGCGCGTGCCGGAGCGGTTCCGTTTCAGAAGCCGACACCCTCAGCGTCGAGGCGTTCCCGCACCATCGCCTTGGGCACCTTGCCGTAGCCCGACCGCGGCAGCGCGTCCCACACAACCACGCGCAGCGGGTGCTTGTAGCGCGCGAGGCGGTCTTGCAGGTGCGCGAGCACGGCGGCCTCGCCCACGGCAGCGCCGGGCTGCGGCACCACGGCGGCGATGCCGGCCTCGCCCCAGCGCGGGTGCGGCATCCCCACCACGGCGCACTCCGCCACGCCGGGGCAGGTCAACACCGCCTCCTCCACCTCGCGCGGGTAGACGTTGCTCCCGCCGGAGATGAACATGTCGCTCGCCCGCCCGGTGACGTAGAGGAAGCCGCGCGCGTCCAGGTGGCCGAGGTCGCCGGTGTGGAACCAGTTGCCGGCGAAGGCTTTGACGTTGGCTTCCGGGTTTTCGAAGTACCCGGCGAACACGGCGGGGCCGCGGACGCAGATCTCGCCCGTTTCGCCCGGAGGCAGACGACGCCCCCCGCTGTCGAGGATGGCGACGTCCATGCCCGTTCGCGGCGCACCCACCGAACCGACGGGGCAATCCGGGTCGGTGTCGTCCAGGCTGTGCTGGTCCGGGCGCAGCGCCGTGATGTTCCCCGTCACCTCCCCCAAGCCGAAATACTGCACGAGGCACGGCCCGAGGCGCTCCAGCGCCCGCTTCTGGTCGGCGCGGTACATGGGCGCGCCGGCGTAGATCACGTGGCGCAGCGAGGAATGGTCGTGCCGTTCGACGGCCGGGTGCTCGACCAAGGCCGAGAGGATGGTCGGCACGGTGAACATGTTGGAGACACGGTGCTCCTCCACCAGCCGCCACGCCGCTTCGGGGTCGAGCCGCTCGGCCGGCAGCAGCACCGTGCGGGCGCCGCGCGCGACCTGCCCTAGTTGGTGGATGCCCGCGCCGTGGGAGAGCGGCGCCACCACGAGCGACGCGTCGCGCTCCGTCGTGCCGGGGAACAGGTCGGCCAAGTGGTTGGTGACGACGAAGGCGAGCTGGCCATGCGTCAGCACCGCAGCCTTGGGCCGGCCGGTGGTGCCGGAGGTGAAGAAGAACCAAGCGGGGTCGGCGTACTCCACATCGGCCTCGTGGTCGGGCGACGGCGGGTCGGCGTCCGCCAGAGCGTCCTCGTAGTCGACCTCGCCGGGCCGCGCGTCGCCCACCGCGAGCACCTGCTCGCACCACGGCCCGGCGGCGCGCACCGCGTCGGCGTGGGCCGCGAAGCCTCGGTCGCGCAACATGGCGCGGGCGCGCGAGGTCGCGGCGAGGTAGGCGACCTCCGGCGGCGTCAGGCGGAAGTTGGTCGGCACCCAAACCGCTCCCGCCTTGAAGCAGGCCCACTGGCTTTCGAACATCGCGTTCGAGTTGCGCGAATGCACCAGCACCCGGTCGCCCTTGCCGACGCCCCTCGCCCGCAGCGCGGCGGCCAAGCGGTCCACGCGCGCATCCAGCTCCGCCCAGGTCCACCGCCGCTCGCCCCAGACCAGGGCGGCGCGGCCGGGCAGGCGCCGCGCCGTTTGCGTCAGCAGCCGGCCCAGGTTCATCGCCGTCGCGCTGCCCGCCATGTCCCCTCCCGCATTCGGACGTGCCGCGGCCACAATGCCACGAGCCGACCCTTCGGCCATCACCCCTCGCCGGGCCGCGCCGGTTGTCCCATCCTCGCGGGGCGAGGGCCGGGAGGGAACGCCGCATGAGTGACGCCAAGGCCGCCGGCAACTCCGCCCGGCTGCTCGACCTGCACCGGCTCATGCGCCGCATCCGCGCCTTCGAGGAAGCGGCGGTGGCGGCGCACGGGACGGGCGAGATACCCGGCCCGCTGCACGTTTCCATCGGGCAAGAGGCCGTCGCCGCCGGCGTGTGCCTGAACCTCCGCCGCGACGACCGAATCACCTCCACCCACCGCGGGCACGGCCACGCCCTCGCCAAGGGCGCGGGCGTGGCCGGCATGATGGCGGAGCTGCACGGGCGCGCCGGCGGCCATTGCGGCGGCAAGGGCGGCTCCATGCACATCGCCGATTTCGGCGCGGGCATGTTGGGCGCCAACGGCGTGGTGGCGGGCGGCATCCCGATCGCGGTCGGCGCGGCGCAGGGGCTGCGCCTGCTCGGCTCGGACGCCGTGGTCGCCTGCTTCTTCGGCGACGGCGCGGTGAACCGCGGGCCGTTCCTCGAAGGGCTGAACTGGGCCGCCCTGTACCGCCTGCCGGTGCTGTTCGTGTGCGAGGACAACGGCGTCGCCGCTTTCACCCGCACCGAAAGCACCACCGCCGGCCCGGGCATCGCCGCGCGGGCGGAAGCGCTCGGCGTGCCCGCCGAAACCGTGGACGGCAACTACGCCGCGGCGGTGGACGCGGCCGCTGCCCGGTTGCTCGCGGCGGTGCGAGGCGGGGCCGGCCCGCGCCTGCTCCACGCCCGCACCACACGCCTTTCCGGCCACACCAGCACGGACGCCGCGGCGTGGCGGAGCACCGAGGAGGTCGCCGCCCTCCAGGCCCGCGACCCGATCGCCACGCTGGAAGCCGCGCTGCTGCGGCAGGGCGCATCCGCCGAAGCGCTGGCGGTGGTGCACGCCGAGGCGGAGGCCGAGATGCGGGACGCGCGCGAGGCCGCGCGGGCCGCGCCCTGGCCCGATCCCGCCTCCGCCTGGGCGGACGTGCAGGACACCGGCGCCGCCGGGAGGGCCGCCTGATGCCGGAGGTCACGCTGGTGGAGGCGACGCGCCTCGCCGTGGCGCAGGAGATGCGGCGCGATCCGCGCGTGTGGGTGCTGGGCGAGGACGTCGCGCGCGGCGGCCTGTTCGGCCAGTACCGCGGCTTCCCGGAGGAGTTCGGCGAGGCCCGCGCCGTGTCCACGCCGATCTCGGAAAGCACCATCATGGGCGCCGGCCTCGGCGCCGCGTTGGTCGGCACGCGCCCCGTCATCGAGATGCGCATCTTCGATTTCACCCTCTGCGCCATGGACGAACTGGCGAACCAGATCGCCAAGATCCGCTACATGACCGGCGGGCAGGCGCGGCCGGCGCTGGTGGTGCGGATGCCGCACGGCATGTGGCGCTCCTCCGCCGCGCAGCACAGCCAGTCGCTGGAAGCGTGGTTCGTCCACCTGCCCGGCGTGGTGGCAGTGGCGCCCGCGACGCCGGCCGACGCCGCCGGGCTCCTGGTGGCCGCCATCCGCAGCGACGACCCGGTGTTGGTGTTCGAGGCCAAGGACCTCTGGCAATCGGTCGGCCCCGTGCCGGAGCGGATAGAGCCCCTGCCTTTCGGCGTGGCGCGTCGGGTGCGGGAGGGCGGCGACCTGACCCTGGTGTGCTGGTCCGCCCTGGTGCCGGCGGCCGATCGCGCCGCGGCCGCGTTGGCGGAGCGCGGGATCGGCGTGGACCTCCTCGACCTCCGGAGCCTTTGGCCCTGGGACGAAGAGGCGGTCTGCGCCTCCGTCTCCCGCACCGGCCGCCTCCTGGTGGCGCAGGAAGCGGTGACGGCCGCCGGCTTCGGCGCCGAGGTGGCCGCGCGCGTGGTGGAACGCCTCGGCCCCGGGAACGTCAGGGCGGTGCGCCGCCTGGGCTTTCCGCGCGTGCCGGTGCCCTTCGCGCCGCCGCTGGAAGCCGAACTGCGCGTCACCCCGGAGCGCATCGTCCAAACCGCGGAGGCGATGGTGCGTGGCTAGTTCGACGGCGGCATCAGCCCGGCCCCGGCGTAGCCGCCGTCCACCGCGATGGCCTGCCCCGTCAGGTAGCCGCTCTTGTTCCCGTCCAGCAGGAACAGCGCGGTCGGGGTGATCTCCTCCGGCGCGGCGTAGCGGCGCATCGGCACGTGGCGCAGCCATTGCGCGCGGACCTCCGGCGTGTGAACCCGCGCGACGAGCGGCGTCTCCACCGGGCCCGGGCAGAGCGCGTTCACCCGGATGCCGTGCGGCGCGCAGTCGATCGCCATGACCTGGGCCAGGTTGATCACCGCAGCCTTGGACGCGCCGTAGGCCGCGCGCCCCTTCGCCCCGCGCAAGCCCGACACGGAAGCGATCAGGAGGATCGCGCCGCCCTCCCCCGAATCGCGCATGGCACGCCCCGCGGCGCGGGCCAGCAGGAAGGTGCCGGCGACGTTCACGTCCAAGATGCGGCGGAACAGGTCGACCGGCGTGTCGAGCGCCGGCACGTCGGCGGCGATGCCGGCGGCCGAGACCGCGCCCGCCAACCGGCCCGGACCCGCGGCGCCGGCGATCCAGCCCTCCACCGCCGCCTCGTCGGTGACGTCGAGCGCCGTGAGAGTCGAACGGGCCGGGTCGAGCGCGCCCCGCGCCCGCTCAAGCGCCGCCTCGTCCCGGTCCGCCACCGCCACGCGCCAGCCCTCCGCCAGCGCCGCCCCGGCGATGGCGAGGCCGATGCCCGACGCCCCGCCCGTGATCGCCAGCACCTTTTCGTCGGCCACGGCTTTTCCTCCCAGCCCTGCTTTCCCCATCCCTCTCGCCGGTGCATCTTCGCGCCGCAAGCCGAGAATCCACGAAGCGACGGGAGGGACTCCGGAACCATGCGAACGACGGCCATCATGCGCCGCCGCGGCGCGGCGCTGCTCGCCGCCGGGGCGGGCGCGGCCCTCTCGGCACCCTGGGTGGCGCGGGCGCAGCAGGGGCAATACCGGCCCGAGTACAAGATGTCCGTCGTCGGCAACCGGCCGATCCCTTTCGCCGAGGGCGCCTTCATCTGGGCCGATTTGGTGACGCAGCGCAGCAACGGCCGCATCAACGTCAAGGTCTACCCCGGCAGCCAGCTCGTGGGCGGCGACCAGACGCGCGAGCTCCTGGCCATGCGCCAGGGCGTGATCGACTTCGCCGTGCTCTCCACCATCAACATCGCCCCGCAGGTGCGCGAAGCGAGCCTGTTCCAGCTCCCCTTCCTGATGCCCGACCACCGGGCGCTGGACGCGCTCATCACCGGCGAGGTCGGGCGCGACATCTTCGGCGTGGTGGAGCGGCGGGAGGTGGTGCCGCTCGCGTGGGGCGAGAACGGCTTCCGCGAGATCTCCAACAGCAAGCGCCCGCTCCGCACGCCCGCGGACCTGCGCGGCCTGAAGATCCGCTTCGCCGCCGGCAACATCTTCAAGGACATCTACGAGGCGCTCGGCGCGAACCCGGTGCAGATGAGCTTCGCCGATCTGCAACCCGCCCTTTCCACCGGAGCGGTGGACGGCCAGGAGAACCCGATCAACCTCTTCCTCGCCTTCCGCATGGACACGCTGGCGCAGAAGCACCTCACCATCTGGAACTACGTCAACGACCCGCTGATCTTCGCGCTCTCCAAACAGGTTTGGTCAAGCTTCTCCGCCGCCGACCAGCAGCTCGTGCGCGAATGCGCCGAGGAAGCCGGCAAGCAGCAGATCGCGTTGACCCGCAAGGGCCTCGGCGCGCCGGGCACCGACCGCGCCTCCTTGGAGGAGTTGCAGAAGCGCGGCGTGGAGGTCGCGGCACTCTCGGCCGAGGAGAAGCGCGCCTTCGCCGCCGCGACGAAGCCCGTCTACGACAAGTGGGCATCGACCGTCGGCGCGGAGCTGGTGCGCAAGGCGGAGGCGGCGGTCCGCTCGGCGGCGGCTTGAGCGCCGAGCTCGACCCGACCGACCCGGTCCCGGACCCGCCGACGCGCGTCCCGCTGTCGTTCGAGAAGGTCCTGGTCGCCGCCGCCATGGCGGCGATGGCGCTCATCACCTTCGCCAACGTCGCCACGCGCTATCTCACCAATGTCAGCCTCGCCTTCACCGAGGAATACTCGGTGGCGCTGATGGTGGTGGTGGCCCTGCTCGGCACCTCCCTGGCGATGGCGGCGGGCCGCCACGTCCGCATCGGGACCTTGGTGGACGGGCTTGCGCCGCCCGCGCGCCGCGCCGCCGAGGTGGCGGCGCTGGCGCTCTGCGTGCTCTGCTTCGGCGTCCTGGCGGTATGGGGCGGGATGCTGGCCTGGGACGAGTACGAATACGAGGTGATGTCGAGCGGCCTGGGCCACCCGCAATGGTGGTACACGGCCTTCCTGCCGGTGCTCTCGGTGGCCGTGGTGCTGCGGGCGCTCGGGCGCGTCGCGCGGCTGCTGCGCGGCGGCGACGGCTGAAAAACATGACCGGCACCATCCTGTTCGCCGGCTTCGCCATCATGCTGCTCGGCGGCGTGCCGATCGCGGTGGCGCTCGGCCTCGCGGGCACGCTCGCCATCTTCCTCGCCGACCAGCCCATCCTGGCGGTGCCCACCAACGTCTACGCCGGCATCGCCAAGTACCCGCTGATCGCCATACCCATGTTCGTCCTCGTTGGGAGTGTCTTCGACCGGACCGGCGTGGCGCTGCGGCTGGTGCGCTTCGCCACGGCGTTGGTGGGCGCCGGGCGCGGCGCGCTCGCCTCCGTGGCGGTGCTGGTGGCGATGGTGATCGGCGGCATCTCCGGCTCCGGCCCCGCCACCTCGGCCGCCGTGGGACAGGTGGTGACGCGCTCCATGGTGCGCGACGGCTACCCGCGCCCCTTCATCGCCAGCACGGTCGCCGCCGCCGCCGCGACGGACATCCTGATCCCGCCCTCCATCGCCTTCATCGTCTACGCCTTGCTGGTGCCGGGCGTCTCGGTGCCGGCGATCTTCATGGCCGGGATGCTGCCGGGCATCCTGGCCGGCCTCGCCATCATCGTGCCCATCGTCGCCATCTCGATGCTGCGGGATTTCGGCGGCAAGGCGCCGGTGGGCGAAGGGCTTTCCGTCTGGCAAACCTTCAAGGAGGCGATCTGGGGCCTGCTGGCGCCGGTGGTGATCCTGGGCGGGATGCGGAGCGGCGCCTTCACGCCCACCGAGGCGGCGGTGATGGCCGTCGCCTACGGCCTGTTCGTCGGCTTCGTCATCTACCGCACCCTGACCCTGCGCGACCTGTACGAGATGCTGGTGGAGGCGGGCGAGCTGTCGGCCGTCATCCTGATCGTCATCGCACTCGCCTCCGTCTTCGCCTGGAGCACCTCGACGCTGGGCATCGTCCAGCCGATCGCGGCCTGGATCATCAACCTCGGCCTGGGCGAGTACGGCACCATCGCGCTGCTCATGCTGGCGCTGATCGTGATCGGGATGTTCCTCGACGGCGTTTCGACCTTCCTGATCTTGCTGCCGGTGCTGATCCCGATCGCCACCGCCTACAAGTGGGATCTCACCTGGTTCGGCGTCATCCTCACTATGAAGATCGCCATCGGCCAGTTCACCCCGCCGCTGGCGGTCAACCTCATGGTCTCCTGCCGCATCGCCGGCGTGACAATGGAGAGCACCATCCCCTGGGTGGTGTGGATGATCCTGGCGATGTTCCTGGCATTGGCGCTGGTCGTGGTGTTCCCGGATATCGCGCTCTGGCTGCCGCGGGTGATGGGGCTGGGTTAGGGGCCTAGGAGGTCTCGCGCCGCGGCCAGGAGTCGCCCGTCCGGCCGGCGCAGCTCCTCCATGATGTCGAAGTGGTTCTTGCCCTCGACGGGTAGCAGCGGCCCGGCGCCCCCGGCCGCGCTCCGGGCGGCGTGGAAGTCGCGCGACTGCCGTTGCAATTCCGGCAACTCGCCCGTGCCGTAGGCCACCCCCATCGGCGCCGCCGTGTGCGGAAGACGCATGGGCGAGAACCGCGCGATCTGGTCGTCCGTCAGCGCCAGCTTGTCGTTGAGCGTGGTGTCGCGGATCGGCTCCAAGTCGAAGATGCCGGAGATGGCGAGGGCCGCGCGCACCGAGCGGTGCCCGGCGTGCAGGGCCGTCAGGTGCCCGCCCGCCGACCAACCGGAGAGCAGCACCGGCCCGGCGATGCCGTGCGCCGGCCCCTCGGCGGCGAGCCAGTCGAGCGCGCGGCCGATCTCCCCGGCGATGCCTTCGATGGTCGCGTCCGGCGTCAGCGTGTAGCCCGGCAGCGCCACGGACCATCCGGCCCCGAGCGCGCCCTCGGCGAAGCAGGCGAAGTCCTCCCGCCGGTTCCGCTGCCAGTAGCCGCCGTGGATGAACACCAGGCACGGCGCACCGCGGTCGGCGGCCGGGAACAGGTCCCACCGCTCCCGCTCGGAGCCGCCATAGGGCTTGTCGAGCCCTTCCGGCCGGTCGGCACGCAGGCGCGCGGAGGCGGCGGCCCAATCGTCGAGCAGGGCCTGCGCGTCCGGCACCGCCTGCCGGTTGTTGTAGGCCGCGTCGAGCGCCGCCGGGTCCATGTCGCGCCAGTCCGGCGCGGGCGGCGCGCTCACTCGGCGGCCTCCGCGCGGGCGGCGGTTGCGGGCGGCGGCGAGAGGCGGAAGCCCTCGTAGCCCTTGGCGGCGATCTCGTCGCACTTTTCGCGGTACACGCCCACGCCGCCGATGTATGGCATGAACACCCGCGGCTTGCCGGGGATGTTCGCGCCCATGTACCAGGACGCCGCCCGCGGGTAGAGCGTGCGGTTCGCCACCTCCATCCCGTGCGCCACCCAGGCGTCCTCGGCCTCCTGCGTCGCCTCGATGGTCCGCACCCCGGTCGCGCCCAGGTAGGCGAGGCAATCCGCGATCCAGTCCACGTGCTGCTCGATGGACACCATCATGTTGCTCAGCACCGAGGGGCTGCCCGGCCCGGTGATGGTGAACAGGTTCGGGAAGCCGGCCACCATCAAGCCCAGATAGGAACGCGGCCCCTCCTCCCACTTGTCGGCCAGCGCCAGGCCGCCCCGCCCGCGGATACCGGCCTTGAGCAGCGCGCCCGTCATCGCGTCGAAGCCGGTGGCGAAGACGATGGCGTCCGCCTCGTGGACCGTGCCGTCGGTCGTCCTCACGCCCTTCGGGGCGATCGCCTCGATCGGCGTCTTCCGGAGGTCCACCAGCGACACGTTGTCGCGGTTGAAGGTCTCGAAATAGTCCGTGTCCACGCAGATGCGCTTGGTGCCGATCGGGTAGTCGCGCGGCATCAGCGCCTCGGCCTTCGCGGGGTCGCGCACGATGGAGCGGATCTTCTCGCGCACGAAGTCCGCCGCCGTCCGGTTGGCCTCGGCGTCGAGCGCCAGGTTGTTGTAGGCGGCCATGAAGGCGATGCCGCCGCCCTCCCAGCGCGCCTCGTACTCTCGCAGCCGGTCTTCCTCGGAGACCTCCATCGCCCCCTTGTCGTTCAAGTGGTAGAGGATGCCGTTGCGCATGGTGCGCGCCTTCAGCCGCCGCGCCCGGTAATCCGACTTCCAGAGGTTCTCGTACTCCGCGTCCATCGGCTTGTTGCGGGACGGGATGCTGAAGTTGGGCGTGCGCTGGAAGACGGTGACGTGCCCCGCCTGTTCGGCGATCACCGGGATCGCCTGGATGGCCGAGGAGCCGGTGCCGATCACGGCCACGCGGCGGCCGGCGAGGTCCACGCCTTCGTGCGGCCAGTGGCCGGTGTGATAGGTGTCGCCCTCGAAGGAGTCGAGGCCGGGGATGTCCGGCATCCGCGCGGCGGAAAGGCAGCCCGTCGCCATGATGCAGAACCGGGCGGTGATCCGGTCGCCGCGGTCCGTTTCCACCGTCCACCGCTCCGCCGCTTCGTCCCAAGCGACGGAGGTGACGCGGGTCTCGAAGCGGATGTCGCGGCGGAGGTCGAAGCGGTCGGCGACGTGGTTCGCGTAGCGGAGGATGTCGGGCTGCGCCGAGAACCGCTCCGGCCAGTGCCACTCCTGCTGCAGCTCCTCCGAGAAGGAATAGGAGTACTGCATGCTCTCCACGTCGCAGCGCGCGCCCGGGTAGCGGTTCCAGTACCAAGTGCCGCCGACGCCGTCGGCCGCCTCGAACACCCGCGCCGAAAGGCCGAGCCCGCGCAGGCGGTGGAGCATGTAGAGGCCGCCGAATCCGGCGCCGACCACCACGACGTCGAAGGCGGCGATCTCCGGCGGGCGGTCGGCGGGCGAGGCGTCGGAATGCGGCTGCGCGTCGGGCATGGACTCTGGCCTCCCTACGGCCGGGCTGTTGGCGTTCTGGTCGGCGCGCTCCGTCATCGGAGCCGGGCGCCGTCCCGCGTAACCTACGGCGCGCCTCCGCCGCCGGGCAATCCAAGCGGCCGGCCGGCATCCATAGCTGAAACGAAAAATGGCCGATGCGGGTTGCGTCTCGGCCCCCCTTGGCCCATATGCCCGCCCTCTCCCACCGAACAGGAAGGCGCGGCGAAAGGCTGAGGCCCTGGTCATCTGCCGTTGGAAAGGGGCAAGGATTGAACGCTCTGACCGAACCGGGGAACCCGGACACCTCGACCACCACCACCGCACAGCCGGAGCCGGAGCCGAAGGACTACTTCGTTTCACGCGACGGCGTGCGCTACGCGGGTTCGCACCTCATCATCGACTTGTGGGACGCCCATCGCCTGACTGAACTTGAGCACGTGGACCGCGTGCTGCGGCAGGCCGCGGCCGACACCGGCGCGACGATCCTGCACGGCCACTTCCACCACTTCGGCGAAGGCTGCGGCGTGTCGGGCGTGCTCGTGCTCGCGGAAAGCCACGTCTCCATCCACACCTGGCCGGAGCGGGGCTACGCGGCGCTGGACATCTTCGTGTGCGGCGGCTGCGATCCCTACCGCGCCCTGCCCGCGCTGAAGGCCGGCTTCTCGCCCGGCCGCGTGCAGCTCGCCGAGCACAAGCGCGGCCTTTCGGACGAGCCTTGACCTCCTGGGTCGAAGAGGCGCTGTACCCCGATTGGGGGCAGCGCTTCGCCTGCAAGGCGGAGGTCGCCCGCGCCCGCAGCCCCTACCAGGACATCCTGGTATTCGAAAGCGCCTCGCACGGCCGGGTGCTGATGCTCGACGGCGTGGTGCAGATCACCGAAGCGGACGAGTTCGTCTACCAAGAGATGATGGCGCACGTGCCGCTGCTCGCCCACGGCGCGGCGGAGCGCGTGCTGGTGGTGGGCGGCGGCGACGGCGGCATCCTCCGCCGCGTGCTCCAGCACCGGAACGTCCGGCGGGCGGTGCTGGTGGAGATCGACGAGCAGGTGATCGCGCTGTCGAAGGCGCACCTGCCCGGCATCGGCGGGGACGCCTGGGCCGACCCCCGCGCCGAGGTGGTGGTCGGCGACGCCATCCATCACGTTGCCGAGGCGCCGACCGGCGCCTTCGACGCGATAATCGTGGACAGCACGGACCCGGCCGGCGTCGGCGAGGTGCTGTTCACCGAGGACTTCTACCGCGAGTGCGCGCGTGTCCTGACCGGCCGCGGCGTCGTGGTGAACCAAGGCGGCGTGCCCTTCATGCAGGGCGACGAGCTGCGCCGGTCCTCGGCGCGCCGGGCGGCCTTCTTCCCGGACACCCACGCCTACTGCATCGCCGTGCCCACCTACGTCGGCGGCTTCATGGCCATCGGCTGGGGCGCCAAGGACCCGGCCTGCCGCGCCCTGGCACCGGCCGAGGTGGAGCGGCGCGCGGCCGCGGCCGGCGTCCTCGGCACCACACGCTACTGGACGCCGGAGATCCACGCCGGCGCCTTCAACCTGCCGCCCTACGTCGCGGACTGCCTGCGGCCGGCATAGCCTTGCCGGCCTCCGGAGCCGGTGGTGAACTGCAGCCCATGACCGACCCCATGCAGCTCTTCTCCCTGGAGGGCCGCACGGCCCTGGTCACCGGCGCTTCCGGTGGCTTGGGCGAGCACTTCGCGCGGGTGCTGCACGCCGCCGGGGCGCGGGTGGCCTTGGCCGCTCGCCGCGCGGACGCGCTGGCGGCGCTCGCCGCCGAGCTGGGCGAGCGCGCCGCCCCCGTGGCCCTGGACGTGACGGACGCCGCGGCCGTGTCCCGCGCCTTCGACGCCGCAGAGACCGCCTTCGGCGCCCCCTGCGACGTGGTGGTCAACAACGCCGGCGTCGCCGTGACCCGCCCCGCCCTGCAACAAACCGAGGAAGACTGGGACAAGGTCCTCGACGTGAACTTGCGCGGCTGCTTCCTCGTTGCCCAAGCCGCGGCGCAGCGCCTGGTCGCAGCGGGCAAGCCGGGCAGCATCGTCAACATCGCCTCCGTCGGCGGCCTGCGCGTCCTCGGCGGCGTCGCCGGCTACACCGCGTCCAAGGCGGCGCTGCTGCAACTGACGCGGCAGCTCGCGGTGGAGTGGGCGCGGCACGGCATCCGGGTGAACGCCATCGCGCCCGGCTACGTGCTCACCCCGATCAACGCCGAGTTCTTCGCCTCCGACGCCGGCCAGGCGCTCATCAAGCGTTCGCCGCAGCGCCGCCTCGGCAAGCCCGAGGACCTGACCGGCCCGTTGCTCCTCCTCGCCTCCGACGCGGGCGCGCACATGACCGGCGCCACCGTGGTGGTGGACGGCGGCCATTCCGTGAACCCGCTCTAGGGACGCACACCCAATGGACTTCGCCCTCTCCCCCGAGACCGACGCCATCCGGAGCCGCATCCGCGCCTTCGTGGAGGAGCGGCTGATACCGCTGGAGCGCGACCCCGCCAGCTACGACGAGCACGAGAACATCGCCAAGCCGTTGCTTGAGGAGATGCGCGCGGAGGCGAAGAAGCAGGGCCTCTGGGCCTTGGGGATGCCGAAAAGCCGCGGCGGCGGCGGCCTCAAGATGGCGGAGCTGGCGCCCTGCTACGAGGAGATGAACCGCTCCATCTTCGGCCCCGTCGTGTTCCACGGCGCGGCGCCGGACGACGGCAACATGCGCGTCCTGGAGCAGGTGACGCGGGACGACCAGAAGGAGCGCTGGCTCCAGCCCATCATCGACGGGAAGGTCCAGTCCTCCTTTGTCATGACGGAGCCCGACGGCTGCGGCAGCGACCCCTCCATGACCTACACGCGCGCCGAACGGCGCGGCAACGACCGCTGGGTGGTCCACGGCCGCAAGCACTACATCACCGGCGCGGCAGAGGCGAAGCACTTCATCCTCATCGCCCGCACCTCGGACGACGACCGCCGCGGCCTTTCCGCCTTCCTGTTCCACGCCGACCAACCCGGCTGGCGCATCCTCCGCCGCATTCCGATCATGGGGCCAGAGGAGCACGGCGGCCATTGCGAGCTGGAGTTCGACGGGCTGGAGATCAACGACGAGAACCGGCTGATGGAGGTCGGCGACGGCCTCCGCCTGACGCAGATCCGTCTCGGCCCGGCCCGCCTGACCCACTGCATGCGCTGGACCGGCCTCGGCCGCCGGGCGCTGGAGATCGCCATGGCGCGGATCGAGAACCGCATGGCGTTCGGCCAGAAGCTCGCCGACAAGGAGAGCGTGCAGCAGATGGTCGGGCAGGCGGCGATGGAATTGGACATCGGCCGGCTGCTCACCATGCGCGCCGCGTGGCTGTTGGACCAGGGCAGCTTGGCGCGCAAGGAGGTCTCCATGGCCAAGGTCGTGGTCGCCGACGCGCTGCACCGGGCGGTGGACACCTCCCTCCAACTGCTCGGCGCCCGCGGCTACTCCAAGGACGAGCCGGTGGAGTGGATCTACCGCTACGCCCGGCAGGCGCGGCTGGTGGACGGCGCCAGCGAGGTCCACCGCATGGTGCTGGCCAACTTCCTCCGCAAGCAGGGCAAGGACTTCTTCGCCTGGGGGGCCGCCGGGCGTGGATGAAGCGGCGCGCGCCCGCCTCGCCGATTGGCTGACGGCGGCGGCGGGCGCCCCGGTCGAGATCGCGTCCATGGCGCTGCTCTCCGGCGGCGCGGTCCAGCAGAACTGGGCGATGGACGTCTCGCGCGGCGGCGCGCCGGAGCGCTGGGTGCTGCGCACGGACAACGCCGCCGTGCTCGCCGTCAGCCTGCCGCGCACGGCCGAGTTCGCGCTGCTCCGCGCCGCCTTCGGCGCGGGCGTGACGGTGCCGGAGCCGCTGTTCTGCTGCGACGCCCGCGAAGTCACGGGCGCCCCCTTCTTCGTCATGCGCCGCGCCGAGGGCGTGGCGCGCGGGCACGTCCTGGTGCGGCAGGCCGCGGCGTCGGGCGGCGACCCGGCGCTGGCGGCGGCGCTGGGACGCGAGCTGGCGGCCATCCACTCCATCCGGCCGCCGCGCGACGACCTGGCGATGCTGGCGCCGCCGCCGGACGACCCGGCGCGCGACTTCGTGGTGAAGCAGCGCGCGGCGCTCGACGCCGCCGGCACGCCGCGGCCAGTGCTGGAATGGGGGCTGCGGCACCTGGAGCGGGGCTCGCCGCCGCCCGGCGATGTGGTGTTGAACCACAACGATTTCCGCACCGGCAACTACATGGTCCACGAGGGCCGCGTCACCGCCGTCCTCGACTGGGAATTCGCGGCCTGGGGCGACCCGCACGCCGACCTCGGCTGGCTCTGCGCGCCGTGCTGGCGCTTCGGCGGCGCGCACGAGGCCGGCGGCATCGGCCCGCGCTCCGCGCTCTACGAGGCTTACGAAGCGGCGAGCGGCCGGCGCGTGGACCCGGGGCGCGTGCATTGGTGGGAGCTGGCCGCCACGATCCGCTGGGCGGTGATCGCGGCAGACCAGGCGGAGCGGCACCTGTCCGGGCGCGAGAACAACCTTGAGTTGGCGCTCACCGGGCACATCGTGCCGGAGCTGGAGATGGACGTGCTGCGCATGACGGGCGCCCTCGATGCTTGAGCGGCCGGACGCCGCCGGGCTGCTGGAAACCGCGCGTGACGTGCTGCTGCGCGAGCTGCTGCCGCACCTGCCGGAGTCGAAGCGCTTCGAAGCGCGCATGGTGGCGAACGCCATGGCCATCGCGCGGCGCGGCATGGCGGCGGACGCCGCGCCGGCCCTCGCCCGGCTGCGCGCGCTGCTCGACGCGCCGCACGCCGAGCCCGACGCCTTGTTGAACCTCCTCGCGGCGGAGATCCGCTCGGGGGAGCGCGACCCCGGCACGCCCGGCCATGCCGCGGCGGCGAAGGCGCTGGTGGAGCTGACGCGGCTGCGCTGCTCGATCAGCAACCCGCGGGCGCTCGGCGGCAGCCGCTAGGAGGAGGGAGCGCCATGCGCGACCACGAGACCCTGCCGCGGCTGCCGGCGAACCACGTCCCGCTCACCCCCCTCTCCTTCCTGCTGCGCAGCGCGCGCGTGTACCCGAATCGCGTGGCGGTCATCCACGGCGCGCGGCGCTTCGCCTATGCGGAGATGCTGGCGCGCTGCCGCCGACTCGCCTCGGCCCTCGCCGCCGCCGGCATCGAACCGGGGGACACGGTGTCGGTGTTGGCGCCGAACATCCCGGAGATGCTGGAAGCGCACTACGGCGTGCCGATGGCCGGCGCGGTGCTGAACACCATCAACATCCGCCTGGACGCGCCGGCCGTCGGCTTCATCCTGCGTCACTCCAGCGCCCGCGCCCTCGTCGTGGACCGGGAGTGGGGCGCGGTGGCGCGCGCGGCGCTCGCGGAGATGCCGGAGCCGAAACCCTTCGTCGTCGAGATCGCCGACCCGGAGGCGCCCACCGCCGGCGAGGCGATCGGCGGCACGGAGTACGAAGCCTTCCTCGCCACCGGCGACGCCGCCACGCCGGGGCGGATGCCGGCGGACGAGTGGGAGAGCATCGCGCTCTCCTACACCTCCGGCACCACCGGCGACCCGAAGGGCGTCGTCACGCACCACCGCGGCGCCTACCTCAACGCCTGCGGCAACGCGCTCGCCTTCGGGCTCTCGCCGGAGAGCGTCTATCTCTGGACGCTGCCGATGTTCCACTGCAACGGCTGGACCTACACCTGGGCCGTGACCTTGCAGGGCGGCACCCATGTCTGCCTGCGGCGGGTTGAACCGGCGGCGATCTTCGCCGCGGTGGCGGAGCACGGCGTGACGCACATGTGCGCGGCGCCCGTGGTGCTCACCATGCTGATCCACGCGCCGGCGGAGCAGCGCCAGGCCTTCTCCCAAACCTGCCGCATCGCCACCGGCGGCGCCGCGCCGCCCTCCGCCGTGATCGCGCGCATGGAGGGCCTGGGCTTCGCGGTGACGCACCTCTACGGCCTCACCGAATGCTACGGCCCGGCCACCATCTGCATGCCGCAACCGGGGCTCGACGCGCTGCCCTTGGAGGAGCGCGCCGCCTTCATGGCGCGCCAGGGCGTGAACCACCCGACGCTGGAGGAGGCGGCGGTGCTCGACCCCGACACCATGCGGCCCGTGCCCGCGGACGGCGTCACGCTCGGCGAGGTCATGCTGCGCGGCAACACGGTGATGAAGGGCTACCTCCGCAACCCGGCCGCCACGGAGGCGGCCTTCGCCGGCGGCTGGTTCCACACCGGCGACCTCGGCGTGACGCATCCGGACGGCTACATCGAGGTGAAGGACCGCGCCAAGGACATCGTCATCTCCGGCGGCGAGAACGTCTCCACGCTGGAGGTGGAAGAGGTGCTCTACGCCCACCCCGCCATCATGGAAGCGGCGGTGGTGGCGCGGCCCGACCCGAAATGGGGCGAGGTGCCGCACGCCTTCGTCACGCCGTCGCCGGGCGCGGCGGGGGCGGCGCTCACCGAGGCGGAGGTGGTCGCGTGGTGCCGGGCGCGGCTCGCCGGCTTCAAGGCGCCGAAGGGCGTCACCTTCGGCCCGCTGCCGAAGACCTCGACCGGCAAGATCCAGAAGTACGAACTGCGGCAACGCCTGCACGACGGCGGCGCCGAAGGCTGAGGACAAGCGGCCCGGCCGCGGTCTAACCTGCCCCGCAACGGTCCCGCCTGGAGGACCGGCCAGGGAGGTTCCAGCATGACCGCGCCGCGCCGCCGCCACCTGCTCCTCGCCGCGCCCGCCTTGCTCGTGGCACGGCCCGCCGCCGCCCAGGCCGGGCCGGTGCGGATCATCGTCCCCTACACGCCCGGCGCCTTCAACGACGCCCTGGCGCGGCTGGTGGCGGACGGGATGCAGGGCGCGCTCGGCCAAATCGGCGTGGTCGAGAACCGCCCGGGCGCCAGCGGCTCCATCGGCATCGCCGCTGCGGCCCAGGCGGCGCCGGACGGGACCACCATCGCCGTCGCCAACACCGCCAACCTGACCATGAACCCCTTCCTCTTCGCCAACACCGGCTACGACCCGCGGCGCGACCTGTCGCCGATCTGCGTGGCGGCGCGGCTGATGAACGCGCTGACCGTCTCGGCCGAGAGCGGCATGGCGAGTCTCGCCGACCTCATCGCGCGCTCGAAAGCCAAGCCGGGCGGCCTGTCCTTCGCCAGTTCCGGCACCGGCTCCAGCCCGCACCTCGCGGCGGAGCTGTTGAAGCACCGCACCGGCATCCCAGGCGTCCACGTGCCCTACCGCGGCAGCGCGCCCGGCATCGCGGACCTGATCGGCGGCCGGGTGGACTGGACCATGGACAACCTGCCGAACGTCCTGCCGCAAGCGCAAGCGGGCAAGCTGCGCATCCTGGCCGTGACCGGCCGCGAGCGCGATCCGGCGGCGCCGGAGGTGCCGACCTTACAGGAGGCGGGGCTCGCGGACTTCGAGGTCTACGTCTGGTTCGGCTTCGTCGGCCCCGCCGCGCTGCCGCAGGCGATGCGCGACCGGCTGGCGGCGGCGATCCTCGGCATCGTGCAGCGGCCGGAGACCGCCGAGCGCATCCGCGCCGGCGGCGCGACCGTCTGGCCGCGGGACAGCGCGCAGTTCGCCGCGCTGGTCCGCGACGAGTTGGACAAGTGGGGGACGGTGATCCGCGCGGCGGGGCTGAAGCTGGAATAGACGCCCCGGCCCCGCCGCGCGCCGGCCGTCACACCAGCGGCGCGTCGAAGGGCAGCAGCACGCCGTCGATCGCGTGGACCAGCCCGTTCGTCGCCGGCAGGTCGGCGCGCGCCACGATCACCTCCGGGTCGGGCACGAACGGGTCGAGGTCGCCCAGCACCGCGCCGTCCGGCGTTATCGCCTCGCCGGAGAGGGTGGCGATGCTCTCGGCCGCGACGACGTCCTCGGCCGCCAGCAGGCCCGGCGCCACGTGGTAGGTGAGGATGTCGGTGAGCAGCGGGATCGGGTCGCCGTGGCCCGCCTCGGTCAGCGCGCCCACGATGGCGCCGAACGCCTCCTCCTCGCCGTCGCCTTCGAAGCCGAAGGCTTGCGCGAGGCCGATGAAGGCCGCGTCCGTCGGCGCGAACAGCGTCAGGTGCGCCGAGGCGTCGTCCAGCGCCCCCGTCAGCCCGGCCGCGTCCAGCGCCGCGTTCAGCAGGTCGAAGTCCTCGCCGTTGGCGTCGAAGCCGTCGCCCGACTTCGCCAGCTCGCCGGCGATGGAGAGGCTGACGCCGTCGTTCGCGGTCTCCAGGTCGAGCGGCAGCAGCACCCGGTCGATCGGCTGCACGGCGCCGTTGGAGGCGAGGATGTCGCCTGCGCCCGGCACGAAGCGGGCGTCGCGCACATCCGGGTCGGCGTCGGCGGTCGAAACGCCCGAAACCTCGATGGTCCCGCCGGCCAGCGTGGCGAGCGGGCCTGCGGCCCCGGCCTGCGCCTGGCCGAACCGGCCGTCCACCACGTGGTACAGCAGCACGTCGCGCAGCAGCGGGATCGGGTCGCCGTCCGGCGCCAACTCCGCGAGGGTCGAGGCGATGGCCTCGAAGGTCGCCTGCTCGCTATCGGGGTGGGCGCCGAGCGTGCGGGCGAGCTCGGCGAAGGCGTCGTCGGTCGGCGCGAACACGGTGAGGTTCGCGCCCGGGTCCGCCAGGGCGCCTGTCAGGCCCGCGGCCCCCGCGGCGGCGAGCAGGATGTCGAAGTCGCCGCCGTCGGAGTCGAAGCCTTCGCCGGACGCGGCCGCGGCGACGCCGGCGACCGTGGGCGGCGCCGGCTCGTCGCCGCCGAGGCCCGGGACGTCGATCGGCAGCAGCACGCCGTCGATCGGCTGCACCAGCACGCCGTCGCCGGCCGCGATGTCGCCCTCGCCCGGCACGAAGCGGGGATCGCGGGCGTCCGGGTCGCTGTCGCCGATCGCGTCGCCGAAGGGCGCGAGCGGCACGCCGCCGAGCAGGGTGGGCACCGAACGCGCGGCCTCGATCTCGTCGCGGGTCTGGGCGCCGGGGAGCACGTGGTAGCGCAGGATGTCGGCGAGCAACGGCACCGCGTCGCCGTCGGGCGCCAGGCCGGCCAGCGCGGTGGCGATGGCGGCGAACGCCCCGTCCTCGTCGTCACCGGCGTAGCCGAGGCCCTGGGCCAGACGGAGGAACGCCTCGTCGGTCGGCGCGAGCACGGTCAGATCCGCGCCGGGCGCCGCGAGGGCGCTGTCGAGGCCGGTGAGTTCGAGGGCGCTCTGGAGGAGGTCGAAACGGCCGTCGGCGGGAAGCAGGCTGCTCATGCCAAGGTCTCCTGTATTGGCGATTGTGGGTAAATATCCCACAAAACTTCTTTGTCGCGTGACAGATTGCATCCATATCCTCACATATCAGTGATCCTCGCGCCCTCTACTGTAACACGCCGAGAAATTCTCCCACAATGGTACCGGATCGTTCCGTGAGTCCTACCCACTCAGCCGCGTCCGTCCTGGCGGCCACCAAAGCCCTGCTGCGTCCCTTGGTGCGCGTCCTGATCGCCTCCGGCGCCACGCTGCCGGCGGTGGTGGCGGCGCTGAAGGAGTGCTTCGTGGAGGTCGCCTCCCGCGACTTCCGGCTCGGCGGCCGCGAGCCTTCCGACAGCCGCGTCAGCCTCGTCACCGGCGTCCACCGCAAGGACGTGCGCGCCATCCGCGAGCGGTCGCACCCGGTTTCAACCCCACGCGCGGGGGGGGTCGCGGCGACGGTGGTCGGCCGCTGGCTCGGCCACCCCGACCACCTGGACGCCGATGGGCGCCCGCGCGCCCTGCCACGCGCGGCCTTCGACGCGCTGGTGGCCGGCGTCAGCAAGGACGTGCGGCCCCGCACGGTGCTGGACGAACTGGTGCGGCTCGGGCTCGTGGAGGGCGGCGAGGGCGGCGCGGTGCGCCTGCTCGCCGACGCCTTCGTGCCCGCGAAGGGCGGCGAGGAGATGCTCGCCTTCTTCGAGCGCAACCTGCACGACCACATGGCGGCCGCGGCGGGCAACCTGCTGGCCGGCCCGGACGACCGCCGTTTCCTGGAGCGCGCCGTGTACTACAACAACCTGCGGCCGGCCGACGTGGACCGCCTGGAGGCGGAGGCGCGGACGCTGGCGCTGGCGGCGCTGCGGCACCTCAACGGCCTCGCCCTGGAGATGCAGCAGGCGGCGCAGGACGACGCGGGCGCGGGAGAGCGCTTCCGCTTCGGCGTGTACTTCTTCCGCGCCGAGCGCGAGGCGGACGGTGCCGCGCCGCCGGAGGAGAAGGCTTGATGCGTCGGCGCCACCTGTTCCTGGCGGCGTTGCCCTTGCTCCAGGCCGCGTGCCGCGGGGTCGGCGGCGGCGTGGCGGACCGTCGCGCCCCCGACGATGGCGGCATCGGCGGCACAGGGCGGTTCGCCGCTGCCGAGCACGGTTCCGACGACGGCGGGATCGGCGGCACCGGCGTCTTCGGCTCCGTCACCGGGCTCGGCAGCCTGCGCGTCAACGGGCTGCTGCTGGAAACCTCCCCCGCCACGGCCTTCGAAACGCCGGGCGGCGCGCCGGTGCTGCCGGGCGACACGGTCGCGGCCGAAGCGGCGCCGCGCGAGGGCGGCGGCGGGGCCGGCCGCCTGCTGGCGACGCGCGTCGCGGTGTTCCACCCGGTCACCGGGCCGCTGGAGCGGGCGGCTGATGACGGCGGCGGCTGGTCGGTGCTCGGCACGCGGCTGGTGCTCGCGCCCGGCGTCCCGGTGCGCGACGCGCGGGGCGGAGCGGCCGCGGAGCTGCGGCCGGGCCGAACGGTCGCGGTGAGCGGGCTGTGGCGGGACGAGGCGGTGGTCGCGACCTCGCTCCGCGTGCTGGACAGCGGCGCCCCGGCGGCGGCGTCGCTCCGCGGACTGTTGCGGGCCGAGGGCGGCGGCTTGGTGGTCGGCGGGACGAGGGTGGACGCGCGGGGCGTGCCGGCGGCAGGCGCTTCGGTCGGGCGGTTCGTCACCGTCCAGGGCCGGCCCGCCGGGGGCGGCGGCCTGGTGGCCGAGGGGTTCGAGGAAAGGCCCCTCGCCGTGTTCTCCGGGCGGGTTTCCGCGCTCTCGGTGGAGGGCTTCGTGTCCCCGAACCGCGACGCCCCGGGCCACCACCTCTCGGGCTTCGGCTTGCAGCTCGACCCGTCGAGCCCGGCGCCGGCGCGGCTCGGCGTGCGGCAGGTGCTGCTGGGCCGCTACCGCGACCTGTTCCGCGTGGAACAGGGCTTGCCGTTGCCGGCCGACGATGAGGCGCGGCGGCGGGCCTTGGAGGGCGCCGCGGCGGAGGCGGCGATCGCGCGCTGGCTGTCGTCGCTCCGCTGATGCCGCTGCTGCGCCGCGGCCTTTCCGCGGCGGGCACCGATTGCCGGACGGCGCGGCGCGGGCTTCTCGGTCCGCCGCGCGACGGGGCGCACCGTGCCCAGCCGCTCGGCCGACGGGGCGGCGGGGTGGGCCGCATGGCGCGTGCGCCTCAGGAACGGCGGGCCGCGGCTTCCGCTCCCGCCGCGCCGGTGCCCGGCCCGCGCGCGCCGCCGCGTGCGCCTCGCCCGTCATCCGGCGCACAGGCCGGCCGCCTCGCCGCAGACGCGCGACGCGGCGTCTTCGGCGCCGAGGGAGGCGGTGTCGAGGACGAGGCGCGGCCCGGTCCACGGCGCGTACTCGTGGCGCAGCACCGATGCCCAGGTCGGCGGGACCAAGCCGGGGAGGTCGGCGGTGCGTGCCTCGACGCGGCGTCGGTGTTCGGCGGGGTCGGAGCAGACGACCTCCACCTCCACGATGGGCAGGGGCGCCGCCGCTTCCCGCCACGCGGCGCGCGTTTCGGGGAGCGGGTTGACGCAGTCGGCGACGACGGGGAGGCCGAGGCGCAGGTTCTCCTTCGCCAGTGCGTAGGCGGCCATGTAGCCGGCGGGGCCGACGCCGTCCGGCCTCGCCAAAACGCCCGCGGAGCGCATGGCCTGTTCGATGGCGTCGATCCGGATGTAGGCGGCGCGCAGGCGGGAGGCCGCGATCCGGGCGATCGTGGTCTTGCCCGTGCCGGGCAAGCTGCCGAGGACGACCAGCACGGGCGCCGGCGGCCTCATCCTGGCGCGACGTATCCGTAGGCTAGGTTGCTGCGCTCGCCGCCGGCCGCGGCGTACTCCTTCTTCACGCGCGAGACCTCGTCGGCGTCGAGGTCGGCGCGGCGCATGTCGTAGCGATACATCTTCGCCGAGTTTTCCGCGAAGATCGCGTTCTTCACCGGGCCGTCGGCGGGGCCGAGGGGGGCGAAGCCGTACCGGCGCTGCATGTCCTCCGGAATCTCCAGGCGGCGGAGCGCTTCGATCTGCCACTGCGGCGAGCCGGTCCAGACCGCGTCCGTGCCCCAGACGACGTGGTCGGCGCCCAGGCCCTTCACCAAGATACCCATCAGCGCGGCGGCGAGGCGCGGCTGCACCACCGTCGTTTGCGCGAAGATCTGGCCGAGGTCGCCGTACACGTTGGAGACGCCTTGCTTCTCGGGGATCTCGGCGAGGTCGCTGGTCCACTCGACGCGGCCGGTGCGCTCGAACTGCGCCAGGCCCTGCTCGGCGGTGCCGCCGCCGGCGAAGCGGTAGGCGGAGTGGTAGATGACGAACCTGATCTGCGGCCAGTCCTTCGCCGCGCGGCCGACGTCCTCCACCGTCGCGTAGGGCAGCAGGTGCGGGAAACGCGCCTCGATCTGCGGCGGGAACAGGCCCTTGTGTACGCAGACGATGTCGTGCCCGGCTTTGAGCAGGCGCTCGTAGAACGGGTACATCAGCTTCTCGTCGTCCATGCGCCAGGGCCACTGGGCGAGGTTCTTGTTGGTGTTGTCGCCGATGGTGTAGCCCTTGAAGCTGTCGGGCTTCAGCTCCTCGATGGCCTTCTCCACCTGCTCCATCCAGCCGGGCTGGCCCGGGGTGAAGATGGCGTGGCTCATGCAGCGGCGGGTGCCGGCGGCGTCGTTGACCTTCTTCCGCGCGTCGAACTTCATCCGGTTGGTCAGGAACCAGTCCTGCGGCTCGTCCGAGGGCGCGCCGCTGATGAGGGCGACCTTGGTGTCGCTGTCAAGGAAGACCTCCTTGAACCAGTTGCCGTATTTCAGGCTCTCGATGCTCTGCTCCTCGGGGTTCAGGGCCGGGTTCCAGCCGGCGCGGCCGACGGCCTTGCGCATCTCCACGAAGCCCATGATGCGCGTGTCGTCGCGCAGGAAGTGGGTGTGGACGTCCAGGATGAACTGGTCGCGCAGCGAGGCGGCCCGGGCCTCGGCGCGCTCGGGCTCCCGCGCCTCGGCCTCGGAAACGCCGAAGACGGGGCCGTAGACCTGGTTCATGGCCAGGAAGGCGGCGGCCATGCCGGAGGTGGTCGCCAGGAAGCCGCGGCGGGTGCGGTTCTGCTTGGCGCCGATCTCGTCGGCCATGGACTTGATGCGCGCCTCGACCTCGCGCTGCCCGGCCGTTTGCGGGATGGGCGCGAACTCGTCGGAGGAGACGACCCGCGTCGGGATCGGCGACGGGAACATCGCCTCCTGGGCGGGGCGGAGTTCGGCGATCTCCTCGTCGGTCAGGAAGCCCATCGGTCCCTATCTCCTTCCGTTCGCGCGGCGAGCTTGGCGGCGCCTTTCCCCGGGGCGCAAGGGTCGTAGGATGGGGGCCGGACACGGGGAGGAACGGCCGCCATGAACGCACCCGTCGATGCCGCGCCGGCGGCGCCGGACGCGAAGGCGTTGGCGCAGATGGCGGAGCAGCTCACGCAGTTGCTGCGGCTGCGAACCTTCCCGATCGGCATGAAGCTGTTCGAGAGCGTCGAGGCGATGCAGGCGGTGCCGGGGCTGCGGCGGCCGGCGAAGGGCAAGACCTTCTCGACCTGCCAGCTCGTGACGCAGGCGCGCATCGCCGGGTTCACCATCGGCATCGCGCACGAGAACGTCCCGGCCTTCTCGAACTGCGGCGGCATCGTCGGGCTGAACGAGCCGTCCGAGCTGTACCTGTCGGGGCGCAAGATGGAGGGCGTGTGGTTCGAGAACCGCGAGGCTTCCGCGGCGCACCAGGCGCAGATGCCGCGGGTGCCGGCGGGGCGGTTCCACGGGCTGGTGGCCTCGCCCTTGCGGAGCGCGCGGCTCGACCCGCCGGACATCTGCCTGTTCTACGCCAACCCGGCGCAGATGATCCTGTTCATCAACGGGCTCCAGTGGAAGAGCTACAAGCGCTACGACTTCTCCATCACCGGCGAGAGCGCCTGCGCGGACAGTTGGGGCCGGGCGCTCAGGGACCGGACGGTGTGCCTCTCGATCCCCTGCTACGCGGAGCGGCGCTACGGCGGGGTGGCGGACGACGAGCTGCTGATGGCGTGCCCGCCGGCGGACCTCGCGCGCGGGGTGGAGGGGTTGCAGGGCCTGTCCAAGTCGGGGCTGCGGTACCCGATCATGCCCTACGGGCCGCAGGCCGATCCGGGCGAGGGCATGGCGCGGAGCTATTCGGACAAATCCTGAAGGCCGGGGCGGTCGGGCGGCGGCTCGGGGCCGTTTTGCCGCTTTCGGACAAATCCCGCGGGAGTGGCCGCGGGCGCTGGGCGCGGGCACCAGAGGACCAACGAGGCCAAGCGGCCGCGAGTGGTCGGCGGTTCGGGGCGGGTTTGCCGTTTTCGGACGGATGCCACGAGGGCGGCCGGGGGTTTCAGCCGCCCCGGGGCCAGTGGCGGGCTGGGCCCGTCGCGGGTGGGCGGCGGCCGGCGCGGATGATTTTGTTCCTTTCGGACAAATGCCGGAGGGCCGGCCGTGGGAGGGCACGGGGCGGCTGTTCGGACGGGAGGCGGGGTCGGGCCCGAAAGGCCGCCTCGGGTGCTGCGTGCCTTGGTGTTTTGGTGTATTTCGCTCGTGTCGCTCAGCCATCCGGCGAGCTTGCCATTCTGCGCTTGCCACTTCCAGTTAACTAGGAATAATATCCGGACGATTGCCGACCGTGACGGGCCGACCGGGAATGTTTCGGGAGGAAATTCCGCTTGGATCGGATGCCCCTGGACACCATATGTTCTCCAGGATCGTCCGTCCGCGCGGGCACCACGGCTCGCCCGAAGAGCGCAGTTGAGCGAGAACATATCATGAACGAAATCGTCCGTCCGCCCGCTTCCGACCCCAACGCCGGCTGGAACGCCTCACCGACGCACTCGGTCAGCATCGCGCGCGAGAGTTCGGAAACGGGGCAGATCGCGTCGGCGCTGGTGTCCGCGCTCTCCAAGCTGCGGAACCCGCCGCGCAACCGCTCCGTCGAGGTCAGCACGCGCGGCGGCGGCAAGTACGCCTTCCGCTACGCGACGCTCGACAAGATCCTCGATCTGGCGCGGCCGGTGCTGGCGGCGGAGGGCTTGGTGCTGTTCCAGCCGATCTCGACCAACGAGAAGGGCGGGCTGGTGCTGGTGACGCGCCTCTTGCACCGGAGCGGCGAGTGGATGGAGACCTCCATCCCCCTCCCCGCGCCTGGCGGCGACCCGCAAAGCTTCGGCTCGGCCGTCACCTACCTGCGTCGCTACGCCGTGACCGCGCTGCTCGGCATCGCCTCCGACGAGGACGACGACGCCAACCGCGCCGCCGGCAACCACATCAAGGACACCACGCCGCGGCACGAGCGGCTGCGCGACGAGGCGGGGCGGCACACCGACCCGGTGCAAGCGCTGGTCGCCAAGGCCAAGGCGGCGCGCGACGTGGACGACGGGACGGACCTGCTGCGGGCCTGGGCCAACGCCACGGCGGCGACCGAGGCGCTGCGCGGGCGTCCGGAGTGGGAGCAGCTCGTGCGGCACGTGGGCGTGGGCCTGCGCAACAGCCTCGGCCAGATGTGCGCCTCCGCCTTCGTGCGCGCGGCGCGGCTGGCGGAGCCGGACGACGTGGCGGCCTTCGAGACCGCCTGGGGCGGCGAGTGGGCGCACACGCTGATGATGATGCAGGAAGAGGCGCCGGACACCTACCGGGCGCTCCAGGGCCACGTGGTGGCGCAGATCAGGCGGGCGCGCCGCGGCGCGGGCGCCACGTCGGCGGCGACGTCTGAGGGCGGCGAGGACGCGGCGGCGGCGAACGGCGCCGGCGACGACGTGGCCAAGCATTCTGGAGCCGGGCGCAGCGCGGTGTCGGAAGGCGGCCCGCGCCGCGCCGCCGCGCGGCGGCGGCCCGAGCCGGTCGCTTGATGCGCGCCTGACGGCGCGGCCTCGGCCGGACGTGTCAACGGGGACACGTCCGGCCCCACAATGCGGGCCTGCGCCAAGGCGAAGCGCTCCGGCCTGCCGCAGCCGGCGCCCTGGGTCGGCTTCGTGCGGAAGGCGCCGTGCGGGCCGCCGCGGCGTGCAACGGCCGCTTCGCCCCCCCTTTGGATCGCCGCTACGGGCGAGGCGCGCTCGCGGAACGGGGCATCGCAGGGTTGCCGCTGCGCCGCGCATGGGCCATCGGGGCGCCATGCAACGGACCACGAGAAAAGCCCCCTCCCATGACGCCGCCATCCCCGCCCGCGCGCCCCGCCGTTCGGCGACGCTGCCCCTCCTCGCCCTGCTCGCGTTGCCGGGCTGCCAGGCGCTGTTGACCGAAGGGACCTCCACGGTCGCCGGCATCGGCAGCGCGAGCGTCGCGGACAGCGTGGGCGCGAACGCCGCTGCGACCACCGGCATCGGCCTTGGCGTGCAGGCGCTCGGCCGCGCCGGTTTGCAGTACGCGCAGCGCCTGACGCACCGGGCGGCGCAGGACCGCATCGCCGGCGTGGCCGGGCCGCTGCCGGTGGGCGGCGTCGGCGCTTGGGCCACCGACCACACGGTACCCGTCGAGCCGAACGAGCGCGGCCAGGTCGCGGTGAGCCGCGTCATCAGCGCCGGGCCGCTGGAGTGCAAGGAGATCGTGTTCTCGGTGGACAACGGCCGCGGCGAGAAGCTGCGGCGGGCCTTTTACATCGCGGCCGTGTGCCGCGACGGCGAAACCTGGAAATGGGCCTCGGCCGAACCGGCGACGGAGCGCTGGGGATCGTTGCAGTGAGGCGCCTCGGGACGGCGGCGCTGCTGGCGCTGCTCGCGGCCGCGCCGCTCGCCGCGGGTTGCAGTTCGGTCGGCGGCATCGCGGGCGCGGTGACAGGCACGGCGGCGGCGGTGGGGTCGGGCAATCCAGCGGTCGGCATCCTGGTCGGCGTCGGCACCAGGGCCGTGGCCGACGAGGGCCTCCGGCGCTTCTCCCGCGGCCGGTCCCGCACGGAGCAGGACGCGTTGGCCGAGGTCGTCGGCGGCATGGCGGTCGGCGAGGCCCGGCCCTGGCGGGTGCGCCACGACCTGCCGTTCGGGAACAAGCAGGGCGAGGCGCGGGTGCTGCGGGCGGTGGAGACGCCGCTCGCGGAGTGCAAGGAGGTGCTGTTCTCCGTGGAGTCCGGCGAGGGGGCGGACGCGACCCGCCGCTGGTTCCTGGCCAGCGCCTGCCGCCAGGACGAGGGCTGGAAGTGGGCCGCCGCCGAGCCGGCGACGGAACGCTGGGGCAGCTTGCAGTAGCGGCGGGGGGGGGGGGGGGCGG
>NZ_BAAAFZ010000050.1:0-2018 GCF_039523795.1 Craurococcus roseus | reverse complement strand
CCCGCCCGCCCCGGTCAGCGCAACGCCAGCGGGCGCAGCGCGGTGCCGGCGACGGTGCCGCGGATGGCGTTGGTGGTGGCGACGTAGGCGAACTCGTACACGCGGTCGGCGGCGAGGCGCTCCATGTTGTGGAACTCGCCGATGTGGACGCCCTGGTTCACCAGCAGGTAGACGTGGACGGGGTTGAAGGAGCCGCCGACGAATTGCGAGTCCGCGGGCCGGGGCGGCAGCACTTCGAGGCCGGAGGTGTCGGAGGCGATCATCATCGCGCCCTTCTGCTCCACCAGCCAGCGCGCGGCGGCCATGCCGATGCCGGCGGTGTCGTGCTGGCCGATCTTGGCGTGGTCGCTGCCGTTCTCGCCCCAGAAGCGCGCGGTGCCGGTGCGGACCAGCGCCACGGTGCCGGGCGTCACGTCCACGTTCTGCGCGCGCAGGGCGGCTTCGAGGTCGGCGACGGTGATCTCGTAGTTGGAGGGCAGCGCCTCCATCCCCTTCTGGCCGGCGACGTCGATCATGACGCCGCGCGCGACGATGGGCGGGATGGTGGTGACGTCGGCCTTGCGGACGCCGAAGTCGCCGGTCCACTGGTCGGCGCGGAAGTTGTTGTACCAGTGGTTGTCGGCGCCGTGGGTGATGTGGGCGAGGCCGTCGATCTGCGTCGCCACGTTGTCGCTGATGAACATGGCGCTGCTGTGCCAGCGGGTGTGGCCGGTGTTTCCTTGTTCGGCCGTGGTGAAGGGGAGGTCGCGCTGGCGCGCGACGCCCTCCGGCGTGCGGAAGGTCATGATCTCGCCCGGGTTGTGGCCGGGCCAGCGGTAGGAGTTGCGGTCGTAGGGCAGGCCGAGGTCGTAGGCCCGGCCCTGGGCGGCGAGGCGGAGCGCGGCGGCGCGCGAGGCGTCCGTCATCTCGTTGAGCGCGCCGACCTCGTCTTCCGGGCCCCAGACCCAGCCCCAGCCGGTGCCCTGCTTCCAGCGCTTCATGCCGGCGTCCTGCGCCGCGGCGGGCGCTGCGAAGGCGATGGCGGCGATGCCGGCGGCGAGCAGCAGGCGGCGTGCGGTGTTCTTCATGATGGCGTTCCCTCCCGGTTCCCTGCGCAGGGGCGTCGCGCGACTCCGCGGCCGCCCGTGCAGGAGGCGAGTGTCGGTCGGGCGCGGCGCGGCGCGAGCGGCCGCGCGCCGGCCCGCCGCAGAAATCCGTCGCGGGATGCGCGCGGGACACAGGGCGCCGGAGCGGCGGCGGCGCGGCGTGGCGCAGGCGGCGAGCGCGCTTGACGCCGGCGCCCGGGGCGATCCAGCATCGCCCCCGCGACGGCGCCCCGGGTCCGCGACGGTCCGGGGCCGAGAAGGAAGCCGGCGCGCGGCGCGCCTCCTTTCGGCGCTCCGCGACTGCGAGCGGCGAGATGGCGCCCGCGGAGAACGGGCCACAGGGACCGGTGCGCGCGGCCCCGGGAAGGCCAAGCGGAGGCGACGACCCGCGAGCCGGGAAACCTGCCGCGGCGAGAATGGAGGCCCCGGGCGGGGTGCCCCGGCCGGATGCCGAGCCGCCCGCGGCGGGGCCAACCCGTCGCGTCGTGCGCGCTCCGTCGCATCCGCCGCGGCCGCGCCGCCGGCGGGGATTGGTGGGGAGGGAGCGGGAGCGATGGCGGCTGAGGGAGCTTTGCGTCCACCGCCCGGCCCGGCGCCGGTGGACGCCGCGCTGTGCAACCTCGTCTACCGCAGCCGCGCCGTGGCGCCGCTCGGGCCGGCCGAACTCGGCGGGCTGGTCGCGGCGGCGCAGGCGCGCAACCGGGCGGAGTCGGTCACCGGCGTCGTCGTGTACGACGACGGCCGGTTCCTGCAATGGCTGGAAGGCCCCGCGGAGGGCGTCGGGCGCGTCGCCGCGTCCGTCAGCGCCGACGCCCGCCACGCCGACGTCGAGATCCTGCACGAGGAGCCGGCGCACGGCGGCCGGCGGTTCGGGGGGTGGGACATGCGGCTCGCGGCGCGGCCCGGCGCGGCGGACGGCGGCGCGGGCGAGGG
>NZ_BAAAFZ010000049.1:0-1254 GCF_039523795.1 Craurococcus roseus | reverse complement strand
GCGCCGCCTGGTCCCCAACTGCCGAAGCAGTGCTAGTGGCCTGAGTTGGAAGTCTGCTTGCGGTTTGATGCGGTCAACGCGACGGTGGTGTGCCCGGTGAGAGGAGGCGCGCCATGTCCCGCGGGCCGAAAGCCGTGCCGCTGGAGTTGTCGGAGGCCGAGCTGACCGAGTTGCGGCGCCTGCTGCGCCGGCGCGGCGTGGGCCAAGCCCTGGCCCAGCGCATTCGAGTCGTGCTGGCGTGCGCCGAGCCGGGCGCGACCAACCGCGGGGTGGCCGAGGCCCTTGGCGTGAGCCGGCAGACGGTGGCGACTTGGCGCGGGCGCTTCGCCGAGCGCCGCCTGGAGGGGCTGGTGGATGCGCCGCGTTCCGGGGCGCCGCGGACCATCGGCGACGCGGCGGTCGAGCGCTTGGTCGCCCTGACGCTGGAGGAGGCGCCGCGCAACGCCACGCACTGGAGCACGCGCGCCATGGCGCGCCGGACCGGCATGAGCCAGACCGCGGTGTCCCGCGTCTGGCGTGCCTTCGGCCTGCGCCCGCACCGGGCGGAGACCTTCAAGCTGTCCTCCGACCCGGCCTTCGTGGAGAAGGTGCGCGACGTGGTCGGGCTCTACCTCGCCCCGCCCGATCGCGCCCTCGTGCTGTGCGTGGACGAGAAGCCGCAGATTCAGGCGGCGCAAGGCACCGCGCCGCCGTTCCCCCTGCGGCCGGGCCAGGCCGAGCGGCGCACCCACGGTTACCGCCGGCACGGCACGGTCGATCTGTTTGCCGCGCTGGACGTGAAGGCGGGCACGGTGATCGGCGCTTGCAAGGGGCGCCGCCGGGCGGTGGAGTTCCGCGCCTTCCTGGACCAGGTCGAGGCGGCGGTGCCCGCCGACCTCGACGTGCACCTGGTGCTGGACAACCTGAAGACCCACAAGACGCGCCTCGTGCACGAGTGGCTGGTCAAGCGGCCGCGCTTCCATCTGCACTTCACGCCGACCTCGGCGTCCTGGCTCAACCTCGTCGAGTGCTGGTTCGCGCTGCTGAGCCGCCGGCGCCTCCAGCGCGGCGCCTTCACCGGCACCGACGACCTCGAGGCGGCGATCCTCGCTTACATCGCCGAAACCAACGCCGATCCGAAGCCGTTCATCTGGACCAAGACCGCCGACGACATCCTCGCCAGCGTCGCCCGTTTCTGCCAACGCACTTCCAACTCAGCCCACTAAGAGGAACTGACACAACCGGTCCGTCGTTCGGCGGGGCATGGCGGCGCCG
>NZ_BAAAFZ010000048.1:13880-25286 GCF_039523795.1 Craurococcus roseus | reverse complement strand
GCCGGACCTTCCCCCCGGCGCCGTGCCGCCCCCGGCGCCCCCGGCCGGCGGCGCTTCCGACGCGTCCGACGGGCTTCGACACAGGCCCACGCCCAGGCTTCCACCCAGGCCCCCACGGCTGCGCCGCCTGTCCGGGCGAAGCGGGGGCCGCTCCGCGGCGTCGTGTACCTCCGATTGTCGCAGTTCGGGCAACGGAAGAGCCCGGCGCGTTCAAGCACGCGACCCAAGCAGGAGCGGCAGACGTGCGGGACGGGCCGCCAGCCGTCGTCGCCCGCCGGCGGTGGCGTGGAACCCACGAAGGTCAGCGGTCCCGTGGCGCGCCTGGCCTCGGTCAGCATCGCTTCCGCGGCGGACGCGACCTGACGGTGACGCGCCGGCCGGATGGCGCCGTCACGTTCGACGGCCAGCTTCACATCACGGAGCGCGAGACTGGGCCGGCCGCCTTTGGCGTTCCTGACCTTCGCCACCTCGCGGTCGCTGTCGTAACACGAGACTCAGAAGCGATTTCGGACCATGCGCCCGCTTGTGCGGCGCCCGGCGGGGCGATGGCAGCGCTCGCAAGTGTCCCGCAAAGCTTCCGCCAAGGCAAAGCGACCCCCACCCGGACGGCCAGCGTGCGCAGCGCCAGTCGGACAGGTCAGGCACGGGTGCAAGCGTTCTCCCGGTTTGGGCCGCCTCTCATGTGCCGCGTCCCAGCGCTGGGCACAGCCCGCGCGGCTCAGCCAAGACGCGCTCAGGCGAGTGCAGGGGATCAGTTCGATTCGCCGGGGTGCGCCGGCCGATCGTTCCTAGGCCGCCAGGATGGAAAACAACTCGCCTTGCACGCCCGAGGGACGCGGGTGCCGCGCGCCCTGCTCCGCCCTAGCGAGACCCCTGACGGGCCGCCGCGAAACGAAGGGGGAGATGATACCGCCATGAGGGCTGGCGCCGCTTCGTTCGTGGAGCGGTAGGCTCAGTTGCGGATGCGAGCTGGAGCCCGACCACCGGATATCCCTACCGGCGCCTCGATCTGGGGCAGGGATGGGGGTAGAACCAGCAGTTATCTGCATGCTTCACGCAAAATCAGACATTTACTGCCAGTTGCTGGCGGAGAGGGTGGGATTCGAACCCACGGTACAGTTGCCCGTACTTCGGTTTTCGAGACCGACCCGTTCGACCGCTCCGGCACCTCTCCGCGGTCGGGTGCAGCCGTATAAATGGGCGGTCGCCAGGGCGCAACGGCGCCGTTGACGGCTTTCCCGCGGCGCGTCTATATCCCCCGCCTTCGCGCCGCCGCCAGCGGTGGCCGGGCGCGGCCGTCAACCATCACCGTTCGAGCCGTGCGGGGCGATGCCCGCGAGGGCGCGGCTTCGGCAGGCACCACCATTCGGGGTCCACTATGACGTTCGCAGTGATCCGCACCGGCGGCAAGCAGTACAGGGTGACGCCCAATAGCGTGCTGAAGGTCGAGAAGCTGGAGGCCGAGGCCGGCGCGACCGTGACCTTCCACGACGTGCTCGCGGTGGGCTCCGAGGGCGGCGGCCTCACGCTCGGCGCGCCGACCGTGCCGGGCGCCAGCGTTTCGGCGACGGTGCTGGAGCAGGCGCGCGGCGAGAAGATCATCGTTTTCAAGAAGAAGCGGCGGCAGAACTACCGGCGGAAGCGCGGCCACAAGCAGCACCTCACCGTGCTGCGGATCGGCGACATCGCCACCGCCTGAGCAGGAGAGCACCCCACCATGGCGCACAAGAAGGCCGGCGGTTCCTCCCGGAACGGCCGCGACTCCGCCGGCAAGCGGCTCGGCGTGAAGAAGTACGGCGGCGAGAAGGTGCTGGCCGGCAACATCATCGTCACCCAGCGCGGCACCAAGATGCTGCCCGGCCGCAACGTCGGCGTGGGCCGCACGCACTCGCTGCACGCCCGCGTGGACGGCTTCGTGAAGTTCGAGCGCAAGGCCGAGGGCCGCGTGCAGGTGAGCGTGGTGCCGGCGGAAGCGCCCGCCGTGGCGCCGGAGGCGCAGGCCGCCGAGTGACGCGGCCCGCCGACGCGCGGCGACGGACGGTTTGACGGGGGCCGGAAGGCCCCCGTTCGCGTTTCGGGGGCGGTGCCATGAAGTTCCTCGACGAAGCCAAGGTGTGGGTGAAGGCGGGCGACGGCGGCGACGGCGTGGTCGCCTTCCGGCGCGAGAAGTTCATCGAGTTCGGCGGCCCCGACGGCGGCAACGGCGGCCGGGGCGGGGACGTGGTCGCGGAGGCGGTCGAGGGCCTCAACACCCTGATCGACTACCGCTACGCGCAGCACTTCAAGGCGCGCAAGGGCGGCAACGGCTCCGGCTCCGACCGCACGGGCGCCGGCAGCGACGACGTCGTGCTCAGGGTGCCGGTCGGCACCCAGATCCTGGCCGAAGACAAGGAAACCCTGCTGGCCGACCTGGACGCGCCCGGCAAGCGCGCGGTGATCGCCCGCGGCGGCGACGGCGGCCACGGCAACGCCCACTACAAGACCAGCACCAACCGCGCCCCGCGCCGCGCCGACAAGGGCTGGCCGGGCGAGGAGCGCTGGATCTGGCTCCGCCTCAAGCTGATCGCCGACGCCGGGCTGGTCGGGCTGCCCAACGCCGGCAAGTCCACCTTCCTGTCCGTGGTGTCGGCCGCCCGCCCCAAGATCGCGGATTACCCCTTCACCACGCTGCACCCGCAACTCGGCGTCGTGCGCCTGAGCGCGACGGAGGAGTTCGTGCTGGCCGACATCCCTGGCCTGATCGAGGGCGCGCACGAGGGCGCGGGCCTCGGCGACCGCTTCCTCGGCCACGTGGAGCGCTGCGCCGTGCTGCTGCATCTGGTGGATGGCGCGCAGCCGGACCCGGTCGCCGCGTGGCGGACCGTGCGGGCGGAGCTCGCGGGCTACGGCGGCGGACTCGCGGAGAAGCCGGAACTCGTCGCGCTCAACAAGGCCGACGCGATGACGCCCCAAGCCCGGTCCAGCCGGCGCAAGGCGCTGGAACGGGCGGTGGGGCGGCCCGTCCACCTCATCTCGGGCGCCACCAGGGAGGGGGTGCCGGAGCTGCTCCGCGCGCTGTTCCGGGTGGTGGCGGAGCACCGCTCCGGGGCCGTCGCGGCCGTCGCGGCGGGGTGACCCTCGCCGTCGCGGGAGGTGACATTCCCGCGCGCCGCGCATCGCCGGGAGGCGGTCGGCGTTCATCTCGGTGGCGGTCCGGCCTCACGGGCCGCCGTCGAGGAGGCGTCCCCTTGCAGCACACGCCCCGGCCATCCCGGCGGCCCCTCCTGTTCGGCGCCGCCTCCTTGGCTGCGCTGCCGGCCGCGCGGGGCGCGGCGGCGGCCGCCGACCCCGCTTCGGCCCAGCGCCGCCTGGAGCGATGGGCCGACCTGCAAGCCGCGCTGTTCGGCGGCCGCGTGACCGAACGCGCGGAGGGCGGCGCGCTGGAGCTGGCGGTGCCGCGGCGGGCGGTGGACGCGGCGTCGGTGCCGGTGTCGGTCGCGGTCATGCCGCACCTCGCGGCGCGGCTGCGCGCGCTGTGGCTCGTCGTGGACGAGAACCCGGCGCCGTTGGCGGTGCACGCGGAACCGGGGCCGGCGGCGGGCGGCCTCCGCGGCTTCTTCACGGTGTTGCGGGTGGACGCGCACGGCCTGGTCCACGCCGTCGCCGAAACCGAGGACGGGCGGTTGCTGGAGGCGTCGGCCTTCGTGGAGGCGTCGCGCGGCTTCTCCGCGCCGCTGAACACCGACTTCCACGCCGCGCGCGACGGCCTGGGCCGCATGCGCCTCGGCCTGCCGGAGGGCCCGCCGGCGGCGGGGCGCGCCGTGCCGGTCCAGCTCACGGTCAACCACCCAAACACCACCGGCATGCAGCTCGACCACCGCACGCGCAAGGCGCTGCCGGTGTCCTTCCTGAGCGAGGTGGAGGTGCGTTACCGCGGCGCGGCGGCGCTGCGCGTGGAGGCGGAAACCTCCGTCGCCGAGGACCCGGTCTTCGGCTTCACGCTCGCCGGCGAGCCGGGCGGCGAGTTGCGGGTGGAGGCGGAGGACAGCGACGGCCGGCGCTTCCGCGGCGCCTGGACGCTCGGCGCCACGGGGTAGGCCGGAGCCCGAGTCAGGTCATCGGCACCGCGACGTGGGCGCGGTAGCCCGCATGGCGATCGTGCAGCCGCGCGCGGTAGGCTTCGAGGCCCGGCATCGCGGCGCGCTCCACCGGCAGTTCGAACCAGCGGTGCAGGAAGGGGCCGATGCAGACGTCGGCCAGCGAGAAGCCGCCCGCGATGTATTCACGGCCTCCGAGCTGCCGGTCGAGGATGGCCCAGCACGCTTCCGCCTCGTCGCGGGCGCGGGCCGCCGCGGCGTGATCGCGCTTGTCCTCCGGCGTGCGCACGTAGGTCCAGAACAGGGGCGTCATCGGCGGGTTGAGGGTGGCGAGCAGCCAGTCCATCCAGCGCTCCACGTTTCCGCGGGCGCGGGGCTCCGCCGGGTGGACGGCGTGGCCGGGCGCGCGGGTCGCCACCAGGTAGCGCAGGATGCTGTGGCTTTCCCACAGCGTGTAGCCGTCCGGCTCCTCGATGGTGGGCACGCGGCTGTTGGGGTTCATCGCCAGGTAGAAGGGCTCGCGCGTCTTGCCGAAGGCGCCGCCGGCGTCCACGCGCTCGTGGGCGATGCCGAGCTCGTCGCAGAGCCAGAGCACCTTCATCACGTTGCTCGAATTGGCGCGGCCCCAGATCTTGAGCATCGGCGGTGCGTCTCCCCTGCGGAGCGGGGAGGGTACCGCCGGGCCGCCGGTGGTCCAGGCGCAGCCGGAGGCGTCAGGCGGCCCGCTGCCCCTCCAGCCGCTCCGGCTCGCGCGCGCTCCACACCGTCATCGCCACGTACTCCACCGGGTCGTGGGTGCAGAACACGGCCATCGAGGCTTCCCGGCTGGCGACCAGCTCGCGCAGGCGCGCCTGGTTGGCGCGGGCTAGGTCGGCGTTCCAGGCCATCAGGCGCTCGTAGGCCAGAGCGCCCAGCGGAGGCGCCTTCACCCCGCCGCTCGACGGCGGGTGCATCTCGGCGCGGTTGAAGTAGGCGTCCGCCGCGTGCAGCACCCAGCCGCGCGGGCCTTCGATGGCGACGCCCGCGTGGCCCGGCGTGTGGCCGGGGAGGGGGACGAGCAGGATCTCGGGCGGCAGGTTGTCGAGTTGCACCACGGCGTCGAAGCCGAACCATCGCCCGCCGGCGCGGTCCGGGTAGGTGTGCCAGCGGGAGGTGTCGCCCCACTGCGCCGGGCGGTAGCGCACGCGGTCGATTGTGGTGCGCCGCCGCTTCGCGGCCACCGCTTCCGCTTCCATCAGGTGGACCCGGGCGTGCGGGAAGTCGATCAGGCCGCCGGCGTGGTCGAAGTCGAGGTGCGTCATGACGATGTGGCGCACGTCGCGGGGCGAGAAGCCCAGGCGCTTGAGGTGGCGGAGCGCGGTACGGTCCGGGTCGAAGCGGAAGCGCAGCGCCCCGGCGTTCAGCGCCGGGAGCCGCGGCCAGGGCCGGACCATGTCGCGGAGGCCGAGGCCGGTGTCGACCAGGACGATCCCCTCGTGGTCGGTCTCGATCGCGAGGCAGTGGCAGGTGAGGCGGCCGACCAAGCCGGGGCTGACGCCGTCCATGAGGGCGCCGCCGAAGGGGCGCATGGGGCCGCAGTCGAGGTGGTGGATGCGCATGCCGGGGCAACGGGCGGTCGCCGCGCGGGTTGCGCGGGGGCGACCGGGCGGGCGAAACAGGGCGCGCATGGCCATCGCCGTCCTCCTCGCGTTGCTCGCAGCGGCCGCCCCAGTCTTCGCGCGGCTGAGCGAAGACCTTTGGGGGCTGGCGCCCTGCGAATTGTGCCTGTGGCAGCGCTGGCCGTACTGGGCGGCGGCGGGCTTCGCGCTGGCGGCGGCGGCACTCCCCCGGGCCCGCCGGCCTTTGCTGGCGCTGGCGGGGGCGGCGGTGCTCGCCTCCGGGGCCGTCGCCGGCTTCCACATGGGCGTGGAGGCGGGCTGGTGGCCTTCGCCGCTGGCGGGCTGCCAAGCCGCGGTGTCGCCAGTGGCCGGCGGCGGGATCGAGGACCTGTTGCGCTCGATGCCGGCGGCGCCGTCCAAGCCCTGCGACGCGCCCACCTACCTCGTGCCCGGCCTGCCGCTCTCCATGGCGGGGATGAACCTGCTCTACGCGCTTGGCCTCGGCGGCTTCGTCCTCATCTGGGCAACCAGAGGAGCGACGACGAAGCGATGACCCACCAGACCGGCGACGGGCGGCTGCCCGGCGACCCCACCCCGCGCGAGATCGTGCACCGGACCATCCGCGTGGACCACGCGGGCGAGTACGGCGCCAAGCGCATCTACCAGGGCCAGATCGCGGTGCTGCGCGGCACCAAATGGGAGCCGCTGCTGCGCCACATGCAGGAGCAGGAGCAGGAGCACCTCGACACCTTCACCCGCCTGATCGCCAAGCGCCGGGTGCGGCCGACGGCGTTGCTGCCCTTGTGGCACGTCGCCGGCTTCGCCCTCGGCGCCGCCACGGCCGCGCTCGGCCACCGCGGCGCCATGGCCTGCACCGTCGCGGTGGAGGAGGCGATCGACGAGCATTACCAGGCCCAGGAAGCGGCGCTGGGCGAGGACGAGGCGGAGCTGAAGGGCCGCATCGCCAAGTTCCGCGCCGACGAGCTGGAGCACCGGGACATCGGCCTGGAGAACGAGGCGGAGCTGACGCCGGCCTACCGGCTGCTTTCCGCCGTCATCAAGGCCGGCTGCCGGGTGGCGATCAAGGTGAGCGAACGGGTGTGACCTGATGAACGAGGGGGCGGCGAAGGGGCCGGCGGCGGCGGAGGTGCTGCCGCTGCCGGAGGCGGATGCGGAAACGGCGGCCTCCGTGAAGGATTGGCTGGAGCGCTTCGCCGCCTGCGTGCGCGCGGTGGACTACGCCGCCGCCCGGCCCTTCTGGCACCCGGACATCGTCATCTTCGGCACTTACCAAGAGCTGGTGAGAGGCCTGCCGGCTTGGGAAGAGACCCAGTGGGACAACGTCTGGCCCCGCACGGAGGGCTTCGCCTTCCTGCTGGACGAAACGGTGGTGCTGGCCTCGCCGAACACCGGCATGGCCGTGGCCATCGCGCCGTGGACCAGCACCGGGTTCCACCGGGACGGGACGCGCTTCGACCGGCCGGGGCGGTCGACTCTGGTGTTGCAGCGTCAGGCGGACGGGCGGTGGCTAGGCGTGCATTCGCACATGTCGCTGGCGCGGGGCGTGCCGCAGGAGAGCTTCGGCGGAAGGCAGGTCAAGGCGACATGACGGCAACGGCGCCGCTTCAGCTCTCCAGTTCCGCGTCCCAGTACAAGTAATCCCGCCAGCTCTGGTGCAGGTAGTTCGGCGGGAAACCCCGCCCGTTCTCCTGCAACTCCCAGCTCGTCGGCTGCCGCGGCGCCGTGCGCGGGTGCATGTGGCACTCGCGAGGCAGGCGGTTGCCCTTGCGGAGGTTGCAAGGGCCGCAGGCGGTGCAGACGTTGTTCCAGGTCGTGCGCCCGCCGCGGGAGCGCGGCACCACGTGATCGAAGGTGAGGTCCTGGGTCGGCCGGCCTTCGCCGCAGTACTGGCACTCGAAGCGGTCGCGCAGGAACACGTTGAACCGGGTGAAGGCCGGCTTCCGCGCCGCCGGGATGTATTCCTTGAGCGCGATCACCGAGGGCAGGCGCATGGACAGGCTGGGCGAGCGGACCTCGGTTTCGTACTCGTTCAGCACCGAGACGCGATCCAGGAACACGGCCTTCACCGCGTCCTGCCAGCACCAGAGCGACAACGGGAAATAGGACAGCGGGCGGAAGTCCGCGTTCAGCACCAGCGCCGGGAAGGTCTGGCCTCCCACACCCACAGAACCGAGTCCGCCGTCCGGCAAGCGCCTCTTCTCCTTACGGGCGCGTCACCAAGCCTTGGGGCTCTCAACCGTGCAGAAGCCCCATATGCTGTGGCACCGCCGCTCTCGTGTGCATTCTTGCCCCTGCCGATGCGGCCGCGCAAGCGCCGGGGCGCGCGTGTCGCGGGAAGATCATGCGCTCGGCGTCCCGAAGGCGCGCCGCAAGGTTGACACGCCCGCGGCGAGCCCGGTCTCATCGATGGTGTGGTCGAGGCCCGGGATGTAGAGCGCTTCCACCGGGACGCCCGCGCCGCGCAAGGCCGCTTCGGCGGCGCGACTCGCCGCGACGGGCACCACCCCGTCCGCCTCGCCATGCACGAGCAGCACCGGCGGCGGCGGTTTGCGCGCCGCGGCGACGACCTCCGCGGCGAGCGACTCGGGCGACTCGAGCAGCGCGCCGGAGTAGGCGAGGATCGCGGCCGGCGGTTCGGCCATCCGGAGCCCGGTGTGCAGCGCCATCATCGCGCCTTGGCTGAATCCGACCAGCGCCAGGGCGGAGGCGGGGAGGGACAGGCGCGCCAGCTCCCCTTCCACGAAGGCGCGGAGGGCGGGCGCCGCGGCCCGGACCCCCGCTGCGAGGCGTGCCGGGCTGCGGTCCTGCAAGGAGAACCACTGCCGCCCGAAGGGTGCCATGTCGCAGGGGGAGGGCGCGTCGGGGGCGACAAAGGCGGCGTCCGGCAGCGCTTCCGACAACACCGGCGCGAGGCCGATGAGGTCGGACCCGTCCGCGCCGACGCCGTGCAGCAACACCACCAGATGCCGCGCCTGCCCGCCCGAGCGCGGCGGCAACCGTGGCCCGTCCAATCCCACCATCCCGGTTCGTGCTCCCCGTTCTTGCCCCTTCGGCGGCCCCCCGCTACCCGGGCGGGCGCATGGCCGCAACCGGTCGTCCCCTGCCGTCGCCGCCCACCGGCGCGGTCACGCGATTCGCGCCGAGCCCCACGGGGCTGCTGCACCTCGGGCACGCTCATTCGGCGCTGTTCGGCCACGCGCTCGCCCGTCGCGCCGGCGGGCGCTTCCTGTTGCGGATCGAGGACATCGACGCGTCGCGCTGCCGGCCGGAACACGCCGCCGCGATCGAGGAGGACCTCGCTTGGCTCGGCCTCGCCTGGGAGCTGCCGGTGCGGCGGCAATCGGGGCACATGGGCGAGTACCGGGCGGCGCTGGACCGCCTGGCGGCGCGGGGGCTGCTGTATCCATGCTTCTGCACCCGGGCGGAGATCGCGCGGGAGGTCGCGGCGGCGGGCCACGCGCCGCACGGGCCGGAGGGGCCGCCCTATCCCGGCACCTGCCGCCGCCTTTCCCCGGCCGGACGCGAAACGCGGCTCGGGCGCGGCGACCCGCACGCGCTCCGCCTCGACATGGCGGCGGCGCTGGCCGAGGCGCCGCCGGCGGGCGGCTTCTCCTTCGAGGAACTGGGCCGAGGCCGGCTCCCCGCCGACCCCGCGCCCTTCGGAGACGTGGTGCTGGCCCGCAAGGATGTGCCCGCGAGCTACCACCTCTGCGTCTGCCATGACGACGCGGCGCAAGGCGTCACGGTGGTGACGCGCGGCGAGGACCTCAAGCCGGCCACGGCGCTGCACCGGCTGCTGCAAACGCTCCTGGGCTGGCCGGAGCCGCTATACGCCCACCACCCGCTGCTGGCGGACGCCGCCGGGCGGCGCTTGGCCAAGCGGGACGGCGCCCCTTCGATCCGGTCGCTGCGTGAGCGCGGGCATGGTCCGGCCGCCGTGCGGGCAATGGCGGGCTTCCCCGACCGGGGCTGATGCGCTGCACTACCCATATCTGCCGCGCCCACGCATGGAAGGTGCCAGCCAGCATGTCGGACTCCGTCGACCCCGAGAACCTCCGCGTCACCGACAACGTCTACACCGCCGGTCGCGACGCCTTCGAAGCCGGCGCCTCGGTGTTGGAGAATCCCTGGCCGGGGACCGGCCACATCGGGCGCGCCTGGTTCGCCGGTTGGCTGGACGCGCTGGGCGACCGGTCGGACGGCGGACGGCGCGCGGCCCGCGCCTACCCGCACCTCGTCGCCGACGACCGGGCGGAGCTGTTCTGAACGGCCCCGCCTTGCCCGGGCGGCCTTCGTTGCTTTAGAGGAACCCTGACGGAATTCGGCGGGACCAAACGCGCATGACGGTTGAGACCTTCTTCGAGGACCTCCAGCTCGGCCAGAAGGCCAGCTTCGGCAAGACCGTCACCGAGTCCGACGTCGTGCTGTTCGCCGCCGTCACCGGCGACACCAACCCGATGCACCTCAACGCCGAATACGCCAAGGACACCATCTTCGGCGAGCGCATCGCCCACGGGATGCTGGCGGCCGGGCTCATCACCAAGGTGCTGGGCACGCAACTCCCGGGGCCGGGCACCATCTACCTGTCGCAATCGCTCAAGTTCCGGGCGCCGGTGCGGATCGGCCAGACCGTCACCGCGACGGTGGAGGTGGTGGCGCTGCACCCGGAGCGGCACCGGGCGACGCTCCGCACGGTGTGCGTCGTGGAAGGCGAGCCGGTGCTCGAAGGCGAGGCCTACGTGTCGGTGCCCGCCCGGCCGCGGGCGGCGCGGGACGCCGCTTGATGCCGGCGCGGCAGGGGACGACGCCGCGCGGCACGGCCGGGCCCTAGGCGCGTGGCGGCGGCGGGACCGCGAATCGTCGAGGGCTGGCAAGGGCTGCCGTCGGACCTGCGCGGCGCCACGGTGGCGCTCGGCAACATGGACGGCGTCCACCTCGGCCACGTCGCCGTGTTGCGGGCGGCGCACGCGGCGCGGCCGTCGGCCCCCCTCGCGGCCCTCACCTTCGAGCCGCACCCGCGCGAGCATTTCCGGCCGGAAGACCCGCCCTTCCGCTTGACCTTGCTGCCCGCCAAGGCGCGGGCGCTGGGCGCAGCGGGGGCGGCCGTGGTCCAAGTCGTGCCCTTCGACGCGGCGCTGGCGGCCATGCCGGCGGAGGCGTTCGTGGAGGCGGTGCTGCACCGGGGCCTGGGCGCCATCCACCTCGCCTGCGGCGCCGACTTCGCCTTCGGCCACCGCCGGGGCGGCGACGCCGGCACGCTCGCGGCCATGGCGGAAGCGCGCGGCATCGGCCTGACCGTGGTGCCGCCGGTGGTGGACGCGCAGGGCCCGATCTCCTCCACCCGCATCCGCCGCGCCTTGCAGGACGGCTACCCCGAGCGGGCGGCGGCGATGCTGGGACGGCCCTGGGAAGTCCGGGGAGAGGTGGTGCACGGCGACAAGCTCGGCCGCGAGTTGGGCTGGCCCACGGCGAACCTGTGGATGCGGCGCTTGGTGGAGCCGGCGCGGGGAGTCTACGCCGTGACTGTGGCGTTGCCGGACGGGCGCGAAGCCCAGGGCGTGGCCAACATCGGCCGCCGCCCGACGCTCGGCGGCGACCCGGAAACGCGGTTGGAGGTCCACGTCTTCGGCTTTTCCGGCGACCTCTACGGCCGGGAGATCGGCGTGCGGCTGGTGCGCTTCCTCCGGCCGGACGCGCGCTTCGGCGGGCTG
>NZ_BAAAFZ010000048.1:0-13850 GCF_039523795.1 Craurococcus roseus | reverse complement strand
GGCGCGGGCGGCGCTGGCCTGAGCGGCCGCTGCCGACCCGTCAGTTGACGGTGCGGTCCACCGAGCGCCCCAGCCGCTCCGCCGGGCCGCGCGGCGGATCGACGGTGTCGCGCACCCTTTCGCCCGCCCGGTCCAGGCCGCGGCCCGCCCGCTCGGCCGGGCCTCCGCGGTTCTCGCAGGCGCCGGTTGCGACAAGGGCCGCCATCACCGCCAAGGCGGGCAGCAAGGATTTCAGCGAGCGAGTCATCCGGGCCTCGTGTTCTCGGGTTGCGCCTGGATAGCGCGGCGGGGGCGTTTCGGTTCGCCCCCGCCCAGCCGGGAGGCCGCGGCGCCCGCGGCCGGTGACGACGCTCACACTGCATGGGCCGATGGCGCGCGTCCTCCTCCGTTCGGTGGAGGCGGCCGGGCGCCCATCCTTCCTAGCCTCGGTTCCGCCAGAACGGCCGATCCGGGCCGGCATGGCGGACCAGGAGGGCGACTCCCATGCCGACGCGTCCCTGCCCGTTCGCGCCCACCGCCGCGTTGGCCGCGGTTCTCGCCTGCCCCGCGGCGGTGGGCGCCGTCGCCATCGAATACACCCGCGTGGAACCGGTCTGGATCGATGTCGCGTCGCCCGCCGGAACGGTCGGCCACACGATCCCGGCGCTGCAGAACGTGCAACCCACCTGGATGGTCGGCGACGCCGCCGTTGTGGTGCTGTCCGACGGCCCGTGGCCCGGGCTGGCCCGCGAACGGCTGGTGGCGGCGCTCGGCCATGGCGCGGGCGGCGAGGCGGCGTCCTTGGGGCCGGGGCCGGCGCGGTTCGCCCTGGGCGGCGCGTCGGCCGGCCGGGGGTGGCCGATCCGGGCGAGGCTGCTGTGCGGGGTGCTGGCGGCGGAGGCGCTGCCCTTCGAGCCGGACGCCGAAGCGAATTGCCAGCGGGCCTTGGTAGGACCGGACGAGGCCTACGCCGTGCGGGCGGCCAAGCCCTGAGCGGGGGAGGTCGGGCCGGCTGCGGCGCCCCCGTGACCAAAAGCGAGAAGCCGGGAAACCCAGGACGACAAAGGAGACGTGACATGGAGACTTCAGCTTTCGTCGCATCCCGGCGCCGGGCGTTGGTCGCGGCATCGGCGTCGGCCCTGCTCCTAGGCTCGGCGGCCTTCTCGGCGGCGCGGGCGGCGAACTGGACGCAAACCCCGGCGAGCGGGATGGGGGACGTGGCCGTGGGCCCGGACGGCAGGGTCTGGCTCGCCGGCCGGAACGGCACCGTCTGGTCGTCGCCCGACGGGCAGCGCTTCGCCCAGAGCGAAGGCAGCGGCTTCAGCAGGGTCGCCGTCGGCGGCGACGGCACGGTCTGGGGCGTCGGCTCCAACGGCACGGTGTGGAAGCTCATCAACGGCCGGTGGACGCAGACGCCGGCCAGCGGCATGGCCGACGCGGCCGTCGGGCCGGACAACAGGCTTTGGCTTGCCGGCCGCAACGGCACCGTTTGGTGGTCGAACGACGGCCTGAACTTCACGCAAACCGAAGCGAGCGGCTTCCGGCGCCTTTCCGTCGGCCGCGACGGCACGGTGTGGGCGGTCGGTGGCAACGAGACCTTGTGGAAATTCGTCGACGGCCGTTGGACGCAGACCCCGGCGAGCGGCATGGGCGACGTGGCGGCCGGGCCGGACGGCAGGGTCTGGCTCGCCGGGCGGAACGGCACCGTCTGGCACACCGACGACGGGCGGAACTTCACCCGCGTCGAAGCCAGCGGCTTCGAAAGCGTGGCGGCCGGGCCGGACGGAGCCCTTTGGGCCGTCGGCGCGAACGGCACCCTGTGGGTGTACCGGTGAGGGGCCGGCGACGGACGCCGTTGCGGCGTCCGTCGTCCGTGGCCGGGTGAGCGGAGTGGCGACGACGCGCGGGCTTCCGGAGCGGCCCGCCCTGCTTTCGTTTCGTGTATGGTGCGGCGAAGGGGGCACGGATTCCGCTCGCGCTTGACCCGCGGGCCCGGGCCTCACCATAACTGAGGCATGGTCCTGCCGGCTTTCGCGCGCGCTTTTGGGCGAATTCCAGGCCCGGCCCTCCGCTGAGGGCCGGGAACCCGCCGGCCGCGCGCCGCCCCGCCGCCCATCCCTGCCGCCCGTGAGGCGGCCCCGAGACGCACCGACATGACCGACGCCCCCGAGACGACGACACCCGCCGTCCGCGACTACCGCGGCACCGTGTTCCTGCCCCGCACCGCCTTCCCGATGCGCGGCGACCTGCCGAAGCGCGAGCCGCAGACCCTCGAGCGCTGGCAGCGCCTGGGCGTGTGGAAGCGCCTGCGGGAGCGTTCGCGCGGCCGGCCGCCCTTCGTGCTGCACGACGGCCCGCCCTACGCCAACGGGCCGCTACACATCGGGCACGCGCTGAACAAGATCCTGAAGGACGTGGTGAACCGCGCCGCGCAGATGGCCGGCCACGACGCCGACTACGTGCCTGGCTGGGACTGCCACGGCCTGCCGATCGAATGGAAGGTCGAGGAGGAGTACCGGAACCCGAAGGGCAAGTACCAGGGCGGACGGGACAAGGACAGCGTGCCGGTGCTGGAGTTCCGGGCGGAGTGCCGGGCCTACGCCGCGCATTGGCTCGGCGTGCAGCGCGAGGAGTTCATCCGCCTCGGCGTCTTCGGCGACTGGGAGCGGCGTTACGCGACCATGGACTTCCCGTCCGAGGCGGTGATCGTCGGCGAGATCGGCAAGTTCCTGATGAACGGCTCGCTGTACCGGGGCCTGCGGCCGGTGATGTGGAGCCCGGTCGAGAAGACGGCGCTGGCCGAAGCGGAGATCGAGTACCACGACCATGTCTCGCCGACCCTGTGGGCGCGATTCCCAGTGAGGCTGGTGCATACCCCATTTGGAATGGATGGTACCGCTGACCGACCTGACACTCGCAACCTCGACCTTCGCGGCGCGTCCGTGATCATCTGGACCACCACCCCATGGACTATTCCCGGCAACCGTGCCGTCGCGTGCGGTCCGGAGATCGACTATGCGCTGGTACACGTCGAGGGTGTGGCTCAGGACTCCTTTCTACGCGTCGGCGAAAGTCTACTAGTTGCCCTGTCTCTGCTTCCGGCGTTTGCCAAGGAGGTCGGGCTAGAAGCCCACACCATCCGGCGCGTGCTGAAAGGCAGCGATCTCTCAGGTGCTGCTGGCGTTGTGTTGGCTCACCCTCTGCGCGGCTGGACGCCGGCCGCGGGTGGTTACGATTTTGACGTGCGCATGCTGCCCGGCGACTTCGTCACCACCGAAGCGGGCACCGGCTTCGTCCACATCGCGCCCGGGCATGGCGAGGACGATTTCGCGCTCGGCCGCGCCCACGGCCTGCCGGTGCCGGAGACGGTGAACGACGACGGCACCTTCACCGCGCAGGCGCCGGGCTTCGCCGGGCTGCACGTGTTCAAGGCGCACGACGCCGTCTACGCCGCGTGCGAGGCGGCGGGCGCCCTGGTCGCCACGGGCAGGCTGACGCACAGCTACCCGCATTCCTGGCGCTCCAAGAAGCCGGTGATCTTCCGCGCCACGCCGCAGTGGTTCATCGCGCTCGACGACCGGAAGAACCGCATCCGCGAGCGGGCGCTGGCCGCCATCGCGGAGACGCGCTTCATGCCGGACGCGGGGCGCAACCGCATCGGCAGCATGGTGGCGGGGCGGCCCGACTGGTGCATCAGCCGCCAGCGCGCCTGGGGCGTGCCCATCGCCGTGTTCGTGGAGCGCCGCACGGGCGAGCCGCTGCGCGACCCGGCCGTCATGGCGCGCATCGTGGACGCCTTCGCGGAGGAAGGCGCGGACGCCTGGTACAAGCCGGACGCGGCGCCGCGCTTCCTCGGCGAAGGGCGCGACCCCGCCGACTACGAGCAGGTGATGGACATCGTGGACGTGTGGTTCGAGAGCGGCTCCACCCACGCCTTCACCCTGACGCCGGAGCGCGGCCTGCGCTTCCCGGCGGACCTCTACCTGGAAGGGTCTGACCAGCACCGCGGCTGGTTCCAGTCCTCCCTGCTGGAGTCCATCGGCACGCGTGGCGTCGCGCCCTTCCGCGCGGTGCTCACGCACGGCTTCGTGCTGGACGAGCAAGGGCGGAAGATGTCGAAGTCGCTTGGCAACACCACCGAGCCGCAGGCGGTGACGAAGCAGTACGGCGCCGACATCCTGCGCCTCTGGGTCATGAACTCCGACACTTCCGAGGACCTCCGCATCGGCCCGGAGATCCTGAAGCAGCAGGCGGAGCTGTACCGGCGCATCCGCAACACGCTGCGCTGGCTGCTCGGCGGGCTCGACGGCTTTTCCGAAGCGGAGCGCGTCCCCTACGCGGAGCTGCCTGAGCTGGAGCGCTGGGTTGCGCACCGGATGTCGGAGCTGGACGCGCGGGTGCGCGGCGCCGTTTCCTCGCACGACTGGACGGGCGTGGTGCCGGAGCTGCACGGCTTCTGCAACAACGACCTCTCGGCCTTCTACTTCGACATCCGCAAGGACGCGCTCTACTGCGACGCGCCGGACAGTTCGAAGCGCCGCGCCGTGCGGACGGTGCTGGACCTGCTGCACCGCCATCTCTGCGCTTGGCTGGCGCCTGTGCTGGTGTTCACGGCGGAGGAAGCGTGGCTGGCGCGCTTCGGCGGCGAAGAGGAGAGCGTCCACCTGCACGATTTCTTGCCGGTACCGCCTGAATGGAAGGACGAAGCGCTCGCCGCGCGGTGGCGTGCGATCCGTGAAGCCAGGCGCGCAGTGACTGGCGTGCTGGAGACCGCGCGTGCGTCCGGCGAGATCGGCTCATCCCTCCAGGCGGCGCCTGTGTTGCGCCTGCCGCCGGACGCGGCCGGGCTGCTGAGCGAGGCGGACTGGGCTGAGGTGTGCATCACCTCCGGCCTGACGTTGGCACTGGCCGACCGGCCCGGGGAGGTCGCGGCCGAATTCGCGCCCGCGCCCGGCGCCAAGTGCGCCCGGTGCTGGCGCGTTCTGCCGGAGGTGGGACGGAGCGCCGCGCACCCCGCGCTCTGTTTCCGCTGCGAGTCGGTGGTGGAGGCGCAGGAACGGTCGGCGCCGCCGGCGGCGGCATGACGCCCACGCTGAGGATCGGCCTCGCCGTCGCGGCGCTGCTGCTGGCGGCCGACCAGGCCAGCAAGTGGTGGGTCCTGGAAGGGCTGCGGCTGCCGGAGGCGCGCCACGTGCCGCTGCTGGAACTCGGCCCCTTCGGGCTGGACCTCAGCATGGTGTGGAACCGCGGCGTCACCTTCGGCCTGCTGTCGGGCGACGGGCCGTGGAACCACCTGCTCCTGGCGCTGCTGGCCGCCGGCATCGCCGTGTTCCTGCTGCGCTGGCTGGCGAAGGCGGAGACGCGGCTGGTGGCGGTGGCGCTGGGCGCGGTGGTCGGCGGGGCGGTCGGGAACGTGATCGACCGGCTGCGCTTCGGGGCGGTGGTGGACTTCGTGGACGCCCACGCCTGGGGCTGGCACTGGTACGTGTTCAACGTGGCCGACGCCGGCATCGTTTGCGGGGTGGCGGCGCTGGTCGCGGACGCCTTGTTCCGGCGCGCCCCGGAGGCTAAGGAGGGCCATGAGGGAGCGCCGAATGCGCAATGAAATCGCACGGGGTGTCGCGGCTTGCGCCCTGGTGCTGGCCGCCGCGGGGTGCGGGGGCGACACCGCCCGCACCTTCGGCTTCACCCGCGACGCACCGGACGAGTTCCAGGTGACTACGCGGGCGCCGCTTTCCATGCCACCGGCCTTGGGCGAGCTGCCGGTGCCCCGCCCAGGCGCCGACCGGCCGCAGGAGATGTCGACCCGGCAGGCGGCGGAAGCGGCGCTGGTACCGGGCGCGGCGCTCGGCCCGCGCGGGGCGGGGGGCGGCGTCGGCGGCCCGCGCACCGCCGGGGAAGCGGCGCTGCTTTCGCAAGCGGGCCGGGCGCCGGGCGGCGACATCCGCCGCCGGGTGGACGAGGAAAGCCTGCGGCTGGACCAGGCCAACCGCGGCCTCGCGGACAGGCTCATCTTCTGGCAGCAGCCGGAAGCGCCGGGGGTGGCGCTGGACGCCAGGCGGGAAAGCCAACGGCTGCGCGAGAACTCGGCGCTGGGGCGAGAGGCGACGGAGGGCGAAACGCCCATCATCCAGCGCAGCCGCAGCTCCAACCCGGTCACGCGGCTGCTGGAAAGCATTTTCTAGCCCTTCACCGGGCGAACACCTGTTCCGGGGTCTGCCACCGCAGGTAAGCATTGCGCCGGCGCCCATTCGCGCCACATTCTGCGCCATGCCGCCCATGACCCGTCGCACGACCCTCTGCACCGCCGCCGCCCTGCCGATCGCCCTGTCCGGCGCCGCGGCCCCGGCGCTCGCCAACCCCGCGGTCCAGCGCGCCTCGCCCGATCGGGCCGCCGAGGCGTTGGCGGACCGGCCGCTCTTCGGCGCCGCCACCTGGACCCTGCCCAACGGCCTCCGCGTGGTCCACGTCGAGAGCCGCCGCGTGCCGGTGGTGGCGCACTACCTGTTCTACGGCGCGGGCGGCGGCGAAGACCCACCGGGCCGCTCCGGCGTGGCGCACTTCCTCGAGCACATGATGTTCAAGGGCAGCCGCAACGTCGCGCCCGGCGAGCTGTCGCTCGCGGTGGCGCGGGAAGGCGGCCAGGACAACGCCTTCACCTCCCGCGACGTCACCGCCTACTTCCAGCACGTCGAGGCCAGCCGGCTGCCGCTGGTGATGCGGATGGAGGCCGACCGCTTCGCCGCGCCGCTGATCCCGGCCGACACGCTGGAGCCCGAGCGCGACGTGATCCTGGAGGAGCGCCGCCTCCGCACCGACAGCAACCCGCGCGCTCGCTTCTGGGAGGCTTTCGAGGCGGCGCTCTGGGGGCCGCAGCATTGGCACGGGCGGCCGATCATCGGCTGGGAAAACGAGATACGCGCCATCACCCGCGACGACTTGGTGGACTTCTACCGGTACCGCTACGCGCCGGCGAACGCCGTGCTGGTGGTGGCCGGCGATGCGCGGGAGGCCGAGGTGCGGCGCCTCGCCGAGGAGCTGTACGGCGCGGAGCCCGCCCGGCCGCACAAGGGGCGGGACCGCGGCGGACCGCCCCCCGGCGCCCCGGCCGAGGCGAGGATCACGCGCCGCGACCCGGCGGTCCGCGAGGCCTCCTTCATGCGCGCCGCCGTGGCGCCGAGCTTGACCTGGGGCGACCAGCGGCAGGCCTGGGCGCTGGAGGTGGTGGCGCACCTGCTCGGCGGCGGGCAGGGGAGCCGGTTGCACAAGGCCCTGGTGGAGACCGGCCTCGCCACCGGCGCCGGCTGCTCCTTCGACGGCGAGGCGGCGGGGGCGAACACCTTCACCCTGTCCGCGACCCTCCGCCCGGGCGTGGCGCCGGAGAAGCTGGAAGCCGCGCTGGACGAGACGGTGGCCCGGCTGGTGCAGGACGGCCCCACGGAGGACGAGCGGGCGCGCTCGGTCCGGCAGATCACCGCCGGCGCGGTGCTGGCGCAGGACGGCTTCGGCAACGCGCCGCGGATGCTCGGCGGCGCGCTGGCCATCGGCCTGCCGATCGAGACGGTGGAGTTCTGGCCGCGGCGGCTCCGCGAGGTGACGCTGGCGGAGATGGCGGGCGCGGCGCGGGCGGTGCTGGGCGGCGGGGCGCCCACCACGACGGGTTGGATGCTGCCCGGGGAGTCGCCGTCGTGAGCGGCGCCCAAGGCTTTTCCCTGCCGATCAAGGTGGTCGAGGCCGGCGGCATCTCGGCGTGGCTGGTCGAAGACCACGCGGTCCCCGTGGTGTCCGTGTCCTGGGCGTGGCGCGGCGGGGCGGCGCTCGACCCGGCGGGGCAGGAAGGGGCGGCGGTGATGGCCGCCGCGCTGCTCACCGAAGGCGCCGGGCCGCTGCCGGCCACCGCCTTCGCCGACGCGTTGCGCGACCAAGCGATCGGCCTCAGCTTCTCCGCCGCCCGCGACGATTTCGAGGGCGGCTTCCGGACCCTGGTGCCGGCGCTGCCCGAGGCCGTGCGCCTGTCCGCCCTCGCCATGTCCGAGCCGCGCCTGGACGAGGAGGCGGTGACGCGGGTACGCGCCCGCGCGGTGGCCGCGGCCCGGCGGACGCTGGAAACCCCCGGCGGCCAGGCCCGGCGGGCCTTCTGGGCGGAGGCCTTCCCGGACCACCCTGCCGGCCGCCCGAGCGGCGGCACCCCGGAAAGCCTGACGGCGCTGCCCCCCGACGCGATCCGCGCCGCGCTGGCGCGGCAGGTGCGCCGGGAAGGGCTCCTGGTCACGGCCGCCGGCGCCATCACCGAACGCGAGTTGGCCGATCTGCTGCCCCGCCTGTTCGCCGGCTTGCCCGCCGGGGCGCCGCCCGCGACGCCGCCCTTGCCGCCGTTCCGGCGCTTCGGCCAGAAGGTGGTCCCGGTGGACGCGCCGCAGTCCTCCGCGCTGTTCGGGCAACCTGGCTTGGCGGTGGACGACCCGGATTGGGAGGCGGCGCAGGTGATGATCCGGGTGCTGGCGGGAGGCGGTTTCGCCTCACGCCTGATGCAGTCGGTGCGGGAGAAGCGCGGCCTCGCCTACGGCATCGGCGCCAACCTCGACACCCTGTTCAAGCAGGCGGTGATCGTCGGCTCGGTGGCGACGGAGAACGCGCGCGTCGCGGAAACGCTGGCGGTGACGCGGGAGGAATGGGCGCGCATGGCCGCCGAAGGGCCGACGGACGAGGAGATGGCCGACGCGGTCGCCTATCTCACCGGCTCGCTGCCGCTGCAATTCACCGACAGCCGTCGCGTGTCCGACGCCCTGCTGGCGCTGCGCCAGAACGACCGGCCGCCCGAGTGGCTGGCCGGGCGCCCGGCGCGGCTGGCGGCTTTGGGCCGAGAGCGGGTGGCGGCGGTGGCCAAGCGCCTGCTGGCGCCGGCGGAGCTTTCCGTGGTGGTGGCGGGGCAGCCGGTCGGGCTCTGAGCCGGGCGGTCGCCCACGGCGGCGCGGCGCCCCCGGGCCGGAGGGGGTGCGTCGCGGCCGCGTTTTCTGGCAGGGTGCCATCCGTCAAAGATTCGCGTGCCGGCATGGACGAAAGGAAACGGGTGGCGGCCCTGATCCGGGACTACATCGCCCGGGAACGGATGTCGCGCGAGCAGTTCGCGTTCAAGGCGAAGCTCGGCAAATCCACGGTGGACAAGCTGCTCACCGGGCTCTTCTCGGACAAGACGCTCGCCGCCGTCGAAGGCCGGACCGGCCTGCAGCTCCGCCGGCACGACGCTCCCGAAGGTCTCGCCGCGCCCGGGCGCGCGGCGCCGGCCGAAGCGGTGCCCCGCCACGAGGTCACCTTCCACCGCGCCCCGGACGGCGTGTGCCTGGCCGTCGCCTCGGCGGGCGAGGGTCCGGTCGTGGTGAAGACGGCCAACTGGCTGAACCACCTCGAACAGGATTGGCGGGGCCCGGTGTGGGGGCCGCTGCTCCGGCGCCTGTCCTCGAAGCTGCGCGTCGTCCGCTACGACGGGCGGGGCAACGGGCTGTCGGACCGCGAGGTCGCCGACATCTCCTTCGCCGCCTTCGTGCGCGACCTGGAGGCCGTGGTGGACGGGCTCGGCCTGGAACGCTTCGCCCTGTTCGGCGCCTCGCAGGGCGCCGCCATCGCGATCGCCTACGCCGCGGCGCACCCCGAGCGCGTGTCGCGCATCGTGCTGCACGGCGCCTACGCGCAAGGGCGCAACCGGCGCGGCAGCGAGGCGGAGCGTGAGTTGGCGCGCACCTTCCTGACGATGATACGCCAGGGCTGGGGCGACGAGCACTCGGCCTTCGTCCGAGCCTTCGCGTCGATCTTCTTCCCCGCGGCCACGCCCGAGCAACTGCAGGCCTGGGTCGAGTTGCAGCGGCTGGCGACCTCGGCCGACACCGCCGTGCGGCTCCGCGCCGCGTGCGACGAGATCGACGTGACCGGCCTACTGGGCGCGGTGCGGGCGCCGACCCTGGTCCTGCACAACCGGCACGACAGCGTGGCGCCGCTGGACCAAGCCCGCCGCATCGCCGCCGGCATCGCCGGCGCCCATTTCGTCGAACTGGAGAGCGACAACCACGTCGTGCTGGAAGGCGAGGCGGCTTGGCCGCGCTTCATAGCGGAGATCGAGCGCTTCCTGGCTTCCTGAGGCCGCACGGCCACGCCTGCCGCGCACGATCGGTGGGCGCCGCGCCGGCTGCTCGAGTTTCGCACCCGATGCGGGCGGCTCGAACGGCGCATTGTCGGCGATCCGGAAACAACGGGAAAGTTCAGGAAAGCTCCGGCGATGGCCGCGGAAAGCGGCGTTCGGCACGGTCGCATCGTCCCCGGCGTGAACGGGGATGCGGCCGCCACACCAACGGGACGGCCGCGGCCAGCCCGCATCGCACGGGAGAGAAACCATGGTCCGCAAAGCCTTTCTCATGTTCTCAATCGCCCTTGGCGCGGCCGCGAGCGGCGCGCAGGCGTCCGATTTCGGCCCTTGGCTCGTCAACACCGGCGGCGACCTGGAAGTCGTCCACGGGCCGCGTCCCGCCAACGTGGTTGGCGGCACCCACGCCGCCATTTCGGGCGGAGGCGACGACATGACCTATCAAGCCTCTGCCGGCGCCCGGACGCAGGAACCCGGCCAAATCGCCACGCTGATCGGCGGAGGCGACGGGGCGCAACTGGTCTATCAGCAGGCCGCCCCCGCGGCGGGGCGCTTGCTGGCCGACGCGCAGCGCCGGTGACCCGGCGCCGCGCCGCGAAGCCCGATGCAGGAGGCGAAGATGGGCGATCCCCATGTCTCGACCATCGCCAGCGGGCCGGCGGGCGGCTCGCCCGCGCCGAGATCCGGCAACCCGGGCGCGCACGACGCGCCCGGCACCCGAAACCCGCGCCCCCTCCGTCGGAAGGTGCGGGACGGAAGGGTCGGAGCCCCGTGTGCCCTTCGTGGCCGCGGGCGCGACCGCCTCCGGCTGGCGGCCGCCCTGGTGGCCGCGGTTCTCACCGGTGCCGGCGCCCTCCCGGCCACCGCGCACCAGGGCCACGACCACGGCGGCGCGCCGGGCCACCGTGCTTCCACGCCGATGCCCCCGCCGGCGCTGCCGCCCGACCTCGCCGAGGTGCGCGAGGCGCTACGGAAGTACGAGGACCCGGTCGCCGCGGTGCGCGACGGCTACCTTTCGACGCTGGGCTGCGTCGAGTACCCGGAGGGCGGCATGGGGGTGCACTTCCTCAACCCCGCCCTGATCGGCCCGACGCCCGACCCCTTCCGGCCGCAGATCCTCGTCTATGAGCCGGCCGGGGACGGGCGGCTGCGCCTCATCGCGGCGGAATGGTTCGTGCCCTTGGCCACCGGCGTTTCGGGGCGTCCGAGCGCCTTCGGACGGCCCTTCGACGGGCCGATGGAGGGTCACGAGCCGTTGATGCCGCGCGCGCTGCACCACTACGACCTCCACGTCTGGCTGTTCAAGGACAACCCGGACGGGCTGTTCCACTGGACCAACCCAACGGTGGGCTGCGCCGGCCATCCCTACGCGCTGATGGAGCACCCCACCGCCACGGTGCCGCACCACCACGGGTACCATCGCTGACCAGGACCGGACGCGGGGGCGCGCGGAACCGAGCCGCCCCGCGACGGCCACGTCTGCACGGAGTGGAGCCTCCGGCCGACACGAGAAGCCGCCGGAAGACACGCGCCACGGAGCGCCGTCGCCACCGGGCCTCGACGGTCCTTCGCCCGGACTGGCTGACGCAACGGGTGAGGTGACCCGGATGGACGTGCGGGGCGCGAATTTCCACGCCGGGCGGCGCCGCTTCGGGCGCCGCTTCGCCATCGGCGCGCGAGCCGCGCGGCGCCGCGCCGGAGCCCGTCCGGGCCGGTAGCGGCCGCGGCAGTGACGCCGGGGAACGGAGGAATTCCGCGACAGGGCTTCCGGGCGATGCTCCGCCCCGGGTCGCAAGGGTGCGCCAAGAGCCCGATCCGGGCGTATAAGGCGGGCCTCGGCAACGCAGGACGGAGCGGTGGCATGGCGGAGCGTCTCGACGAGGCTTGGGGAGCGGTCACGACGCTGGCGACGGGGCCCCGCCCGGACGGGAGCGCGCCCGGCTCCATCCGGCCGCTGTTCGCGGCGGACCCGGCGCGTTTCGGCCGCTTCTCGCACCGCGCCGACGGCCTGCTGCTCGACCTATCGAAGACGTCGATCACCGGCGAGGCCATGGCTGCGCTGCTGGACCTCGCCCGCGCCGCGGACCTCGAAGGCAAACGCGCCGCCATGGTCGCCGGCGAGCCGGTGAACGCGACCGAGCGCCGCGCCGTGCTGCACATGGCGCTGCGGGCGCCGGGCTCGGCGGGGTTCCGCGCGGGGAGCGAGGACGCCTCGGCCGATGTGGGCGCGGTGCTGCAACGGATGCAGGCCTTCTGCGCCTCCGTGCAGGGCGGCAGGCTGCTCGGCGCCACCGGCGAGCGCTTCACCGACGTGCTGAACATCGGCATCGGCGGCTCGGACCTCGGGCCGGCGATGGCGGCGCGGGCGCTCTGGACGCCTGGTTGCCCGATGCGCGCGCACTACCTCGGCAACGTGGACGCCCACGCCTGGGAAGCGCTGCGGCCCGGGCTGGACCCGCGGCGGACGCTGGTGCTGGTCGCGTCCAAGACCTTCACCACCCAGGAAACCATGACCAACGCCGCGCTGGCGCGCGGCTGGCTGGCCGGGGCGCTGGGCGAGGAGGGCGCGAACGCGCACCTCGCCGCGCTCTCCACCAACATGAAGGCGACGGCGGATTTCGGCATCGCGCCGGACCGGGTGTTCCCCTTCCGCGACTGGGTCGGCGGGCGCTTCTCGATGTGGTCGGCGATCGGGCTTTCGCTGGCGCTGGCGCTCGGCTGGGACCGGTTCGCGCGGCTGCTCGCCGGCGCGCGGGCGATGGACCAACACTTCCTGTCCGCCCCGCTCGCGGACAACCTGCCGGCGCTGCTGGCGCTCGTCGAGGTGTGGCACGTCAACGGCCTCGGCTACCCGAGCCGCGCCGTGCTGCCCTACGACGAGCGGCTGGCGCGGCTGCCGGCGCACCTCCAGCAGGTGGAGATGGAGTCGCTCGGCAAGCGCGTGACGACCGACGGCGCCCCGGTCGGCCGCGCCACCGGCCCGGTGGTGTTCGGCGAGCCGGGCACCAACGCGCAGCACTCCTTCATGCAGCTCCTGCACCAGGGGACGACGCCGGTGCCGGCCGACATCATCCTGGTCGCGCGCCCGGACCACCCGCACGCCGACAGCCACCGTAAGCTGCTGGCCAACGGCTTGGCGCAGTCGGAAGCGCTGATGCGCGGCAAGACGGCGGAGGAGGTGCGCGCGGAGATGGAGAAGGCAGGCACGGCGCCGGCCGATATCGAATGTCTGCTGCCGCACCGCGTCTTCCCCGGCGACCGCCCCACCGCGACGATCCTGCTGCCGCGGTTGGACCCGTTCACCCTCGGCCAGCTCGTGGCGCTCTACGAGCACAAGGTCTTCTGCCTCGGCGCGCTGTGGAACGTGAACGCCTTCGACCAGTGGGGGGTTGAACTGGGCAAGCAACTCGCCGGGGCGATCCTGCCGGAGTTGGAGAAGGGCGAGCCGCGGTCTGGGGCGCACGACGGCTCTACGGAGGGGCTGATGCGCGAGATCGGGCGGTTGCAAAACAAAACTACAGGCGGCTGATGCGGCCTTGGCGCCTGCTGCTTCGGCGGCCGCTGGTTGAGTTCGGCGCCTTCATTGTTGCTGCGACCGGAGCCTTCCTGATTGCTGCGCGCGACCGCGTGCGACCGCCAAGGGTCGTGCTGAGGAAGGAGTCGGAGCACGAAGGCCTCGCGTTCAGAGTGCCCGCTGCTCTGTTGAAAGGCTCACGCCGCATCGGCGAGGAGCATG
>NZ_BAAAFZ010000047.1:90790-102723 GCF_039523795.1 Craurococcus roseus | reverse complement strand
CGCGGCGGAGCCCGCCGGCGCGGCCGGGCGCTGGCCCGGCGCCACCACGCGCTTCTTCACGACCTCGACCTGAACGGTCTTGCTGCGGCCGTGGCTGAAGCTCTGGCGCACGCTGCCCGCGTCCACCGTCTTGCCGAGTTCCAGCCGGCCGCCGGCCGGCCTGAGGCTCAACCTGCTCTTGCCCGCCGCGTCCCGCTCGTTCTGGTCGCTCATCCTGTGGTCCGAACCCGATGCGTCCGTCATGCCTACTCTTGCAACAGGGACACCGCCAGGGGCGGGTCCGAAACTCCGAAAAGGCGCGCCCTGCCGCGCCCGTCTTCACGCCCCCGCCGGCCGCCCGAAGCCGGCGAGCCGCTTGGCTTCCGCGGCGATCGCGCCCGAGAGCCGCCCCGGCGCGACCGCCACGTGCACGGCGTGGTCGCGCCCGAACACCGCCCCGAGCACGGCCGCCGGCAACGGGGCCACCACCGGCACCTCGCGGTTCCCGACCAGCCGCGCCCGCTCCGCCGCGCTGCCGTCCGAAGCCTCCACCAGCAGCCCCGCCCTGCCGGAGCGCAGCCATTCCAGCACCGTTTCGCGCCCGCAGACCGCCTGCCGCCCGCGCCTTGCGAAGCCGATGAGATCGCGGATGCGGCGGGTGAGGCCGTCCTCGATCCGCGCGCGAAGGTCTGGGGGCACATGCACGGTGCGGCGGGCCGCCCTGGCGAAGGCGCCGCGCTTGACGGCGCGTTCTAGCACATCGGCGTCCGCGCTCAACCACATTCCCCGGCCTGGCAACCGGCCTTCCAGGTCCGGCACCACGCGCCCTTCCGGGTCCAGCACGAAGCGGACCATGCCCTCCTTGGGCCCGGTTTGGCGCGTGGCGATGCAGCGCCGGAGCGGGCCCTTTTCAGGGGGATCGTCGTCCTCCGGGCCGGGCCCGGCCGCGCCGCCCGGCGCTTCCGCGTTGGCGTCAGGCCTGTCCAGCGCCGCTTCCCTCCGCCGCCGCCGCGTCCGCGCCTTCGAACCAGTGCTGGCGCGCGGCCATGATGATCGCGTTGGCGGCGTCCTCGTCGATCGCGTCGGCGCCGATGATCTCGATCAGCTCGTCCGAGGCGAGGTCCGCCAAGTCGTCCAGCGTCTTCACGCCCTTCTCGCCGAGCGCCACGAGCTGCGCCGCCGAGAAGCCGCCGATCTCGGCCACCGCGTCCTCCACGCCCAGCTCCCGCCGCTTCTCGTCCGCCTCGCCCTCGCGCTTCTGCAGGAACGCCTCGGCGCGGCGCTTCAGCTCGGCCGCCACGCTCTCGTCGAAGCCTTCGATCGCCGCCAGCTCCTCGTCCTCCACCGCGACGATGTCCTCGACGGAGGTGAAGCCCTCCGTCACCAAGAGCCCGGCGATCACGTCGTCCACGTCCAGTCCCTCGACGAACAGGCCGGAGCGCTTGCGGAACTCGTCCTGCCGGCGCTCGCTTTCCTCGGCTTCGGTGAGGATGTCGATGTCCCAGCGCGTGAGCTGCGACGCCAGCCGCACGTTCTGCCCGCGCCGGCCGATGGCGAGCGAGAGCTGGTCGTCCGGCACCACCACTTCGCAACGCCGGGCGTCGTCGTCCAGCACCACCTTGGTCACTTCCGCCGGCGCGAGGGCGTTGACGATGAAGGTCGCGTTGTCGGGCGACCAGGGGATGATGTCGATCTTCTCGCCCTGCAACTCGCCCACCACCGCCTGCACGCGCGAGCCGCGCATGCCGACGCAGGCGCCCACCGGGTCGATGGAGCTGTCTCGGCTCACCACCGCCATCTTGGCGCGGCTGCCGCAATCGCGCGCCACGCCCTTGATCTCGATGATGCCGTCGTAGATCTCCGGCACCTCCTGGGCGAAGAGCTTGGCCAGGAAGCCGGGGTGCGTGCGGCTCAGGAAGATCTGCGGCCCGCGCGGCTCCTCGCGCACGTCGTAGATGTAGGCGCGCACCCGGTCGCCGTTGCGGAACGCCTCGCGCGGGATGGTCTCGTCGCGCCGGAGCAGCGCCTCGGCGCGGCCTAGGTCCACCATCAGGTTGCCGTACTCGGTGCGCTTGACCACGCCGTTGACGATCTCGCCCACCCGGTCCCGGTACTCGTCGAACTGCTTCTTGCGCTCGACCTCGCGCACGCGCTGCACGATCACCTGCTTGGCGGTCTGCGCGGCGATGCGGCCGAAGTCGATCGGCGGCAGCGGGTCGACGATGAACTGCCCGGCTTCGATTCCGGGCCGGAATTTCTGCGCGATGCGGAGCGGGATCTGCGTTTCCTCGTTCTCCACCGGCTCCTGCTCGACCACCTCGGTCCAGCGCTCCAGCTTCACCTTGCCGTCCTTGCGGTCGATGAAGGCGCGGATGTCCTTCTCGTGGCCGTACTTGGCGCGGCCGGCCTTCTGGATGGCCTGCTCCATGGCCTCCAGCACCTCGTCGCGCTCGATCATCTTCTCGCGCGCGACGGCGTCGGCGACCTGCAGCAGCTCGGGGCGCGCTACGGCGACTTCGACGGCCATGGCCTCAGTTCTCCTTGCGTGTGGCCGCGGCGGTCGCGGCGATCAGTTCGTCCGTCAGCACCAATTTCGCGCGCCGTATGTTGCCGCGCGGGAAAGCCATCTCGGTCCCGTCCTCCAGGCGCAGCCGCGCCACCTCGGCGTCGGCGCCCATGGCGATGCCCTTGAAGCGCTTGCGGCCTTCCAGCGGCACGGCGAGTTCCACCTGCGCGACGTGGCCGGCGTAGCGCTCCCAGTCCTTGGCGCGGGTCAGCGGCCGGTCGATGCCGGCGGAGGACACCTCCAGCGCCCACTGGCCGCGGATCGGGTCTTCCACGTCGAGCACCGCGCCGACGGCGTGGCTGATGGCGGCGCAGTCCTCGACCGTGAAGGTCGTGCCGTCCTGGCGGTCGGCCATGATCTGCACGACCGGCCGCTCCTTGCCGCTGACCTGCACGCGCACGAGCTCGTAGCCCATGTGCTCCACCGTCGGCGCGACGGCGTCGGCTATGCGCGCTTCCAGCCCCTCGTGCTGCGGACGTTCGATGTCCGGCATGGCCCCGGTCCCGAAAGCCGGCCCAAAACGAAAAAGGCGGCCCCCGGGAGGGCCACCTTCCGAGGACCGGATGGTGATGTCATTGGAAGCGATATAGTCCGGCCGCCAACCGGCGGCAAGGGGCGGCTGCCGGCGCGGCGGAGGCCGGTCCTACTAGGCCGCCACGCCCGTCCGCGCTCCGGGTGCCGCCGGGCGCGGCAGATCGCGCGCGAAAGCCTCCGCGATATGGTCCGCGAGCGCGTCCGTCACCGGCTGCTGCGGCTGCCGGCCCTTGAGCAGCAGGATGCCGTACTCGGGCAAGGGCGGCAGGCCCTCACCGGGCCCGAGCGCACGCAGGCCTGGCGGCAGCCACGAGGCCGGGCCGACCGCGACCGCCAAGCCCGCGAGCACCGGCGCCAAGGTGCCCGTCTGCGTCGCGGAGCGGTACGCCACCCGGTAGCGCAGCCCCGCCGCGTCCAGCGCCGCGAGCGCCGACCTTGCCCAATCGCAGCCGATGCCCCGGGATGGGTGGGCCTGCTGGCTGTCGAGCGCCAGCGGCAGAGGCTCGCGCCGGTGCGCGCCGTGCGTCTCCGAAGTGATCCAGGCGAGCGGGCCGCGCAGCAGAGTGACGGCGCCCGGCCAGTCGGAGCGCGCCACGGCTTCGGACACCAACGACAGGTCCAGATCGCCCGCTTCGAGACGCGGCACCAAGTCTTCGGAGGGCAGGCAGAGCACCTCCACGTCCACCGCCGGGTGCGCGGCGGCGAAGCGGGCCAGGATCTGCGGCAGGTAGCGCAGCGCGTAGTCGTCCGGCGTGCCGAGGCGCACGGTGCCCTGCACCGCCGGCGTCCGGAAGGCGCGCCAGATGCGGTCGTGCAGCGCCAGCAGCTCGCGCGCCTCGCCGAGCAGGCGCTGCCCGTGCGGCGTCGGCCGCACCGCGCCGCCGCGGCCGCGCTCCAGCAGCGTCTGGCCGAGCAGGCCCTCCAGCCGCTGCACCTGCATGGACACGGCGGACTGCGTGCGCCCCACCAGCCGCGCGGCGCGGGTGAAGCTGCCTTCCTCTGCGATCAGCACGAAGGCGCGGAGCAGATCGGGGTCGAGTCCGGCGGGGACGGCCATGCCCATCAAGATCGTTGATCGAAGCCTTCAATACAACTCGTTTCCTTGATGCCGGGCGAAGGAGCACCTTCGAAGCAGCAGCAAGCGTAGGAGGGTTCCATGTCAGGCTACACCTCGGCGCCCCGGCCGTTCCGCCGGGCGGCGGCCGCGGATCGCGGCGAGTCGCTGTGGGCCTGGGCCCGGGCTTCCTGGGGGCGGTTGGCGCTGATGCGCCGGGCGGCCGAGACGCGCCGCGAACTCGGCGGCCTCAACCCCCGCCTGCTCGCCGACATCGGCGTGACCCGGGCCGAGGCCGAGCGGGAAGCGGAGCGTTGGCCTTGGGACCTGGGGCCCGGTCGCAATCCGGGCCGCGGAACCGGCGCGCGCCGGTGATCCCGGCCGGGGCGGCTCAGCGCCGCCGCGCGCTCCAATAGAGCGGCGCCCGGCCCTCGCGGAGCGCCTTGGCCTCGTAGCGCGTCGGCGGCCAGCCTTCGGGCCGCGCGGGGGCGGGCGGCGGCGTCGCGAACTCCGCCGCGCCGCCCAGCACCTCGGCGACCCAGGCTTGGTAGGTCGGGTCGTCGGTGGCGATCCGCCACTCGGCGCCGGGCTTCAGCGCCCGCGCCACGGCCGGCAGCAGCGCCGGGTGGACGAAACGGCGCTTGGCGTGGCGGGCCTTGGGCCAGGGGTCCGGGAACAGCAGGAACAGCCGGTCCAGCGAGCCGGCCGGCAGCACCGCCAGCAAGCGCCGCGCGTCGGCGTCCCACAGCAGCAGGTTGCCGGGCAGCGGCGCCGCCTCCTCGCCGCCTTCCGGCACCACCCGCGACAGCAGCGAGCAGAGGCCGTTCTCGAACACTTCCGACGCGATCAACCCGGCGCGCGGGTTGGCGGCCGCCTGCGCCAGCGCGTGCTCGCCGCCGCCGAAGCCGACCTCCAGCCAGACCTCGTCCACCGGCGCGGGGAAGGCGGCACGCGGGTCCGCGGCGGCGGCTTCCGGCGGGAGGCGCAGCCGCGGCAGGGTGACGTCGAGCAGGCGCTGCTGCCGCGGCCGCAGCGGGTGGCCGCGGCGCCTGCCGTAGAGCCGGTCCGGGACGCCGGGCGTCGGCGACGAGCCGCGGCGGTCCTCGCCGCCGTTCAGCGGTTGAAGGCCCGCCGCAACTCCTCCGCCAAGTCGGTCCGCTCCCAGGTGAAGGTGTCCGCCGCCTCGTCCGGGGTGCGGCCGAAGTGGCCGTAGGCGGAGGTGGGTGCGTAGATCGGGCGGTTCATGCGCAGGTGCTCGCGGATGCCGCGCGGCGAGAGGTTGACCATCTCGCCCACCACGCGGGCCAGCTTGGCCTCGTCCACGTCGTGGCCGGTGCCGTGCAGGTCGAAGTAGACGGAAAGCGGCTTGGAAACGCCGATGGCGTAGGAGACCTGGATGGTGCAGCGGTCCGCCAAGCCCGACGCGACCACGTTCTTGGCGAGGTAGCGGCAGGCGTAGGCGGCGGAGCGGTCCACCTTGGTCGGGTCCTTGCCGGAGAAGGCGCCGCCGCCGTGCGGCGCCGCGCCGCCGTAGGTGTCCACGATGATCTTGCGCCCGGTCAGGCCGCAGTCGCCGTCCGGCCCGCCGATCACGAACTTGCCCGTCGGGTTCACGTAGAACTCGTCGTCCGAACACATCCAGCCTGAGGGGAGCAGGCCCTCCACGATCGGGCGCAGCATCCGCTTGATCTCGGCCTGCTCCAGCGCCTCCTCGTGCTGGGTGGAGACGACCACGGAGGTGCAGCCGACCGGCTTGCCGTCCACGTAGCGCAGCGTCACCTGCGACTTCGCGTCGGGCAACAGGCCCTTGACCGCGCGGTCGCCGGCGCGGCGCAGGTCGCGGACACGGCGCAGGATCTCGTGGGCGTAGAAGAGCGGCGCCGGCATCAGCTCCGGCGTTTCGCGGCAGGCGTAGCCGAACATGATGCCCTGGTCGCCGGCGCCCTCGTCCTTGTTGCCGGAGGCGTCCACGCCCATGGCGATCTCGGCCGACTGGGCGTGCAGGTAGCAGGCGACGTCGGCCGTGCGCCAGGAGAAGCCCTCCTGGTCGTAGCCGATGTCGCGCACCGCCTCGCGGGCGCGCTCCACCAGCAGCTCGGTTGTCACGCTCGCCGGCCCGCGGACCTCGCCTGCGAGGATGATGCGGTTGGTGGTGACGAGCGTTTCGCAGGCTACGCGGGAGAAGGGGTCGGCGGACAGGAAGGCGTCCAGCACCGTGTCGGAGATGCGGTCCGCCACCTTGTCGGGGTGGCCCTCCGAAACGCTCTCGGAGGTGAAGAGGTAATCGCCCTTGTCGCGCATCGCGTGTTGCTTCCTCGTGCCGCGTGGGGCGGCGCAGGCCGCGCGCGCCCTCTTGGCCATGCATCGTGCCGGGTTACGGGAGAGGGCACTGTCTCGCAGGCAGGGAAGGGGGGGTCAAGGCACGGCCCGTTCAGCAACCGAAAGGTGATTTCGGCGGTCGCTTCCCGCGTGCTCGCGGGGCGGACGGGGCGTGGCGGCGTTTTGTCGGAATGGGACAAAATGCACCGGGCGCCTCGGGTGCCTGCGATGCGGGCCCTGGCGCTGGGCCGCGTTTTGTCGCGTTCGGATGAAATGCGTCGGGGCGCCTTGTGCCGAGGCGGGTGGCGACGGCCGCCACCGCATGGAGCGGTTCGGGACGGGGGCGGGAAGGCTGGTCGGCGCGCATCAGGGCCTCCCTCGACAAGAGCAAAGAACAATACAGGAACATAGATCCTGGAACAAGCGCTGTTTCGGCTTGGCTGCGGGGAAAAGCGGCGCCGGGCGCCGTCAGGCCGGCGGCGGTATGGGCATCCGGGGCGGTGCGGTGCGCCAGAGCAGGGCGACGTCCTCGGCGGAGAGGCCGTAAGCGGCGTTGACCATCGCGTCGAGGCTGCGTTCCAGGGCGGCGGCCTCGGCGAGGCGGCGGGCAACGGGGGCGACGCTGGCGGCGTGCTCGCGGCGGATGTGGTCGGTCTTGGCGGCTGAGAGGCGGCGGCGCCCGCGTGTTAGGGCGCCGCGCAACGCGGCGGCGAAGGCGGCGTCGTCGAGGGCGAAGGGGTCGCGGAGGGCGTTCGGCAGCTTCTCGATGCCCCATTCGCCGCGGTACCAACCGGCGAGCACGCGGCGGGCGGCGTGGGCTTCGTCCTGGATGGCGCAGAGCGCGGCGACGGCGGCGGCGGCCGGTTCCGCGTGCGGGCCGGGCTCAGGCACCAGGTAAATTTCCATAAAGATATTGAAGTAGCGAAGGGCCTCGTCCTTGGCGTGTTGTGCGTGCCGCCAGGAAAAGTACCATCCCGCTGACCCGTTAAGTACGGCAACCAACCAAGCGTCAGGCGACGACAAAAAGTAAGCGGTATTGTTGATCAGCGCGCCAGATTGATCCAACGAAAACTGTGTTCTCCACATGATGTCGTTGTAGACAATCTTCGGACGCGCGAACTCCGCGTAGTAGGCCACATTGTCTTGTATCTCGTACCACTGGTAAGCCCCGGGCTTTCTGCCGGGCCACTCTCCACTTGGATGGTCGCGCTCCCATTCAGGCGGCCGCGGCTCAAGCCCAACGCGGTAGGCTTCCAGGTGCCGGCGGATGGCGGGGTAGGCGTCGATGTCCGTACCGTGCCGGGCGAAAATCATCCACTGCCCGGCCCAGTCCGAGGTCCAGCGGTCTATGTCCTGGCCGCGCAGGTAGGGTTTGATGATCTCCTCGCTGCGCGCGTCCTCGCGGATCAGCCGCTCGCGCGTCGCACTGTCGATGACAAAAGCGTCGTTGTAGCCGGTCTTGATGCCGTACATCGGGCCGACACCGGCGTACTCCCGCAGCGGCGTGCCGGCCTCCCGTATCTTCGCCAGCAACGCCGCCACCTCCGGCGGCTCCAGCACCCAAGCGCCGGCGCCGAGCGAGAGGCGCGGCATCGGGAAGGCGGCGGCCGCCACCTGCGCCGGGAGCCGGGCCATCTCCACCAGGTCGCGCGGGATCACCGCCACCGAGACCTGTTCCGGCGGCTCCTCGCGCCCGTCCGGCTTCCGCGCGACGAGGACGCAGGGCATCACGTCGGCGTCGGGGAAGAAGCCCTTGGCGTGGCCGAAGTCCATCACCGCCTCTACCCAGGCGTCGCGCGCCAGCAGCCCGCGCAGTTCCTCCGCGTAGCCGGCTTTCAGCCACTTGTTGGTGACGACGTAGGAGAGCCGCCCGCCGGGCCGAAGCAGCTTCAGGCCCTGCTCGTAGAAATAGACGTAGAGGTCGGCGGCGCCGTCGAAGGCGCGGTAAAGGCCTTTGAGCGCCGGCTTGCGCGCCTTGATCGCTTCCTGCCGCACGTAGGGCGGGTTGCCGATCACCGCGTCGAAGCCGCCGGTGGGCGGCGAGCCTTCCCATCCGGTCCAGACGGCGGGGAACTCCGGTTGCCAGTGCAGCAGGCGGTGCTCGGCGGCCAAACGCTCCGCCGATGCTCGCCACTGGCCGAAGGCGGCGAATGCCGCGGCGGCGGGCGTGCGCTTGGCGGCTTTGACGATGTCGGGCGCCTCCGGGCCGGGCGCGCGGAGTTCCTCCCGCCCCGCCAGGACCGCGACGGGATCGCCCCAGGCGCCGCCGAAGAAGGCGGCGACGCCGATGGCCGCGGGCGAGTCCTTGGCCGGCGGCAGCCAGCGCCGGGCGTGGCGGAGGTCGAGGAAGGCGCGCAGCCCTGCCGTGCCGGCGCGCAGCTCGCGGAACAGCTCGGCGCTTTCCTTGACCTCGGCGAGGTCGGAGTCGGGCCGGCGCTCGATCTCCGCCATGGCCGTGCGCGCGCCCACGGCGTCGCTGATCGAGACGGCGAGGCCGTATTCCGCCTCGAGGTCGGCCCGCGCCTCGCCCACCCACTCGCCGAGCAGGCTGTCGCCGGCGCGCAGGTGGTGGTCGAGGAAGGAGAGCGGCGCGCCCACCGTGAAGCAGTGGAGCCAGAGCGAGAGCTTGGCGAGCTCCACCGCGAGCGGGTTGGCGTCCACGCCGTGGACCACCCGCTTGAGGATGAAGCGGCGGACCAGCGCCGATGCGTCCAGGTGCTCCGGCCGCACCTCCCAGCCCTCGGCCTTCGCCTTGGCCTCGATGCCGGCGCGCAGCGCGGCGAGTTCCGTGGCGACCGGCGAGACGTAACCCTGCCCGCCGACCGAGGCGGCCTCCGACATGGCGATCAGCGTGTTCTCGGCGAGGTAGTCCACCAAGGAGACGAGGAAGTGGCCGGAGCCCATGGCCGGGTCGCAGACGCGGAGCGAGAGGAAGGCCGCTGCCGCGTCGGAGCGGGCGAGGTCGGCGGAGCGGTCGGCGGCGGGGCGGCGGTCGCCCTGCAAGGCTTCGGCGCGCGCGGCGAAGGCGCGGCGCTTTTCTTCGAGAATCGGGCCGACCGCCTCGTCGATGATGAGCGAGACCAGCGCGTCCGTGGTGTAGAAGGAGCCGGTGCGGTGTCGCGCGGTGGCGTTGCCGGCGACGGAAACGCCCGCCGGCGCGGCCGCGTCCGCAGCCACGTCGCGCTCCAACAGGCGTTCGTACACGGCGCCGAGCTGCTGCACCGCCAGGTCGCGGTACTGGATGCGGCGGCGGCCGTCCTCGGTCCGCGCGCGCGAAAGGTCGTCGAGGATGGGCGCGAGTTCGGCGTCGGGAATGGCGGCGCGGCGGAGCAGCGGGTGCTCCGCGTCGTCGAACAGGCCGCCGTTGTAGGCGGGCAGGGCGAGTTCCGGATCGCCTTCGGCGATGGCGCGGAACAGGTCGGTGGCGCGCCGCCACCACGAATCGCGCCGCGCCGAAACGGCGAGGCGCCCTTCGGCCACCCCCTCGGCATCGTCGCGGAGGGCGCGAAGGGAGTAGCGCCCGTACCCCGGATGTTCGACGGGCAGCAGGTCGCGGTCCTCGGCGTAAAGCACGAAGAGGAAGCGGAGCAGCAGCGTCAGCGCCGCCTCTTTCACCGCTTCGCGCCACGCGGCGTCGGTGGGGCTGGCTTCCGGGTCGGCGGCGGCGAGCGCGGATACCATGCGCGGGAAGACGCGGTCGAAGACGGCTTCCGAAAGGCTGTCGGTGATCCGCTCCTCGTAGCGCCGGCCCCGGACGGGCGCCGTCGAGGAAGCTGCGTCCGCCCGCTTGGCCGCGCCCGTCCGGGGCCGGCGCGTCGCGGCCGAACAGCAGCAGGAACACGCGCAGCCAGTGGTCGGGCGGCGCGCCCGCCGGAACGGGCGGCGCCAGCAACGGGTCGAGCACCGCCGGCAGGTCGAGTTCGAAGAAGCCGTCGGCGCGCGCCTGGGCGCCCGACCAGTAGAGCCGCCAGAAGCGGCCGTTGGTCAGCAGGCCCCAGCGGACGGCGCTGCCGGGTATGCCGTCGGCGCGCTTGAGGTAGCGGAGGATCTGCGAGGAGGGCGCCTCGCCCTTGCCGCCCGAACGGTCGAGGAGGGTGCCGCGAGCTTCGTTCTCGACCACCACGGCGCCCTGGCGGAAGCGCGCGGCGTGGTCGGGCTCGCGCCGCGCGGTGTCCTTGGCGGCTTCGGAGAGGAACAGCAGGGCGTCGGCGACGTCGCGCCGCCCGCGGCCGGGCTGCGGCTGCGGCAGGTGGTGCCAGCCGAGGCGGTCGAGGACGGGGAAGATGAACTCGGATTCGGTCTCGGCCTCTCGGCCGGGCCATCGCCTCCAGCGCCGACCAGCGGCCGGCGGTGCCGTCCGCGAGGTCGCGGAGGCGGTCCGCGTCGAGGTTCCGGTAGGCCTTCGTCTGGCGGATGCCGTCTTCCAGCCAGTAGCGCGTGAACAGTCCGCCGCGCAGCATCTCGTCTAGACGTGGCCCATTCGCGTGTTCGGTCCTGGCCCGGAGCGGGTCGGACGGACCGCGTCTCGCAGTTCGCTAGAAGAGGGTCAAGCCGGATTCAATCGTTTGTTCAGGGGCGGCGCCCTCACGCCATCCCCAGCACGTGCTTCATGTCGTAGAGCCCCGGCGCCCTCCCGTGCGCCCACAAGGCCGCCCGCACCGCGCCGGTGGCGTAGGCGCGGCGGTCGAAGGAGCGGTGGGTGAGGGCGATGTGCTCGGCGCCGGCGGCGAACAGCACGGTGTGCTCGCCGACCACTTGGCCGCCGCGGAGCGCCGCGAAGCCGATCGCGCCGGTGCGCCGCGCGCCGCAATGGCCGTCCCGGCCGCTTTCCGCGCCCGCCGCTTCCAAGGTGGTGCCGCGGCCACGGGCGACGGCCCTGCCGAGCGCCAGCGCGGTGCCGGAAGGCGCGTCCACCTTCTGCCGGTGGTGCATCTCCACGATTTCAGCGTCGTAGTTCTCGGCCGGCAGGGCGGCGGCCATGCGCTCGGCGAGCGCCAGCACCAGGTTCACGCCGGGCGCGAAGTTGGCGGCGTAGACCACGGGCACGCGCTCCGCCGCGCGCGCCACGGCGGCTTCCGCTTCGGGCGACAGGCCGGAGGTGCCGAGCACCAACGGCTTGCCGGCCGCGGCGGCGGAGGCGGCATGGGCGGCGGCGGCGGAGGCGTGGGTGAAGTCGATCGCGGCGTCGCTGGCGGACAGCAGCGCTCCCGCGTCGCCCCCGCGCACCGTGCCGCCGGCCAGCACGGCGCCGGCCGCCACGACCTCTTCCGCGAGCAGGCGGCCCATCCGGCCGGCGATGCCCATGATTCCGATGCGGAGGGACATGCCGCTTCCCCGTTCCGTTGCGGCCGACCGGGAGGCGAGCGCCCCCGTCGCCTTGCTTCCTCACTGTCCTACTGTTTCGTTTTTCCAGACCGCCCGCCAGGGGGGGGCGCCGCCCGTGCCGCGACCGGGCGTGGCGAATGTCCAACGACAAAGGGC
>NZ_BAAAFZ010000047.1:53903-90765 GCF_039523795.1 Craurococcus roseus | reverse complement strand
CCGCCGCCTGGGGGGAAAGCGACGGGCTTTCGGACAACGCCGCCCTCCCGATTCGGTTCCATTAATGAACAGAAATAAGTCCATCGATCCAGCCTTTTCGCCCTCGCGCTTCCCTGTACCTCGCCTGGCCTGCTGGGCGGGGCCGCGGCCAACAGCGTCGCAACCGGCGGGCGCGGCACCGCCCCGCCGTGCTGCTCGACCACTTCGGCCTGCTCCGCTACGCGCGGCGCGGCGCTGCTGCGGATCGGCGGCTGCGGCTTGCCGACCGCGGGAGCGGTGCTGGTCGCGCGCGGCCGGACCCGTTGTCGGCCCGGCGGCCGGCGCGTCCCGGACGCTTCGGCCCGGGGCGACCGCGGGCTAGGCGACCGGGGCGATCTCCACCGCTTCCAACGCACCGGTGAAGCCGGGCCGGCAGAACAGGCGGACCTCGACGCCGGCCAGGTCCGACGCGGCCTCGAAGGGCAGCTCCACCGCCATGCCCGCCTCCGCGAGCCGGGCCGCCTCGAAGGGCTTGGAGGCGATCCGGGCTTCCCCGACGTCGGCGGACACGTCCAGCACCGCCGTCCCCCCGGCCGCCCAGCCGGCGCGGAACCGGAGGCGGGCGACGTAGCGGCCGCTCGGCAGGGCCACGTAGGGGCCGTAGGCGCCGGTGCCCTCCGCGCCGAGGAATTCGAGGAGGCCGCCGCGCCGCTGCCCGACCGCTGTTTGGATGGGCGGCTTGTCGGCCGGGAAGCGCAGCACCGTTTCCTCGCGCCGGCCGGCCTCCCAGACCGTGAGCCAAGCCGGGTCCGGGCAGGCGTGCTTGCGGCCGAACCAGCCGGTGCGCGCCAGCGCCTGCTGGAAGTAGTCGTCGCGGAAGCCGAGCTCCATCCAGCCGTTCTTGCGGATCGCCCACAGCGAGTTGCCGTCCAGCCGCAGGCCCCACGGCATCGGGAAGCCGGGCGTGATCGGCTCGGCGCCGAAGAAGACGCGCCCGCCCGGCGCCAGCGCCCCGCGCAAGGCCCGCAGCAGGCGCAGGTGGTCGGCGCAGTGGTGGAAGCACTCGAAGAACAGCGCGGCGTCGAACCGCGCGCCGGCCCCCTCCGCCCACAGGAAGTCGGCGTTCACCACCTCCACCTCGACGCCCTCGCGCGCGGCGCGGCGGCGGATCAGCTCGCAGAAGCGCGGCTCGATGTCCACGGCGGTGACGCGGTGGCCGAGCTTGGCCAGCATGACGGTGGTGTTGCCCCAGCCCGGCCCGAACTCCAGCACACGGGCGTTCGGCGGCAGCGCCATCGCACGCAGCAGGAGTTCCACCGCCATGAAGTGCTCGCCCGCGGTCTGGCCGCTGCCGGTGCTGAAGGGGAAGGGGCGGAGCGCCGCGCGCTCCACGTCGAAGGGCGTTTCCTCGTTGGCGGTGGAGTAGGGGCGGCCGGCGACGTCGCGGTGGAGGCCGAGCTGGAACTCGCGGTACTCGGGCGAGAAGGGGTCCGGGGGCAGGGACGCCGGCGGCTCCATGCGGAAGGTGCCGAACACCGCGCGCAAGGCGTCGTCGGACACGCGCTCGGCGCGGTCGCACTCGTCGATCTTGGCGTCCAGTTCGGCGAGGTCGCGGATGGTCTGCAATTGGGGGGGCCTTCCGCCCGCGGCGGGCCGCGCGTTCAGTCGTCCAGGGCGTCCTCGGCGAGCGCCAGCGCCGCCCAGGGCTGCGTTTCGGAATTGCCCTCGCCAGACAGGACCGAGGTGCGGACTTCCAGGGCGCCGCCCTCCCGCGGCCGCATGGAGCGCCGGATCTGGTCGTGCATGACGGCGGCGAGCAGGCCGAGGCGGTCCCGGTGCTTCTCCTCGATCGCCTGGATCGCGGGGTGGCGCGACCGCCGCAGCGCCTTGAAGGCGCGCAGCGTCAGGGCGGCGCAGAAATTCCACTCGCCGCCCATGACGCGCCGCTTCCCGGCGGAGTCCACGAAATCGACCCCGACCGTGTCCTGCTTGCTCCGCAGCCGGCCCAGCTCGAACCGCAGGGTGGCGAGGCAGTAGGCGCCCAGGCCGTGGTCTAGGGCCGCCGCGAAGCGCTCGTCCTCCAGCACCGGCATCGCCCGCACCAGCGCCAGCAGCGCGGCGCTGTGGCAATCCATGAAGGGGACGGCCGAGCCGCCGCTCTGCCCCATCAGGAACACGGCGCTGGGCCCGCCGGCCACGTCGGTTTGCGTGCGCTGGAAGGCCAGCAGCACTTCCATCGCCCCGCGCAGCATCTCCCGGTAGCGCGCCTCGCCCGTGGCGGCGAGCATGTCCACCAGGCTTTGCGCCACGAAGGCGAGGGGGCGCGAGAACACGGCGCCGGCATCGCCGCCGCGGTGCGCGCCCAGCAGGTTCTCGGCGTAGACTCCGAGATAGCGGTCGTACAGGGCGCGCGCCTCGTCGCGCAGCCGCGGGTCGGACGGGCCGCCGTCCCCGGAGAGGCCGCGCACGCAGCGGGCGAAGGCGCCCAGCTCCGCGCCGTAGTCGTAGGAGACCGAGAGGTCCAGGGGCACGGCCCCGGGGGCGGCGTCGTGGCCGCGCAGCAGCCCGGCGCAATCGGAAACGCGGTCGTAGAACCCGCCGGAGGTGATCCACTTCCGCTCCGCCGCCACCAGCCGCGCGCCCCGCGCCGGCGCGGGGAACAGGTGTTCGCTGGCCACCCAGTGCAGGCGGTCCGGGACCCGGCCGGCCACGCGGAACGCCGAGACGCGCGCGGGTTCGCGCGGCAGGGAATGGATGCCGAGCGCGAAGCCCCGCATGCCGTCCCGCTGGGCCAGGCACCAGTACGCGGCGCCCGGCGCCGGGTGGCGGCGCTTGGCGGGCTCGCCGGCCAGGACGCGCAGCGGCGGCGCCGGCCCCGGCACCTCCGCGTGCAGCGCGCCGTAGCCGACGCCGCCGGCGCCGTGGCTGAGGTCGTCCTGCCCGATGGTCAGCACCACCTCGGACACGTCGCCGGCGGCGGGGTCGAGGTCGAGCGCCGCTTCCGCGTCGATCGCCATGGAGCGCGCGTCGAAGCCGTAGGCGTAGGTCAAACGGCCGAGGCGCAGCCGCGTCCCGCCGCCGTCGAAGAACAGCTCGCTGGCGTGCCAGAGGCGGAGTCGTCCGTCATCCCCGCGCCGGATGTCCCAGGCGGCGATCGCGTCCTCGGCATCGAGCGTGTGGCGGACCCCGCCTTGGACGAACTGCACGTGGTTGCCGGTCAGCGTGAGGTTGCGCGCGTTGCGGCCGTCGTGGAACCGCATGCCCACCTGGACCACCCCCTTGGGCAGGTCGCATTCGATCGACATGAAGGTGTGGGCGAAGCGGGCGCGGCCGCCGCCGTCGTTCGACACCTCTTCCAAGCGCGGGTGGCCGCGGCGGCGGAGGATGAATGGGCCGTGGCAGAGCGATGCCAGGAACCGGAAGGCGTCCGCCACCTCGCGCGGGTGCCGGCGCCAGACCGCCGGGAGCGTCAGGAATTCCAGTACCTTCGCGTTGTCGTCGGCCCAGAACCAGCGGTCGCCGCCGACTGCCGCTTCCGTTTCGGCGGCGGCGCGCGGCTCCGACGAGCCCGGCGCCACGGGCTGCATCAGGTAGCGGGCGATGAAGGCCGCGTAGGGGCCGGGGTCGGTCGGGATGTCGGGCGGCATCGCGGCTTTCGCGGAGTCGCCGCGGCCTTACCGGAGCGGCTTCCGCGGCGTCAACCGAGCGGCGCCGGTCAGCGCCCGCCCAGCCCGTCCCAGAACTCCTTCACCTTGGCGAAGAAGCCCTCGCTCTCTGGGGAGGAGCGGCCGTCCTTGGCCGCTTCCGCCTCGAACTCCTCCAGCAGCTCCCGCTGGCGGCGCGACAGGTTCTGCGGCGTTTCCACCACCACCTGCACGTACATGTCGCCGCGCGCGGCGCTGCGCAGGATGGAGAAGCCCTTGCCGCGCAGGCGGAATTGGTCGCCGGTCTGGGTGCCGGCCGGCACCGTCACCCGCGCCCGGCCGCCGTCCACCACCGGCACCTCGACCTGGCTGCCGAGCGCCGCCTGCGACATGCGGAGCGGCACGCGGACGAAGATGTTGGCGCCGTCGCGCTGGAACAGCCCGTGCGGCCGGACGCCGACGTCCACGTAGAGGTCGCCCGCCGGCGCGCCGCGCAACCCGGCCTCGCCCTCGCCGGCGAGGCGGATGCGGGTGCCGTCCTCGACGCCCGCTGGCACGGACACGGAAAGGGTGCGCTCGCGCTGCACCCGGCCGGCGCCGCCGCACACCTTGCAGGGATTGCGCACGGTGCGGCCGCTGCCGCCGCAGGTGGGGCAGGTGCGCTCGATCAGGAAGAAGCCCTGCTGGGCGCGCACCTTGCCCGCGCCCTGGCAGGTGTTGCAGGTGGTGGAGGCCGACGCGCCGCTCTCCGAGCCGGAGCCCTTGCAGGCCTCGCAGGACACGGAGGAAGGGACGGAGATGGTCTTCTTGGTGCCGGCGAAGGCCTCGTCCAGCCCGATCTCGACCGAGGTGCGGAGGTCGGCACCGCGGCCGGAGGCCTGGCGCTGCCGCCGCGCCCCGCCGCCCCCGCCGAAGCGGCCGAACATCTCCTCGAAGATGTCCTCGAAGCCGCCGAAAGGGCCGCCGGGACCGGCCCCGGCCCCGGCGCCGCCGCCCATGCCGCCCTCGAAAGCGGCGTGGCCGTAGCGGTCGTAGGCGGCGCGCTTCTCGGCGTCCTTCAGGACATCATAGGCTTCGTTGACCTCCTTGAAGCGGGCTTCGGCGTCCTTGTTCCCCTGGTTGCGGTCGGGGTGGAACTGCATCGCCAGCTTGCGGTAGGCCTTCTTGATCTCGTCGTCCGAAGCGTCCTTTTGGACGTTGAGGGTTTCGTAGAAGTCGCGCTTGGCCATGTCGGCCGGGTTCCTTCGGTCAAGGCGCGTGGAACGCCGCAGCGGTCACGCCGCGCTCCGGACACGCGGGCGCCCGGCCCCGAACGGCCGGGACCGGGCGCCACACATCTGGCAGAGCTTAACCCGACTTCTTCTTGTTCGGGTCAACTTCCTCGAAGTCGGCGTCCACCACCTTGTCGGACTTGCCGCCCGGGCCCTGGCCGCCCGCGCCGCCCTGGGCTCCGCCGCCGCCCGCCTCGTCGCCGCCCGGGGCGGAGGCCTGGGCCTCGGCCGACTGCGCCTTGTAGAGCGCTTCGCCCATCTTCATGGCCGCCTGGGACAGCTTCTCGCCCGCCGCCTTGATGGCGTCGGCGTCGCCGCCTTCCAGGGTCTTGCGCGCCTCGGACATGGCGGCCTCGACCTCGGCCTTCTCGGCGGCCGGGATCTTGTCGCCGTTGTCCTTCAGGGTCTTGTCGGTGCTGTGGACCAGCGCCTCCAGACCGTTGCGCGCTTCCACCTGCTCGCGGCGCTTGCGGTCCGCTTCGGCGTTGGCCTCCGCGTCCTTGACCATGCGTTCGATGTCGGCGTCCGACAGGCCGGACTTGGCCTGGATGCGGATCTGCTGCTCCTTGCCAGTGGCCTTGTCCTTGGCCTGCACGCTGACGATGCCGTTCGCGTCGATGTCGAAGGTCACCTCGATCTGCGGCACGCCGCGCGGCGCCGGCGGGATGCCGGTCAGGTCGAACTGGCCGAGCAGCTTGTTGTCCGCCGCCATTTCCCGCTCGCCCTGGAAGACCTTGATGGTCACCGCGTTCTGGTTGTCGTCGGCGGTGGAGAACACCTGGCTCTTCTTGGTGGGGATCGTGGTGTTGCGGTCGATCAGGCGGGTGAACACGCCGCCCAGCGTCTCGATGCCGAGCGAGAGCGGAGTCACGTCGAGCAGCAGCACGTCCTTGACGTCGCCCTTGAGCACGCCGCCTTGGATGGCGGCGCCGATGGCGACCACCTCGTCCGGGTTGACGTTGCGCGCCGGCTCCTTGCCGAAGAACTGCTTCACCGCCTCGATGACCTTGGGCATGCGGGTCATGCCGCCGACCAGGATCACCTCGTCCACCTCGTTGGGCGCCATGCCGGCGTCCTTGAGCGCCTGCTTGCACGGCTCCAGCGTCTTCTGCACGAGGTCGTCCACCAGCGCCTCGAGCTTCGCGCGGGTGAGCTGCATGACCAGGTGCTTCGGGCCGCTCGCGTCGGCGGTGATGAAGGGCAGGTTGATCTCGGTCTGCTTGGACGAGGACAGTTCGATCTTGGCCTTCTCGGCGGCTTCCTTCAGCCGCTGGAGGGCGAGCTTGTCGCCGCGCAGGTCGATGCCCTGCTCCTTGCGGAACTCGTCGGCCAGGTAGTCGATGACGCGCTGGTCGAAGTCCTCGCCGCCGAGGAAGGTGTCGCCGTTGGTGGACTTCACCTCGAACACGCCGTCGCCGATCTCCAGCACTGACACGTCGAAGGTGCCGCCGCCGAGGTCGTAGACCGCGATGGTGCCGGCCTTCTTCTGGTCCATGCCGTAGGCGAGGGCGGCCGCCGTCGGCTCGTTGATGATGCGCAGCACCTCGAGGCCGGCGATGGAGCCCGCCTCCTTTGTGGCCTGGCGCTGGGCGTCGTTGAAGTAGGCGGGGACGGTGATGACGGCCTGCGTGACCTTGTCGCCGAGGAAGGCCTCGGCCGTCTCCTTCATCTTGCCGAGGACGAAGGCGCTGATCTGCTGGGGCGCGTACTTCTGCCCGTCCACCTCGACCCAGGCGTCGCCGTTGTCGGCGCGCACGATCTTGTAGGGGACGAGGCCCATGTCCTTCTTGACCATGGGGTCTTCGAAGCGGCGGCCGATCAGGCGCTTGACGGCGTAGAGGGTGTTGGACGGGTTGGTGACGGCCTGGCGCTTGGCCGACTGCCCGACCAAGCGCTCGCCGTTCTTGGCGAAGGCGACCATGGAGGGGGTGGTGCGGGCGCCTTCGGCGTTCTCGATGACCCGCGTCTCTTTGCCTTCCATGATGGCGACGCAGGAATTGGTCGTGCCGAGGTCGATGCCGATGACTTTGCTCATCCGTTCAGGCTCCTTCGCGGCGGGCGGGGGCGGCCCGCCGATCGGCGCCGCGCCCGTCCCCAGTTGAGTTCCCCTTGGGGGTGGTCGGATGGATGGCGGACCCGCCCGCCGTGACCGGGGCGGGCCGCTACCCTGTGATGTATTCCGGCGCCACGGCCGAACAAGTGCGGGCGCCGGCGACGAGTGATGAAAACTTAGGCGGCCGTGTCCTGCGGCTTGGCGGCGGCGCCGGCGGCGACCACCACCATGGCGGGCTTCAGCAAGCGGCCGTTCAAGATCCAGGCCGGCGTCCAGGCTTGCAGCACGGTGCCCGGCTTCGCGTCCCCGGTGGCGGGCTGCTCGGCCATGGCCTGGTGGAATTCGGGGTCGAAGGGCTCGCCCACGACGTCGCGCCGGACGACGCCGTTGCGCTCCAACACGGAAAGGAAGGAGCGCTCCACGCCCTCGAAGCCGCCGCGCAGCTTGGCCAGCAAATCGCTCTCGTCCGGCGCGGGCGGGGGCAGGGCGTCGAGGCCGCGACGCAGGTTCTCCGCCGCTTCCACCACGTCACGGGCGAACTTCTGGATGGCGTAGTTGCGGGCGTCCGCGATCTGGCGCTCGGCCCGGGCGCGGAAGTTCTGGGTCTCGGCCTCAGCGCGGAGCCAGCGGTCGCGGAGCTGCGCCACCTCCGCTTCGAGGGCCGCGACGCGTTCTTCCGGCGTGCCGGCGGCCGCTCCAGCGGCCGTGTCGGGTTGTTCCGCCCGGTCGGGTGCCGGTGGGGTTTCGGCGGGGTCGCTCATGTGCATTCGTTCCGGCGCGGCGCGGCAAGGGCCGCGAACTGGCATCGCTTCGCTGGGGCCCGTTCGGGCGGACGGCGCTGAGGTAGTCTCTGCCGTCCGCCAGAACAACCGCCAAGCCACGCGGAACGGGACGCCGAACGGCGACGTCAGCGCGCGGACAGGGACTTCGCGCCCGGGGTGCGGCCGCCGCGCATGTAGTGCAATTCCGGGCGGTACCCGGGGGCGGCCCACCGGTTCAAGCGCCGCAACAGCCGCTTCGCGGGTTCCAACGGCTTCCAATCGGGCGCGTATGCCGCGTGACTGTCCGCGGCGTAGCCGGACGCGAGGGATGTCCTGAGGAAGACGGGGTGGGCCATGAAAACCTCGCGGCCAAATGATCTCGCGAATGCGAGAGCATTGAATGACGTTTTCGCGAGGAAGGCAAGCGCGAGTTTGCGTCCGGAGTTATTGTTCCGATTTCATATTCAACTCTAAGGTTGTGGGGTGGGTAGCCACACCCGGAAACTGGCCCCGGCGCCCTCTTCGCTCTCGATGGAGAGCTGCCCCCGGTGCCGGTTGACGATGTGCTTGACGATCGCGAGGCCGAGGCCGGTGCCGCCCGCGGCCCGCGACCGCCCGCGGTCCACCCGGTAGAAGCGCTCCGTCAAGCGCGGGATGTGCTCGCGCGGGATGCCCGGCCCGTCGTCCGCCACCGTGAACGAAACGCCCGGGCGCCCGCCGGCCTCGGCCCGCGCCACGCGGAGGCGCACCCCGCCCCCCTCGCGCCCGTGCCTGACGGCGTTCTCCAGGAGGTTGCGCACCACCTGCGCGAGCTGGTCCGCGTCCGCCGGCGCCGCGACCGCCGCGTCGTCCAGCTCTTGCGCCAGGGTCATGCGCCGGCCGCGGAGCAAGGGTTCCAGCGCCGCCGCCTCGGCGCGGGCGATTTCCGCCAGCCGAGCCCGGCCGACCGGCGGCTGGTGTTCGGCCAGCTCGATGCGCGACAGGCCGAGCAGGTCGTCGATCAGGCGCCGCATCCGCTCTGATTGCTCGGCCATGATGGCGAGGAAGCGGGCGCGGGCCGCCGGGTCGTCCTCCGCCGGGCCGCGCAGCGTCTCGATGAAGCCGATCAGGCTGGCCAGCGGCGTGCGCAGCTCGTGGCTGGCGTTGGCGACGAAGTCGGCACGCATCCGCTCCACCGCGCGCTCGCGCGTGCGGTCGGACAGGAGCACCACCAAGCGGCCGCCGTCGGCCAGCGCCGGTTCCATCGGCACCACCTGCGCCAACAGCTCGCGCGGCACCGGTACCGGCAGCACGAGGTCGGCCGACTGCGGCTTGCGCTGCGCGAGGGCCCGGTCCACGGCGTCCGCCAGCGCGGGGTGGCGCAGCAGCGCGGCCACGTCGCCGCCGAGGCGGTTGCCCCCGTCGCCCGCGCCGAACAGGGCCCGCGCGGCGGCGTTGGCGCGGAGCGGCGCGCGGCCGGGGGAGAGCACCAGCAGCGGGTCGGGCAAGCCTTCCACGATCGCATCGTCGGCCCGGCGGAGCCGGCCCACCATCCGCCGGCGCTCGGCCAGGTCGCGGGCGAGGCGGGCCACGCCGTCGGCCACCTCCCGCGCCGCGGGCAGCACCGGCGCCTCCGGGGGCGGTGGCGGCCCGCCGGAGTCCTCCGCTTCCTCTTCCTCGCCATCCGACGTGGCCGCGCGCCGCAGCGCTTCCGACAAGCGCTCCAGGTCGCCGATCCAGAGCCGCGCCAGCAGCAGCGCCGCGAGCGCGCAAGCGGACAGCGCCACCAAGCCGGGCGCGGGCGACACGTGCCCTCCCCAGAGCAGCGCCAGCAACGCCAGGACGGGCATCGCGCCGATCAGCCCCGCGGCGCGGAGGACGCGCCAGAAGGACGGTTCCGGCACCGCGGAACCCCCCGGCCGGGCGGCCGTCAGCTCCCCGCGGCGCCCGGCACCGGCGCGGGCTGCACCAGCCTGGGCTGGCCGGAGGCGTCGAGGGCGAAGATCGCCAAGCCGCGCTGCGCCATGCCGCCCGGGAGCAGGCGGATCGGCCCGTCGGCGCCCATCATCGCCTCGCCAACAGGCGGCGCGCCGAAGCGCGCCGCGCGGCCGGCCAGCGCGGCGGCGTCGTAGGCCACGGCGGCGATGCGCGGCGGCCGCTCGCCGAAAGCGGTCATGTAGCGGCTTTCGAAGCCGGCGCGCGCCGCCGGGTCCGGCGCGGGGAACCAGGCCTCCGCCAAGGCGGGCTCGCCGGCCAACCCAGTGTCCGAGATCCAGAGGGAGGTGCCGAGCAGGCGGGGCGGGGTCGGGAAGGCCGAGGCCAGCGCCGCGGCCGCCGCCTTGGCCGAAGCGCCGGTTTCGCCGAGCAGCACCGCGTCCAGCCCCTCCGGCCCCGCTTGGGCGGCGAGTTCGCGGGCCGCGCCGGCGGCGTCGCCGCGGGGCGGGCGCAGCACCGTCACCGGCGGGGGCAGGCCGAGGGCCGACAAGCGCGTCTGCATCCCCGTGGCGAGGCGGCGGCCGAGCTCGTCGGCCGGGGCCAGCAGGCCGAAGCGCCGCGCCCCGGCGTTGGCGGCGGCGGCCGTGATGCGCTCCGCCTGCTCGGCCGGCGTCAGCCCGAGCACCCACACGCCGCCCCCGGCCTGCGACGCGTCGTTGGTGAAGGCGAGCATGGAGGCCCCCCGCCCGGAGCGCACGGCCTGGGCGGCGGCGGCGGTCTCGGTGAGGGTGAGGGGGCCGGCGATGGCCCGCGCGCCCTGCGCCATGGCGGCTCGCGCCGCTTCCGCCGCGCCGGCGGCGGTGCCGCCCGTGTCGCGCGGCAGCAGCTCGATGCCCGGGTCGCCCTGGTCGAACAGCGCCAGTTGCGCGGCGTTGAGCATGGCCTGGCCGAGCTGGCGGTTCGGGCCGGACAAGGGCAGCAGTAGGCCCACCTTCTCCCGCTGCGCGCTCGGCAGCACCGGCGCGGGGATGCCGCCGAGCCGCGCGGGGGGTTGCGACACGCAGGCGGCGGCGGGCAAGAGCAGGGGCAGCGCCGCCAGGAGACGGCGGCGCCCGACGCCGCGCGGCGTCGCCATGGGGTGGAACGGACCTGGCAAACGAACCTCCTGCTGAACCCGGACGGGCGCCCTCCGCGGCCGCCGATGTTGCGCCCTCCGACGCCGGCGCGGAAGCGGGCCGCGGCGGCCGGCTGACGCTGGTGGCGACGCCGATCGGCAACCTCGGCGACCTGTCGCCCCGCGCGCTGGAGGCGCTGCGCGGCGCGGACGCCGTGCTGTGCGAGGACACCAGGGTCACGGGCGGCCTGCTGGCGCGGCACGGCGTGTCGGCGCCGCTGCTCCCTTTGCACGACCACAACGAGGATGACCAGACCCCGCGCGTGCTCGCGCGGCTGCGGGCGGGGGAGCGCCTGGCGCTGGCCTCCGACGCCGGGACGCCGCTGGTCTCCGACCCCGGCTACCGGCTGGTGCGCGCCGCCATCGCGGAGGGCTTGGCCGTGGGCGCGGTGCCGGGGCCGAACGCGGCGGTGATGGCGCTGACCCTCTCCGGCCTGCCACCGCAACCCTTCCTGTTCCTGGGCTTCCTGCCGCCCCGCGCCGGGCCGCGCGCCGCCGCGCTGGCGCGCGTGCGGGCGGCGGAGCGGGCCGGGCTTTCCGCGACGCTGGTGCTCTACGAGGCGCCGCACCGCTTGCCGGAAGCGCTCGCGGCGATGGCGGAGGCGTTCGGCGGCGAGCGCCCGGCGGCGGTGGCGCGGGAGCTGACCAAGCGCTTCGAGGAGGTGCGGCGCGGGACGCTGGCGGAGCTGGCGGCGCGCTACGCGGCGGAGCCGGCGCGCGGCGAGGTGGCCGTGGTGGTGGGTCCGGCGCCGTTGGAGGTCAGCGGCGAGGCGGAACTGGACGCGCGGCTCGACGAGGCGATGGCGGCCGGCATGAGCGTGCGCGACGCGGCGGCGGCCGTGGCGGAAGCGACGGGGTTGCCGCGACGGCGGGTTTACGCGCGGGCGTTGGAGAAGGGCCGGGAAGGGGCCGCGTAGGGCGGATGGCGCGCTACGCCGGCGGCAGCCGCAGCGCCCCGTCCGCCCGGATGGTCTCGCCGTTCAGCAGCGGGTTGGCCGCGATCGCCAGCACCAGCCGCGCGATCTCCTCCGCGCGCCCAAGCCGCTTCGGGAACAACGACATGGCGCGCAGCGACTCCTGCGCCGCCGGCGGCAGCCCGTCCATCATCGGCGTCTGGATCAGGCCGGGCGCGATCGTCACCACGCGGATGCCGCTCCGCGCCAGCTCCCGCGCCGCGGGCAGGGTGAGTCCCACCACGCCGGCCTTGCTCGCGGCGTAGGCGCACTGGCCGACCTGCCCCTCGTAGGCGGCGATGGAGGCAGTGTTGACCACCAGGCCGCGCTCGCCGTCCTCGCCCACCGGGTCGAGCGCCGCCATCCGCGCCGCCGCCAGCCGCATCACGTTGAAGGTGCCGATCAGGTTGACGCGCACCACGCGCTCGAACAGCGCCAGGTCGTGCGGGCCGTTCCTGCCCACCACGCGCGCCGGCGGCGCGATGCCGGCGCAGTTCACCACGAGGCGCAGCGGGCCGAGCGCCGCCGCCGCGTCCAGCGCCGCTTCCACCGCCGCCGGGTCCGCCACGTCGCCCGCCGCGGAGGCGCCGCCGGTGCGAGACGCCACCGCGGCCGCGTTCTCCGCGTTCAGGTCCATTGCGAGGACCCGCGCGCCCGCTGCCGCCAACGCCTCCGCCGTCGCCGCGCCGAGGCCGGAACCGCCGCCCGTGACCAGCGCCGCGATGCCCTTCACGTCCATGGTGCGTCCGCCTCCCGTTCAGCCGCCGCCGCGCAGGCGCAGCAGGAATTCCGGCCCCACGCCCGCCAGGTCGGTGACGCCGAGCATCGCCATGTCGCGCATGACCTCCTCCCACAGCAGCAGGATGGCGTGCCTCACGCCCGGCTCGCCGCCCACCGCCGCCGCGCAGATGAAAGGTCGGCCGACGAACACGAAGTGCGCGCCGAGCGCCAGCGCCTTCAGGATGTCGGTGCCGCGGCGGATGCCGCCGTCCAGCATCACCGCCATGCCGCGCGCCTCCTCCGCCACCGCCGGCAGCACGCGGAGCGGCGAGGCGGTGCCGTCGAGCTGGCGGCCGCCGTGGTTGGAGACGATCACGCCGTCCGCGCCGCTGTCCCGCGCGATGCGCGCGTCCTCCGGCGACATGATCCCCTTGACGACAAGGTGGCCCGGCCAGCGGTTGCGGATCAGCTCCAGGTGCTCCCAGGCGAGCCCGTCGCGCTGCCCGAAGGCGCGCTGGAGGTCGCGGGAGAGCACGGGCGGGCCGCGAAACGCGTCCATGTTCTCGAAGTGCGGCATGCCGTGGTTGAGCAGCGTGCGCAGCGCGGTGCCGAACAGCCAGCGCGGGTGGGTGATACCCTGCCACGCCAGGCCCGGCGTGGGCTTCAGCGGCAGGCTGTAGCCGTTGCGGACGTTGTTTTCCCGGTTGGCGGAGACGGGCACGTCCACGGTGAGGACGAAGGTGTCGAAGCCCGCCGCCGCGACGCGGTCCACCAGCGGCTCGATGCGCGACGGGTCGCCCGGCAGGTAGGCCTGGTACCAGGCGGTCGGGCCTTCCGCGCGCACCTCCTCCATCGGGATCAGCGAGGAGGCGCTGAGGATCATCGGGATCGCGGCGGCGGCGGCGGCGCGCGCGAAGGCGAGGTCGCCGCGGTAGGCGGAGAGCGCCGAGGCGCCCATCGGCGCGATGCCGAAGGGCGCGGCGTAGCGCCGGCCCAGCAGCTCCGTCACCGTCTCGCGGTTCGAGGTGTCCACCAGCACGCGCGGCACGAAGCCCCATTCGGCGAAGGCGTCGCGGTTGTCGCGCAGCGAGGCGTCGGTCTCGCAGGCGCCGGAGACGAAGCCGTGCAGCATCCGCGGCAGGCGCCGCCGCGCCGCCCGTTCGAAGTCCTCGAGCGACAGGAAGCCGCGCAGGTTGCGCGGGGCGCGGTCGGCGGGCCTCGCCTCGGACGGCTGCTGCGCCGCGGGCGCCTGCGGCGCCTGCTCCACGTCCCCCCCGTACGGGACCGGGCCCTCGGGTGACATGCGCCTGGCCTCCTCCCCCTTGTTTGGCCGCCAGACAAGGCCGAAAGCCGGGCCGGGTCAACGCGGCCGCGCCGGGGTCATTCCGCGTAGTCGAAGACCAGGCGGTACACGGCCACCGAGAGCAGGCGCGCGTCGGGGCTGGCGCCGTCCCGCGCCGGGGAGCCGCTCGCCAGCGCCTCCAGCACCAGCGTCCGGCAGGGCGCCGCCGCCGTGCCCTCCGGAGGGGCGATGCGGACGCGGAAGCGGTGCCCGTCGCCCTCGCGCTCCACGGACACGGCGCAGGGCAGGGCGTCGAAGCTGGCGCGCAGCGCCGGTTCCGCCGCGCCGTAGAGGTGGCCCACCTCCAGGGTCACGCCCGCCAGGGGGCGGTGCGGCTCCGGGCTGACCACCAGCGCCCGGTCCGCCATCCAGCGGAAGGAGCCCCCCGCGTCCCGCTCCGGCGAATGCCAGCCGAAGCCGAGGTGGCCCGAGTCCGGCGGCAGCTCCACCCGGTCGCCGAGGCGGAGCGGCGCCGCTTCGGCCGCCTCGGGCCCGTCGCCGCCGCTGCCGGCCAGTGCGCGCAAGGCCGCCGGCGCGTCCTCGGCGGCGACCCGGTCCAGCAGCAGGGAGGCGCACGCCTCGATGAAGGCGTCCACGCGCTCCCCGTGCGCGTCCATGCGGCGGCGCATCGCGTGCTCCATGGCGTCGAGCCCGGAGGCCATCGCGTCCTCCAACCGGCGCAGCCTGCCTTCCAGCTCCGCGACGCGCGCCGTGTCCACCCCGCCCGCTGGCGCCAGGGCGAAGCGCGCGATCGGCGCTTGCAGCCCGACCATGTGGATGTCCACGGCGAGGCCCGCTTCCACCAGGTCGGCCGGCAGCAAAGGCACGGCGAAGCGGAACACGCAGCCGCCCTCGGCGAGCGGCGCGGGCGCCTCCGCCGCCACCGCGCGCGCCGCCGCGTCGTTGACGCGGGCGTAGAGCACCGGCTCCAGCAGCCCGTTCGCCTTCTCCGTGGCGACGCCGCGCAGCACGCCGTGGTCGAGCCGCAGCGACTCCACGACCGGCGCCGGCGCGCCGAGCAGGCCGAACGCCGCGTCGGCCGATGCGATCTCCCAAGGTGGCGCGAGGTCCGGCCCGGCGACGCCGGCGCACAGGCGCAACTCGGCCGGCAACGCCACGCGCGGCAGGCGCGACACCGGCACCTCCACCGTCCGGCCCGGCTCCACGGCCTCGGCCAGCGCGAGCCGCCCCACCTCGACGCCGCCGCAGAACAGCAGCAGCGTGTGCGGCCCGAAGCGGCGCAGGCAACGCAGCGCGAGGCCGCGGCGGCCGGCGGACAGGGGCAGGAAAGGGAAGGCCGTGCCCGCGGTGGTCGTCGCCGTGCCGTCCATGCCCGGCGCGGCTACCATGCGGCCGGAACCGGAGTCCAGCGTGCCCCTCGACCGCCTCACCGCCTTCACCCCGCTGCCGCCGGAGCGGAACGGCATCGCCGACTACGCGGCCATGCTGCTCGGCGCCCTGGCCCGGCACTACGACTGCGAGGCGGCTTGCGAAGACTGGCTGGCGGACGCGCCGCCCGGCATCGCGGTGGTGGACCCCGCGCTCGCGCACCGGGCCATCGCGGGCGGCGACGGGCGCGTCCTGCACCAGCTCGGCAACAACCCCGGGCACGGCTTCGTCCTCGAAGCGCTGCGCCGCGTGCCGGGCGTGACGACGCTCCACGACCCCGGCCTGCTCCACCTACGCCAGACCGCCGGCGCGACGCGCGACACGCTGCTCGCCGGCCTGCGCGACGCGCCGCCCGCCTTCGCCCGCTACGCCCGCGGCGTCGCCGCGGAGGACCGGTGGAGCCGCGCCGACCACCTGCTGTTCGACATGGCCGGCGAGGTGCTCGCGCGCTCCCGCGCCGTGGTTGTGCATTCGCGCTTCGCCCGGAACCGCTTGCGCGCTTTGCACGGCGAGGCGGCCACGGCGCATGTCGAGGTGATCCCGCACCTCCTGCCCCCCTTCGCCGCGCCGCCGCGCGAGGAGGCGCGGGCGCGCCTCGGCGTCCCGCCGGACGCCTTCCTCGTCTGCACCGCCGGCTTCGCCACGTCCGCCAAGCGCTTCGACTGGCTGATCGAAGCGCTCGAAGCGGTCCCGGCGGCGCATTGGGTCCACGCCGGCGCGGAGCGGCCGGAGGAGTTCCCGCTTTCCGCCGCCATCGCCGAGCGGCCGGCGCTGCGCGGCCGGGCGCGGGTGGCGGGCTACCTGTCGGAAGCCGCGCTCACCGACCACGTCGCCGCCGCCGACGCGCTGGTGAACCTCCGCTTCCCCTCCGCCGGGGAAAGCTCCGGCTCGCTAGCGCGCGGCTTCGCGGCGGGGGTGTGCTGCGTCGTGTCCGACACCGGCGCCTATGCCGAACTGCCGCGCGACGCCGTGCTGCGCGTGCCGCTCGCCGGGGCGGCGCCGGCCTTGGCGGAGGCGCTGGCGGCCCTCGCCGCCGAGCCGGCCCGCGCCAGGGCGATCGGCGAGGCGGGGCGGCGCTTCGCCTCCACCGAAATGGCGCTGCCCGCCGTCGCGCTCCGGTACCGCGCGCTGATCGAGGCCTCGCGCGGGCGGCCCGTGGCGTCGCGCCCCGCCGCGCCAGCGAAGCCGGTCGCGCTCGCGCTCGCGCTCGGCCCCGGCCTCACCGCCGCGGCCGTCGCGCGGGCGCTGGGCGGCGTCGAAGGCCCGTGCCGCCTGTTGCTCGCGGCGCCTGACCTCGTGAGCCTGGCCGATCTCAGCCTGGAACGACCGGGCTTGCTGGACGGGCTGCTGCCGCCTTGGGCGGCGCTCCGCGCGATTCGGGTGCTGGACGGGCCGTGCGCCGGGCTCCTGCTCGACGTCGACGCCGGGCAACGCGGCGCGCGGGCGGCGTGAGCCCGGCGTCGCCCCTGCTCGCGGCGCTGCTCCGCGCCGCGTTGCCCGGACTGCGCACGCTCGACCTTGGCCCGCCAACGCTGTTCCCGTGGCTGCCGGATGCGCTCTGCGGCGCCGTCGCGGACGCAGACGCGCTGCCGCCCGCCGAAGCCGCGCTGCTGCGGCGGTTCCGCCACCCCGACGGGCGGCCCTTGGTCGGCTTCGACCCCGCCGCCGACGCCGCCCTGCTCGCCGGCGCGCCCGCCGCTTGGGGCGACGCGCCGGAGCGCTTGGTCCGCTTCGCCGCCACCCCGCCGCCGTCCGGCTTGCCCGCGGACGCCCTTCTCCTCCTGCCCACCGATGCCGATCTCCCTTCCGGGCCTCCGAGGGCGCGGATTCTGCTGCTGCTCGGCGCCGGCGAAGCGGTGGAGCGGCACGACCTGCTGGTGCCCCCGGCGCGGCTGGACGCGATCCACGCCGCCTTGCGCCGCGCCGCCGAAGCGCTCGCCGGCGGCGCGGCGCAGGGCGGGCGCTGGTCGGCGCGCGCGCTGGCCATCGCGGACGGCATGGCGAGCGTCGCCCTGCTGCCGGAGGAGGGGCAGACGCACCGGCCGCCGCTGTCCATCCCGGCCGCGGCGCTCATCCACGACGCGCCGGCTCCCGCCGGGCGGGACGGCCTCGAACTGCCCGGCACGGGGCGGGTCCGCCTGCTGCTGGGGGCGCCGCCCGCCGGCCGGTTGCGCGCCGTGCTGCGCGGCGAAGGAACGCACCGCGCCGCGTTGTTCGGCGACGGGCGGCGCCTCCCCGCCACCGTCGTCGAGCACCGGTCCGGCGAAACCATCCTCGAAGCCGAACGGTGGCCGCCCGGCGGCGCGGGCGTTCCCGTCCTCGGCGTGGCCGTGCCCGCGCCGGCCCACGCCGTCCTGTTACGCCTGGAACTGCTGCCGTGACGCGGCCGCCGCGCGTGCTGGTGGTCTCGCCCATCGCGTCGCACCCCGCGGACCAGGGGAACGCCGCGCGCATCCAGGCGATGGGGCGGGAGCTGATGGCGCGCGGCGTGGTGTGCGAGTTCGTCCACTACGCCACGGAAGGCTCCGCGCCGGCGCAGGAAGCGGCCATGTCGGAGTTCTGGCGCGGCGGTTTCCACAGTATCCAGCCGCAGCCGGTGGCGCGGGCGGGGATGCCGGGCGTCTGGGCCTTGGACGACTGGTGCCCGGCCTTCCTCGCCGACCAAGTCGCGCGCCTGCACCGCCGCGGGCGCCACGACGCCGTGCTGGTCCACTACGTCTGGATGTCGCGCGTCCTCGAAGGCATCGCCGGCGCGGCGCTGCGGGTGCTCGACACGCACGACCTGTTCGGCGACCGGCACCTCGCTGCGCGGGCGGAGGGGCTCGACCCTTCCTGGTTCTTCACCACGCGCGCGGAGGAGGCGCGCGGCCTGGCGCGGGCGGACCTCGTGCTGGCGATCCAGGAGGCGGAGGCGGCGGTCCTGCGGGAACGCAGCGCCGCGCCGGTGCTCACCCTCGGCCACATGCCGCCGCTGCGCTTCCTCGTCGAAGGCGGCGCCGAGCCCCCGCCGCCCCGCGCCGCCTTCGGCTACCTCGGCAGCGCCAACCCGTGGAACGTCGCCTCCGTGCGGGCGCTGGACGCGGCGCTGGCGGACGCGCCGGACCTCCCTTGGCTGCTCGCCGGGCAGATCGCGCGCCGCGACCTCCGCCTGCGCTCCCGCCCGGTGCTGCTCGGCCCGGTGCGGGAGCCGGGGGATTTCTACCGCGCCGTGGAATGCGTGCTGAACCCGATGGCCGGCGGGACCGGCCTGAAGGTCAAGACGGTGGAGGCGCTCGCCGCCGGGTTGCCGGTGCTCGGCACGCGCGACGCCTTCGCGGGGCTGCCGGCGGAGCACCCGGGCCACGGCGCGGCCGACACCGCCGCGTTGGTGGCGCTGATGCGGGAGTTCCGGCGGAGCGACGGCTTCCGCGCCGAACTCCGCCGCGCGTCCCGCCTGCTAGCGTTCCGCTGCGCGGCGGCGGTGGCGCGGCAGTACGACGAACTGGCGGCGCTGCTGGCGCGGGCCGCCGCCTGAACGGCGTCAGCCTTCGACGGAGAGGTTCAGCGCGGTGGCGATCTCCGTCCATTCCCGCAGGTTGCGCTCGATCTGCGCGCGGAAGGCCGCGGGGTCCTGGTAGCTCGGGAAGGTGTCGATCGCCAGCAGCCGCCCGTGCGTTTCCGGCTTGTTGGCCACGACGCTGAACGCTTGCACCAGCCTGTCCACCACCGGCCGCGGCGTGCGCGCGGGCGCCAGGAGGCCGGAGAAGCCGTTGAAGGTGAAGCGGCGCGAGAAGCCCAGCTCCAGCAGGGTCGGCACCTCCGGGAGCGAGGGCACGCGCCGCTCGCCGCTGCTGCCGAGCGGCCGGACGCGACCGGCCTTCATCATCTCGCCGGCGGAGGCCATGCTGTGGAAGCCGCCGTGGATCTGCCCGGCCAGCATGTCCTGGAGCATGGGCGTTTCGCCGCGGTAGGGGACGTGCGTCATCCGCAGCTTCGCCTCCTCCGCCAGCATCAGCGCGAAGGCGTGCCCGGAAGAGCCGGCGGCGTAGGACCCCAGGCTGAGGTCGCGGTCGCGCGCCCAGGCGGTGAACTCCGCCATGCTCCGCACCGAAGCCGGCACGGCGGGGCCGACGCAGAAGGTGATGGCGGTGGTGCCGAGCCGCCCGATGGGCGCGAAGTCCGCCACCGGGTCGTAGGGGAAGCGCTTGGTCACCACCGGCGTCTGGATGTGCGTGGTGATGGTGAAGAGCAGCGTGTAGCCGTCCGGCGGCGCCTTCGCTGCGGCCTCCGTCCCCACCATGCCGCCGGCGCCGCCGCGGTTCTCGATGACGATCGGCTGCCCGAGTTCCGCCTGCATCCCTTCGGCGGCGATGCGCGCCCAAACGTCCGTGCCGCCGCCGGGCGGGAAGGGGACGATGAAGCGCACCGGGCGATCCGGGTAGGAGGCGCCTTGGGCCAGCGCCGCCGGCGCGGGGAGCAGCCCGGCCGCCAACGCGCCGAGCAGTGACCGTCGTTCGAACCGCATCGCGTTCATCCGTCCACTGTCAGGTTCATCGCCGTCGCCAAGTCGCTCCACTCCTTGAGCTGGAAGGCGATCTCGGCCCGGAACGCCTCCGGCCCCAGCCAGCCGGGGATGGTGTCGATCTCCAGCAAGCGGCGCTGGAAAGCCGGGTTCGCCATCACGCCGGCGAACACCTCCGCCAGCCGCTTCTGCGCCTCCGCCGGCACCCGCGCCGGCGCGAACAGCCCGATGAAGCCCGTGGTGGCGAAGGTCGCCGGGTAGCCGAGCGACACGAAGGTCGGCACCTCCGGCAAGGACGGGATGCCGTTGCGCCCGGTGCAGGCCAGCGGGCGCAGCCGGCCGCTGCGGATGTAGTCGCCCGCCGCCGTCATGCTGTGGAAGCCGCACTGGATGCGCCCGCCGAGGATGTCGGCCAGCATCGGCGCTTCGCCGCGGTAGGCGATGTGCGTCATCCCGAGCTTTTCGACGTCCGAGAGGAGCTGCGCGTAGGCGTGGCCGGTCGAGCCGGCCGCGTAGGAGCCGAAGGACAGGTTCTTGCCGCGCGCGTAGGCCACGAACTCCGCCAGCGTCCTCGCCGGGATCTCCGGCCGGATGCAGAAGGGCAGGGGCGTGGTGCCGAGTTTGCCGATCGGGGCGAAGTCCTCCAGCGGCTGGTAGGGCCAGCGCCGGAACACCACGGGGCTCTGGATGAACGGCGAGATGGTGAACAGCAGGGTGTGGCCGTCCGGCGCGGCCTTGGCCGCCGCCTCGGTGCCCACCATGCCGCCGGCGCCGCTGCGGTTTTCGATCACCACCGGCTGGCCGAGCCCGGCCGCCATGGCGTCGCCCATCATCCGCGCCCAGACGTCCGTGGCGCCGCCCGGCGGGAAGGGTACGACGAACCGGATGGGGCGGTCGGGCGACCAGCCGGCCCCGCCGTCCTGCGCCGCCCGGCCGGCGCGGCGGAACGGCACCGAAAGGAGGGCGGCGGCGCCGATGGCGAGCGCTGCGCGACGGTTGCGGTGCATGGCGGTGTTCCTCCCTGCGCGGACCCGTTTGGGCGCAGGGTACAAGGGGCGCGGGCCGGGCGGGAGTGTCCCCGCCGGCTTCAACGGGCCAGGCCGCTCGCCCCCTGGCCGATGCCGCCGACGCCGGGGGTGGTTTGCTGTGGCTGCGTCCCCGTCCCCGCCGCGCCGGGGCCGAACCGGCCGACGTTGCCGAACAAAGCTTGCAGGAGCGTCCGTTCGTTGCCCGGCACCGGCGTTTCCCGCTCCACCATTTGCACGTCCCGGGCGTCGGCGCCGTCCAGCGCCCGCACCCGGCGCACGGCGCCCCCGCGGTCGAACTCGACCACCACGGTCTGCTGGTCGCTCACCCGGAGCTGGCCGGCCGGCTGCTGCCGGGTGGTGCTGCTGATGTAATACCACTCGTCGTCGCCGAACATTCCGGTCTGGGTCGGCGATCCGAGCACGGCGCGCACGTCGGCCTTGGTCTGCACCCCCGGCGTTATTTCGGCGAGCTGGTCCGGCGTGATGCGGTTGCCGCGCTGCACCACGGGCGCTTGGAACAGGCTGCACGCGCCCAGCAGCAACGGCAGGAGGATGGGGAGCGCCCGAAGCGGCGGGCGAGGGGCGGTGGATCGTTCTGCGGAGGTCATGGTCGGCCGGCTCTGAAGCGGAAGGCCAACCTACAACCACCGGCACCGCGGGCAAGGAAGCATCGCCGCGCGTCCATTTCGCCGCTTCGGGACGGCCTCGGACGGAAGTAATAAATTTTTCTCAAATTTTATATATTGCGTCCGCATCCTTTGTGCATCACGGCATTCAGCCTTGAACGACATCAAAACAGTTGCATTAACAACATATTAAAATCCAGAAAACCGTTTGACCAACGTATGTACCTTGCTTAGCACGTTGATCCGCACGGCGCCGTGAACACTGGTCGTGCGGACGTGGTTGGCCACCGCGCTCCGTCCGTCCACCCCAACCACAGCGAAAGTGATGAACATTGGCTGATTCTTTCTACGAATCCTTCGACAACGGCGCGGGCCAACTCACCCACCACTGGGCGGGCAACGTCGACACCAGCGTCAAGGGTCAGATCACCTTGAGCGGATACTCGGGGGTGATGGAACGCCCCTGGGGGAGCGATTCCGGTCACGGTTACGGCCAATATTACGTCACCGCGAAGGTCGAAGGCAACCAGGTCGGCCCGGCCGCCCTGCTCTGGCCCTCGAACGACCAGTGGCCCGGGACGGAGCTGGACTTCGTGGAGGTGCTGCGCGACGGCACCGCCTACGGCACCGCCCACCACGGCAACAACGGCTACGACTGGTACGAAGCCAAGATGTTCTGGGATCTGGACGAGAGCCAAGTCCACACCTACGGCATCAACTGGCAGGCCGACCGCGTGTCATTCTCGGTCGACGGCCGGGACGCGGGCACGGTTTGGATGGACACCAAGGACGCCGCGCACGGCGGCTCCAACGTCGTGTTCGGGGCGATGAACAAGAACGACAACACGTCCATCACCGTCTACGACATGTCCTACACGCCCAACGGCGGCGATTGGTGGGGGTGACCGGTCCGGGGTGAGCCGACCGACGGTTCGCCCCGATCGTCCCGGAACCGGGACGGACCACGCCCGCCAGAAGCGGTGGCGGCCCCATGGGGGCGCCACCGCCCCCCCGTCGCCGCACCGGACGGATGGCGCTGCGTTCCGACCCCCCGGCCCGGCCGGTGGGCCCGCGCCTTTCCGGAACGGCGCGTTGACCACGTGGGGAAGCCTATCCATCTCTTTCCAGGCACCGGCGCCGTCCCGCGGCCGACCGCGTCCGCCCCCTGTCTGGAGGACCGATGGGCCTGCTCGCCCTGTTCCGCCGCAAGCCGATGGAACGGCCCGGCTTCCTGCTCTACACCGCGGCCGTCACGGCGGCGCGCGACCCTTGGTTCTTCGGCCCCGCCATCGGCGTGCCGGACACCCTGGACGGCCGCTTCGACCTGGTCGGGCTGCACGTGGGCGTGCTGATCCGCCGCTTGCACCGCGACCCCGACCCGCGCGGCGCTGAAGCGGCGCAGGCCGTGTTCGACGCCATGTTCTCCGACATGGACATGAACCTCCGCGAAATGGGCGTGGGCGACATGTCCGTCGGCAAGCGCGTGAAGCGCATGTGGGAGGCCTTCCACGGCCGGGCGCAGGCCTACGCGGCGGCGCTCGACGCTGGCGACCGGGCGGCGCTGGAAGCCGCCCTGGCTCGCAACGTGTTTCGCGCCTCCGGCCCGGACGCCGCTGCGGCCATCGGCGCGCCGGCCCTGGCCGCGCACGCGGAGCGCGTGGCCCAGGCCTTGTCCGCCCAGCCCACCGCGGCGCTGCTGCGGGGCGAGGCGTCCTTCCCCCCGACGCCCGGCGCGGCTGCGGCCGCCGCTTCCCCCGATGCCGCCTGACGACCGCGTGCCCGAATTCTCCCGCCCCCTCCACCTCGGCTCCGTCGGCCCGGACGGCCGGCGGGAGGTCTTGGAAGCGGCCGAGGCGGAACGCGCGGCGCTGGCCCGCCGCTTCGGCATCCCCGCCGTCGAGAGCCTCCGCGCCGAACTCCGCTTCCGGCCCGAAGCGGACGGCGCGGTGCGCGCGGAAGGCCGCCTCGCCGCCGATGTGGTCCAGAACTGCGTCGTGACCCTGGAGCCCGTGGCGCAGCGGGTGGAGGAAGCGGTGGCGCTCCGCTTGTTGCCGGCCGGGGTTGAGCCGCGGGACGAGCCGGACGAGCCGGACGACATCCCCAGCGATGGCGGCGTGGTCGACCTCGGCGAAGCGATGGCGGAACAACTCGCCCTCGCGCTCGACCCCTACCCGCGCGCGCCCGGCGCGGCCCTGCCCGCGGAAGCCAGCGACGCGGCCGGGCGCCCTCTGGCGGCGCTGGCCAAGCTGCGCCCCGCCGCTCCGCGGCACTGAACACAACCGCCCGTTGGTTGCGGGGCGCCAACTCGCTTGCCCCGCGGCGGCCGTGGTGGTACAGGCCCGCCCTTCATCCATACATCCGCCGTCGCTCGACTGAGAAAGGCTCGGCACCATGGCCGTCCCGAAGAAGAAAACCTCGCCTTCCCGCCGCGGCATGCGGCGGAGCCACCACGCGCTGTCGCGCGAAGCCCACTCCGAATGCTCGAACTGCGGCGAACTGAAGCGCCCGCACCACATCTGCTCCGCTTGCGGCCACTACGACGGGCGCGAGGTGGTCCCGGCCGGCGACGCCTTGAAGGCCGCGGTCCGCACCTGAGCACCACCGTTTCCTGGCGCCGGGACCGCGGCTGACGTGACGCAAGGCTTCTCCCTGGCCATCGACGCCATGGGGGGCGACAACGCGCCCGACATCGTGCTCGATGGGTTGGAACTCGCCGCCGAGCGCCACCCCGAAGCGCGCTTCCTGCTGGTCGGCGACGAGGCGCGCCTCGGCGGGATGCTGGCGTTGCGCAAGCGCGCCGCCAAGCTGTGCAGCCTGCGCCACGCGCCGGACGCCATCCCTTCCGACATGAAGCCCACCGCCGCGCTCCGGCAGGGCCGCAACAGCTCCATGCGCCTGGCGATCGACGCCGTGGCGGCGCGCGAGGCGGCGGGCGTGGTCTCCGCCGGCAACACCGGCGCGCTGATGGCGCTCGCCAAGATCGTGGTGAAGGCGCTGCCCGAGATCGACCGGCCGGCGCTGGCTGCCATCGGCCCCTCCGCGCGCGGCGACGTGGTGATGCTGGACCTCGGCGCCAACGTGCAGTGCGACGCGCGCAATCTGGTGGAGTTCGCCATCATGGGCGAGACCTTCGCCCGCGCCGTGCTCGGCCTGCCGGCGCCCACCTTCGGCCTGCTCAACGTCGGCTCCGAGGAGCTGAAGGGCGACGAGCGCCTGCGCCTCGCCGCCGAGATCCTGCGAGAGAGCCACGTCGGCGCCCAGTTCCACGGCTTCATCGAGGGGCACGACATCACGGCCGGCACGGTGGACGTGGTGGTGACGGACGGCTTCACCGGCAACGTCGCGCTGAAGACCGGGGAGGGGGCGTTGAAGCTGATGCGCGACCTGCTGCGGCAGGTCTTCACCTCCTCCGTCCCCGCCCGCCTCGGCTACCTGCTCGCCCGCCCGGCGCTGGACCGCCTGCGCGAATGGATGGACCCGCGCCGCTACAACGGCGCCATCCTGCTCGGCCTCAACGGCGTGGTGGTGAAGAGCCACGGCGGCACGGACGCGCTGGGCTTCGCCCACGCCGTGGACGTGGCGATGGACATGGTGAACCACCGCTTCAACGACCGCATCCGTGAAGGGCTGGCGCGGCTTTCCGCCGCGGTGGAGGCCGAGCCGGCCGCGGCGGCCCTCGCCCCGGTCGTCGGGGAGACGCCGGCTTAATGACGAAAACCACGACCACCCGCGCCGTGATCGCCGGCTGCGGCGGCTACCTGCCGGAGCGCGTCGTCCGCAACGACGACCTGGCGCGGGAATTCGGCCTCGACACCTCCGACGAGTGGATCACGGAGCGCACCGGCATCCGGCAGCGCCACATCGCGGCGCCGGGCGAGACCGCCTCCTCCATGGGCGCGGCCGCGGCGCGCCGGGCTTTGGAGCGCGCGGGCCTCGGACCGGAGGCGGTGGACGCGGTGATCGTCGCCACCGCGACGCCCGACTCCTCCTTCCCGGCCACCGCCGCGCGCATCCAGGCGGCGCTCGGCATGACGCGCGGCATCGCCTTCGACATCGCCGCCGCCTGCGCCGGATTCGTCTACGCGCTCGGCATCGCCGACGGCATGATCCGGAACGGCCAGGTCCGCTCCGCCATGGTGGTCGGCACCGAGGTCTATTCCCGCATCGTGGATTGGACCGACCGGGGCACCTGCGTCCTGTTCGGCGACGGCGCCGGCGCGGTGCTGCTGGTCGCCGGCGAAGGGCAGGGGACGGCGGCCGACCGTGGCATCCTGTCCACCCACCTGCACAGCGACGGCCGCTTCGGCGACATCCTCTTGGTGGACGGCGGCCCCGGCTCCACCGGCGGCACCGGCAAGCTCCGCATGGCCGGCAACCAGGTGTTCCGCCACGCCGTCTCCAAGCTCGCGGCCGTGGTGGACGAGGCGCTGGACGCGAACGGCCTGACGCACGCCGACGTGCGCTGGCTGGTGCCGCACCAAGCCAACCTCCGCATCATCGACGCCATGGGCCGCAAGCTCCGCCTGCCGCCGGAGCGGGTGGTGGTCACCGTGGACCGCCACGCCAACACCTCGGCGGCGTCCATCCCGCTCGCCCTGGCCGAAGCCGTGTCCGACGGCCGCATCGAGCGCGGCGACCTGGTGGTGATGGAAGCCATCGGCGGCGGCCTCGCCTGGGGCGCGGCGCTGGCCCGCTTCTGACGCGCCGCCGGGGCGGCCCCACGTAGCGGCATTATTGCACCACGCACCGGCGCAACGCCCGGTTGCGGCGCATATCCGTTGACGCCTACAACGGAACACGGTTTCCATTCTTGTTGAATAGCTTGCGGGAACCCCCTGCCGCATGGAGACGCTGACGCGCGCGCATTTGGCCGAGGCCATCTATGCCCAGGTCGGGCTGTCGCGGAACGAGTCCGCCGCGCTGCTGGAAACCGTGCTGGCGCGCATCTCCGGGGCGCTCGCCGCCGGCGAGTCGGTGAAGATCTCGGCCTTCGGCACCTTCCTCGTGCGGCAGAAGGGTCAACGCGTCGGCCGCAATCCGAAAACCGGGGTTGAGGTGCCGATCCTGCCGCGGCGCGTGCTGTCCTTCCGCTCGTCCCAGGTGCTCAAGGCCCGCATCAACGGGCAAACGCCGCCGCGGCACGGCGACGGAGACGCCGAAGCGTGAGCCACGCCGCCGCGCCGCCTTCCTCCGGCGGGCCGCCGTCGACGTCGCCGCTCCGCGCCCGCAAGGCGCCGAGCGCCTTCCGCACCATCAGCGAGGTGGCGGACGACCTGCACATCCCGCAGCACGTGCTGCGCTTCTGGGAAACCAAGTTCCCCCAGCTCAAGCCGCTGAAGCGCGGCGGCGGCCGGCGCTACTACCGGCCGGAGGACATCGCCCTGCTGCGGCGGGTGAGCGACCTGCTCTACACCCAGGGCTACACCATCAAGGGAGTGCAGCGGCTGCTGCGCGAGGGCGGGCTGGAGGAAGCGGTCGCCGCCTCCGCCGCGCCCCCCGCTGCGGCGCCCGCCGAGCCGCCCGAAACCGGCGTCGCGGCGCTCCGCTCGATCCTGGAAGAGCTGGAAGACATTTCGGCCAGCCTGCACGACCTTATGGAGCGCTGATCCTTCAGCGCCTCCGCTGCGCCGCCGAGGGCGGCGCCGGCGGCACGGCCAGCACGTCTCGGTGCCCGATCCGCGCCTGGAGCACGCCCCAGGCGATCTGCTCGCCGCGCGCCGCGCCCCAGTCCGAAACGCGCCCCGCGTCCCGGGCCGGCCCCGCTTCCAGCGCCGCCGCGACGTGCCCGGCGACGAGGCGCGACAGGAACGGCGCGGCGGCGTCGGGCGGCAGGCCGGGTGGCGGTGCGCGGCCGCGCACCACCCAGTCGCTCGCCGCCGCCTCCACCGCGAAGCCTTCCGCCGCGAACGCCTCCGCCACCGCGGCCGGCGCCGCCGCGCCGAGGGCCGGGCCGCCGAAGCCCTTGTCGCGCCGCTGGTCGCGGCGGAAGGCCCGCGCCACGAGGGCGTCCGCCGGGTGCGGCGGCGAGAAGCGGTCCCGTCCGTCCACGCAGAGCGCGGCGTAGAACGGCACGCGCAGCGCCGCCGCCATCGCCTCGACCCAGGGGCGCGACACCAGGTCGCACAGCGCGCTGTTCACCACCGCGTCGGCCTCGTGCAGCGGCAGGTTCGCCGGCGCTTCCGCCAAGTCAGCCACCAGCGTCTCCACCCGCCACGCGCCGCCGGGCGCGTGAACGAGCAGGCAGCGCCGGTTGGGGAAGGTGACGCGCAAGCCGACGGACTCCGCCCGGTCGGCGATGGTGTCGAAGGCCGCCTCCGCCATGTCGCGGTCGGCGTCCACCAGCGTCCAGGCCTGGGCGCGGCCTATGCGCGGCGCCAGCCAGCGGAACAGGCTCCCGGTCCCCGCGCCGAAGTCCATCAGCCGCGGCCGCGCCGGCAGGCGCGCGAGCAGCCGCTCCGCAAGCGCCTCGTTCCGCGCCAGGGCGTCGAAGGGCTCGCGCAGGTCGAGCCAGTCCAGGTCGAAGGCCTCGGTCACCCGAGGCTCTTCTCGATCTCGGCCACGAAGGCCTCCGCCCGGTCCTCCCAACGCGGCAGTCGCTGCCCGGCGCGCCACGCGGCCTCGGCCATATGCCGCCGCAGGGCCTCGTCGAAGATCACCCGGCGCAGCCCCTTGCCGAGCGACACGTGGTCGCCGGGCGGCGACACCACCGAGGCGTCCTCCGGCGCCAACTCGGCGAGCGCGCCCCCGGCGGTGACGGCCAGCGGCAGCCCGCGCGCCAGCGCCTCGGCCACCGCCATGCCGTAGCCTTCCCAATGGCTGGCGAGGGCGAACAGGTCGGCGCCGGCGTAGAGCGCTTCCAGCCTCTCCGCGCCCACGGCGCCCGCGAACTCCACGCGTTGCGCGATGCCCAACTCCTCGGCCAACGCGCGCAAGCCGCGCGCATGGACCGGGTCGCGCCCCTCCGGCCCGGCGATCGCCAAGCGCCAGTCGAGGTCGGCCAAACCAGCCAGCGCGCGCAGCAGCACGTCGTGCCCCTTGCGCGGCACCAACGCGCCCACGGAAAGCAGCGCCGCGCCCGGCCCGCCCGATCCAGTCGCGCGCGGCGCCGGGTCGGTGCCGGGCTCCACCACGCCGACGCGCGCCGGGTCGGCGCTGAACTCTTCCACCAACCGCCGCGCCGTGAGCGGGGAGGTGGCGACGACGCGCGCCGCGCGGCCGAACAACTCCAGCTCCGTGGCCCGCAAGGCGTCGCGGTCCGCTCCGGAGAAGCCGGTTTCCAGCGCCGTCGGGTGGTGGACCAGCACCACCGCGTTGCGCCGCGCCAGCGCGTCCGCCACCGGCGCGAAGGACGGCAGGCCGAGGCCGTCCACCACCGGCACGGCGTCTTCGGGCAGCGCGTCCAAGGCGGCGCGCGCGGCGGCACGGGCCGCGTCGTCCGGCAAGGGGTGGCGGCCGGCCAGCTCCACCACCTCCGCCCCGTGGCCTAAGGCGCGCAGCCCGGCCACCAGCCGCCGGTCGTAACTGTAGCCGCCCGACACCGTGTCGAACGGGCCGGGGACGAGCAGCGCGACCTTCATCCGCCCGGGCTCACGATCTGCGGCGTGTCCTCCACCGGGCCCTCGAAGGAGGCCCAGGCGTTCGGGCTCTCGCGCAGCGTCACCTTGAGCCAGCCCACCATCCCGCCTCCGGGGCCGAGCCGCCCGTCGCGCAGCGCCGCGCGGAGCAGGGCGTGGACGTGGGCGGCGAGGAACTCGGTGGTGGTGTTCTGCCCGCGGAAGCCGGCCTCGTCGTCGAGGTTGCGGTAATCCAGCGTGTCCAGCGCCCGGCGCAGCTCCTGCCGCGCCAAGCCGATGTCCACCAGCAGGTTCAGGTGGTCCAGTCGCGCCGCGCGGAACTCCGCCTCCGCTACGAAGGTCGCGCCGTGGACGCGCTGCGCCGGGCCGAACTCGGCGCCCCGGAAGGAGTGGGCGATCATCATGTGGTCGCTGACGGTCAGGCTGTACATGCGGTGCCTTATGGATAGGTGACGACCGGGCAACCGCCGGCGCCCGCCAGCAGCGCCGGGAAGGCCGCCGGCAACGCCTCGAACGGCGTGGCGGGGCCGAGCAGCGCGTCGAAGCGCGCATCCTCCAACAAGCGGAGCGCCAGCGCCAGCCGCTCCGCGTGCGTGCGCCGCCCGCGCATCGCCGGCGCCACCGCGCCGACCTGGGACGAGACCAGCGACAAGCGCCGCGCGTGGAAGGCTTCGCCGAGCGGCAGCGCCGCCTCGCGGTCGCCGAACCAACTCGCCTCCACGACCCGCCCCTCGAAACCCGCGAGGCCTAGCGCCAGCCGCAGACCGTCCGGATTCCCGGAGGCGTGGACCACGAGGTCGCGCCCGTCCGGCGCCGCTTCCGGCCCGTGGAAGCGCAAGCCCAGCGCCTCCGCCGCGCCGGCGCGCGACGGGTCGCGGTCGCACACCGCGAGGTCGAGGCCCGGCACCCGCCCGAGCAGCGACGCTGCCAGTAGGCCGACCACGCCCGCGCCGACCACCAGCGCCCGCTCCCCAACCAGGGGCCGCGCGTCCCACAGGACGTTCACCGCCGTTTCCATGTTGGCGGCCAGCACCGCGCGCCGATCCGGCACGCCGTCGGGCACGGGCACGCACATCTCGGCTGGTGCGACGAAGCGGTCCTGGTGCGGGTGCAGGCAGAACACGCGCCGGCCCTTCAGCTCTGCCGGCCCGCCTTCGACGACGCCCACCGCCGCGTAGCCGTATTTCACCGGGAAGGGGAAGTCGCCCGCCATCAGTGGCGCGCGCATCGCCGCCCACTGGTTCGGCGGCACGCGTCCTTCGAGCACCAGCCGTTCCGTCCCGCGCGAGATGCCCGAAGCGAGGGTCCGCACCAGCGCCTCGCCGGAGCCGGGCGGGGGCAGCGTTTCCTCCCGGATCTCCGCCCGCCCCGGCGCCACGGTCCAGAGCGCCCGCCCCGCCGCCGTCACACCGCGCACACCGCCGGTCGCGCGCGGTCCAGCGCGATGTCGAACAGCACGTCCGGGTCGAGCGCATACGGCGTCCAGCGGAAGCGCAGCCCGTCCGCGATGCGCGCCGCCTCGGGCAAGGTGAAGGCCGGGATGCCGGAGCCGAGCAGCACCGGCGCCACCGTCACGTGCAGCCGGTCGAGGCACCCTGCGGCCAGGAAGCGGCTGACGGTGACGCCGCCGCCCTCCACGAACACCCGCGGCAGCCCGCGCGAGGCCAGGAAGCGCAGCAGTGCCGGAAGGAGGAGTCCGCCGGCGACCGGGTCGCGCGGCAGCCGCACCACCTCCGCCGCGCCCAGCCGGTCCGGGCCGGGCGCGTCCTCCGCGCAGACCAACAAGGTCGGCGGTCCCCCCGCCGCGAAGACGCGCCGGTCCGGGCCGAGCCGCCGGTCGGTGTCCAGCACCACCCGCACCGGGTCCGGCCCTTCGCACTCGCGCGTGGTCAGCAGCGGGTCGTCGTGCCGCACCGTCCCGGCGCCCACCACCACCGCGTGGCAGAGCGCCCGCAGCCGGTGCGTGTGCAGGATGTCGCCCCGGCCGCCGATCCATTGCGACGAGCCGGACAAGGTGGCGATGCGTCCGTCCAGCGTCTGCGCCAACCGCCCCACCACCACGCAGCCGTCCGCCGCGGAGGGCGGCGCCAGCAAGGGCGCGAACAGCGCGGCGAGGGGGCCGGCGAGCGGACGCCCCGGCGGTGCCGCGCCGCGCCGCGCCAGCAGCGCCCCCCATTCGGTTTCGATGGCCAGCCCGTCCATACGACGGCGAAGCTTGCCGCAAGCCAAGCCCGTGCGCTACCGGAAGGTGACGCGGATGGATCGGGAACCGATCGATGGGGAACAGGAAGACCCGGCTCGCCGCGGCCGCCGCCTTTGCCGCTGCGCTCGCGGGCGCGCAGCCGGCATGGGCACAGGGCCTCGGCGAGCGCGTCGGCGGCGCCCTGAACCGCGGCGCCCAAGCCGCGGGCCGCGCGGCGGAGCGAGCCGGCTCGGCCACCGGCGCCGCCGCCGACCGCAGCCTCGCCTGGGCGCAACGCAAGGTGCGCGGCGAGCGCGGGGCCAAGCGTGATGGGGAGCGGTCCCCCGCCCGGACGCGGCGATAGCCGGCCCGCCCGGCCGGTGAGGCGGGTCACAGACCCGGCGGCGCGGTCCGTGCCCTGTGCCGCGCTGGCGGGGCATCGGGATCGGGCCGCGATGATCGACATCTGGGGAGCCGTGGCGGTGATGACGGGGACGTGCGCGCATGGGGCCGAGGACTGGCGGGCGGTCCACGATTTCTGGTTCCCGCCCGGGCTGGACGACGCCGATCCGGACGCTTTGCGCCGGCAGGTCGAATGGTGGTTCGGCGGCGGGTCCAACGGCGCGTTGCCGCCCTTCGCCCCCGTGCTCGAAGCCGCCAGGGCCGGCCGCCTGGACGGCTGGGCCGCCACGCCGCTCGGGCGCCTCTCGCTGATTGTGGTGCTCGACCAGTTCCCGCGCGGCCTGTTCGCGGGCACGCCGGACGCCTACGCCTCCGACCCCGCCGCGCTCCGCATCGCCGAGGAAGGATTGGGGAACGGCCACCACGCCGCCCTCGCCAAGCCCTGGGAGCGCATGTTCTCGGTCATGCCCCTGGTCCACGCGGAAGGGCCCGGCCACCGGGAACGGCTGGAGCGCGTCGTCGCCCTGGCGGAGCGGATCGCCCGCGAAGTCCCCGAACCGCTGCGGCCGCTCCACGAGTTCTCCGCCGGCCAAGCCCGCGGCCACCGCGACGTGATCCGCCGCTTCGGCCGCTACCCGCACCGCAACCCGGTCCTCGGCCGCCCTTCCACCCCGGAGGAAGAGGCGTATTTGGCGAAGGGCGACTTCGTCCACCAACGTCGGATGCCCGCGGGCTGAGGACCGACTTGCCTCAAGGCAAGTCTTGCATCCGCCGCTCCACCATCGCCCGCCAGGGCGCGTCGGGCGGCGCTTCCGCCACCAGCGCCCGCCACAGGGTGCGCGCGGTTTCCGGTCGGCCCGCGCGCGCTTCGGCGAGGCCGGTCAGGAAGCGCAGGCCGATGTGGTCCGGCGCCTTCGGCAGCGCTTCGGCCAGGAAGCGCGCGGCCTCGTCCGTCCGGTTGGCTTCCAGCAGCGCCTGCGCCCGCTGCCCGGCAAGCTCCGCGTCGAAGCGGATGGCCAGCGCCCGCGCATAGGCCTCCGCCGCCGCGTCCGGGCGGCCTCGCCCGCGTTCGGCGTTGCCCAGCAGCGCCCAGCCTTGCCGTGCCGCCTCGCCGTTCGGGTCCGGTGCGGCCGCCAGCCGCTGGCGGAGCAGGGCGAGCAATTGCTCCTCCTGCGCCGCCGCGCCCTGCCGCTCGGCGAAGGTCGCCGAAGGCAGGCCGGGGGTGCCGTTGATCCAATAGAGCGCGACCGCCACGGCCGGCACCATGACCAGGGCGGCGAGCAACGGCGCGCGATGCGCCGCTGCTGCACTTGCCCCCTTCGCGGCCGGCGCCGCCGTTTCCTCGGCCGCGCCCGGCGCCGCGAGCAAGCGCCGCTGCACTTCCAGCACCGCCGCGGCGTGCGCGGCCTCGTCCAGCCGCCCCGCCGCGCGCTCGCGCTCCAACTCGGCGAGTTGGCGGTGGTACAGGGCTAGGTCCGCTTCTCGCCGCCCGCGCGCGGAAGCCGGCCGCAGCAGCGCGAAGCCGAGCGGCGCCAGCGCCGCGAGGGCGAGCAAACCGGCCAGGAGCCACCAGGTCACGCCGCCGAGCCGCCTCCGCCGCCGCTCTCCAAGCGGGCGAGCCGCGCCCGTTCGGCTTCCGTCAGGCCCGCCGGCGCCCCCGCCGCGTCCGGTCGCGCGCCGCGCCGCCCTGCCCGGAAGATCAGCGCGCCGGCCAACAACGCCAGCGCCGGCGTCGCCCAGAGCAAAGCGGTGGCCGCGGTGAAGCGCGGCCGCAGCAGCACGAAGTCGCCGTAGCGCTCGTGGACGAAGCCCTTCACCTCCGCGTCCGACCGCCCGGCGGAGACCTGCTCGCGCACGATGCGGCGGAGGTCGCGGGCGAGCTCCGCGTCGCTGTCCTCGATGGACTGGTTCTGGCAGACGAGGCAGCGCAGCTCGCGCCCGATCTCGCGCGCCCGTTCCTCCTGCACCGGGTCCGGCAACTGCATCGCCGGGTCGCCGACGGCGGCCGAGGCCGGGCCGGCCACCGCCAAGGCGAGCAGCAAGGCGAGCGCGCGCAGGGCCATCATGCGTACCGCCGCAGCAGCGGCCCCAACTCGGCGCGGAGCGTGTCGTCCGTCACCGGTCCCGCCCAGCGCCAGCGGATCGCCCCGCCGCGGTCGATCAGGTAGGTTTCGGGCACGCCGTACAGGCCCCAGTCGATCGAGGCCCGGCCCGGCAGGTCCATGCCGAGCCGCTTGTAAGGGTTGCCGTGCTTTTCCAGGAAGCGGCGGCTGTCCGCCGGCTGGTCCTTGTAGCCGACGCCGAACACCGGCACGCCCTCGCGCGACAGTCGCATGAGTTGCGGGTGCTCGATCACGCAGGGCACGCACCAGGAGGCGAAGAAGTTCACCAGGACCGGCCGCCCCGGCGCCTTGAGGTCGTCGGAGGACAGGCCCGGCAGCCCCGTGCCCTCCAGCGGCGGCAAGGCGAATTCCGGCGGCGCCTTGCCGATCAGGGCGGAAGGCACGCCGCGCGGGTCGTAGCCGCCGGTCCCGAGCCCGCGCAGCATGGCGAAGAAGCCTAGCCCCGCGCCGCCCGCCACCAGCGCCGGCAGCACCAAGAGCGCGCGCCGCGAGAAAGGCGAAGCGCCCCGGTGCTCCTCCGGCTGCGCGACGCTCACGCCCGAGCCCCCGCGCGCGCCGCGGCGGTCGCCTTCGGCGCCGGCGCCGACACGCGCACCCTACGGTCGGACAAGGACAGCGCCCCGCCCAGCGCCATGATCGCGGCGCCGATCCAGATCCAGGGCGCCAGCGGGTTGTGGTGCAGCCGCAGCACCGCCCCGCCGTCCCGCTCGTCGCCTAGCACGGCGTAGAGGTCGGACAGCCAGGTGGTGTGGATCGCCGCCTCGGTGGTCGTGGTGCGGCCCACCGGGAAGGTCCGCCGCTCCGGCGCCAAGGTGACGACCGGCCGGCCGCCCTCGGACACGGAAACGGTCGCGCGCCGCGCGGTGAAGTTCGGCCCTTGGGCGCTCTCCAGCCGGTCCAGCCGCCACGTGTAGCCCGCGAGATCCGCGCTCTCGCCCGGCTTGACCAGAGCCAGCTTGTCGGTGGCCAGCCCCATGCCGGCGAGGCCGAGGATCATCACGCCCATGCCCGCGTGCGCAACCGCCCCGCCCCAGGCCGAGCGCGGCAGTGCCAGGGCCCGGGCCAGCGCGGCGCGGGGCCGGGAGAACAGCGCCAAGCGGTCCGCGATGTCGGCGAGCGCGCCCAAAATCAGCCAAGCGCCGGCCGCGAAGCCCAGCGCCGGCCCGATCCGCGCGCCCTCCAGCGCCAGGCACAGCAGGAAAGCGGCGAGGCCGCCGAGCGCCGCCCACCACAGCCGCTGCAAGGCCGGGAACAGCCGCGCGCGCTTCCAGGGCATCACCGGCCCCACCGCCATGGCGCCGACCAACGGCACCGCCAGCGGCAGGATGGCGGTGTTGAAGAAGGGCGGGCCGACCGAGATCTTCTGCCCGAGCAGGAGGTCCGCGAACATCGGATAGAGCGTGCCCGCCAGCACCACCGCCGCGATCGAGCACAGCAGCAGGTTGTTCAGCACCAGGCTGCCCTCGCGCGACAACGGCGCGAACACGCCGGTCGGCGCCATCGCCGCCGCCCGCCACGCGAACAACGCGAAGCCGCCGCCGACGTAGAGCATCAGCAGCCCGAGGATGAACACGCCCCGCGTCGGGTCGGAGGCGAAGGCGTGGACCGAGTTCAGCACCCCCGAGCGCACCAGGAAGGTGCCGAGCAGGGACAGGCCGAAGGCGAGCAGCGCCAGGAACACCGTCCAGGTCTTCAGCGCCTCGCGCTTCTCCACCACCACCGCGGAGTGCAGCAGGGCGCAGCCGGCCAGCCAGGGCAGGAGGGAGGCGTTCTCCACCGGGTCCCAGAACCAGTAGCCGCCCCAGCCCAGCTCGTAGTAGGCCCACCAGGAGCCGAGCGCGATGCCGAGCGTCAGAAAGGACCACGCACCCAAGGCCCAGGGCCGCACCCAGCGCCCCCACGCCGCGTCCACCCGCCCCTCGATCAAAGCGGCCACGGCGAAGGCGAAGGTCACGGCGCAACCGACATAGCCGAGGTAGAGCAGCGGCGGGTGGAAGGCGAGGCCGGGGTCTTGCAGCACCGGGTTCAGCCCCTGCCCGTCGGGCGGCGGCGGCCACACGCGGTCGAAGGGGTTGGAGGTGCCGAGGATGAAGGCGAAGAAGCCCACCCCCACCAAGCCCAGCACCGCCAGCACGCGCGCCTTGAGCGCGGACGGCAGGTCCCGCCCGAACGCCGCCACCGCGCCGCCGCACAGCGCCAGGATCAGCACCCAAAGCACCATGGAGCCCTCGTGGCTGCCCCAGGTGGCGGTGAGCTTGTAGAGCATCGGCTTGGCCGAGTGGCTGTTCTGCACGACGTTCGCCACCGACATGTCATTGGCGGCGAAGCTCCACATCAGGCAACCGAACGCGGCGGCTGTGGCCAACAAGGCCCCCACGGCGACCGGCGGCGTCGCCGCCATCAGCCGCGGGTCGCCCCGCCACGGCCCGGCGAGGCCGAACGCCGCCTGCGCCACCGACAGCGCCAAGGCCAGCGCCAGTGCGAAGTGGCCGAGTTCCGGTATCATCCGCCGTCCTTCTTGGGCGCCGCGTCCAGGCGGTTCCAGCTCGCGGCCGGCGGCGCGCCGCCCTCCGCCGGGTTCCAGTGGCCGGCGCGCTTGAGCGCGTCGGCGACCTCCGGCGGCATGTAGGTCTCGTCGTGCCGGGCCAACACCTCGCTCGCCCGGAAGGTCCCGTCCGGCGCCAGGGTGCCCAGCGCCACCACGCCCTGGCCCTCGCGGAACAGGTCCGGCAGGATGCCGGCGTAGGTGACGGGCAGGGTGCTGGCGCCGTCCGTCACCCGGAACCGCGCCACCGGGCGCCCGTCCGTCCCGGACTCGCGCTCCAGGCTGCCGTTCTCCACCAGCCCGCCCAAGCGGAAGGCGCGGTTCGCCGGCGGCGCTTCCCGCGCGATGTCGCTCGGCGAGCGGAAAAAGACGAGGTTGTCCTGGAAGGCGGTCAGGGTCAGCGCCGTGGCGCTGCCGAGGCCGAGGCCGCAGAGCAGCAGCACGTTGAGGCGCCGGCGCTTCCGGGTCACGGCGCTCCTCCTTCCGCGGCCATCCGTCGCCGCGCCGCCGCGCGCGGGTCCAGGGCGTCGAGGCGCCGCCGCGCCGCCCGGTGCCGAAGCGCTGCCCCGGCCGCGAGAACGGCGAAGCCGCCCACCACCAGCGCGTAGGCCGCCGTCACGTGCATCCAATGCAGGCTCATCACGCCGCCACGCCTTCCGGCGCCTCGGCGGTCGTGGCGTC
>NZ_BAAAFZ010000047.1:0-53887 GCF_039523795.1 Craurococcus roseus | reverse complement strand
TTTGCAAGGCGCGCACGCGCCGCTCCATCACCGCGGCGCGGGTGCGGGCGAGCACCAGCGCCGCGAAGGCCAGGGTGAAGCCCAGCGCGCAGACCAGCAGGGGGTACAGGATGTCCGCGTGCAGCGCTGGCGCGCCGATGCGGGTGACGCTGGCCGGCTGGTGCAGGGTGTTCCACCAATCCACGCTGAACTTGACGACCGGCAGGTTCACCGCCCCCGCCAGCGCCAGCATCGCGCCCATCCGGGAGCCCCGCTCCGGATCTTCAAAGGCGCGCACAAGCGCGGCGTGGCCGAGCCAGAGGAAGAACAGCACCAGCACGCTGGTCAGCCGTGCGTCCCACACCCACCACGTCCCCCACATCGGCCGGCCCCAGATGCTGCCGGTGGCGAGGCAGAGCGCCGTCACCGCGGCGCCCACCGGCGACAGTTCGCGGCAGGCGAGGTCCGCTAACGGGTGCCGCCAGACGAGCGCGATGGCGGAGCCGATCGCAAGCCCCGCGTAGCCGCCCATAGCCAGCCAAGCCATCGGCACGTGTATGTGGAGGATGCGGACCGTCTCGCCCTGTTGCCAATCCGGCGGCGAGAAGAACAAGGCCCAGGGCAGCCCGACGGCGAGCGCCAGCACGGCCGCGCCCGTCAGCCAGGGCAGTACCCGGCCGGACAGCCGCAGGAACCGCCCGGGATTGGCGAAGCGGTGCAGGCTCCGGCCACCTCCGCCACGCGCCGCGGAAGGGCCCCGCGGCGGCGGCACGTCATCGGGTGTCAACGTTTCCACGCCTCTACATTAAGGTGTGATCGCCGCGGGTTGAAGCGCTCAACCGCCCGGCAACCCACTAATCTAGTTGCAAGTTCAGAAGGGTTCCCGTTTTGGCGCACTGGCTTGTCAAGAGCGAACCCGACGCCTTTTCCTGGGAAGACCAGGTCAGAAAGGGCACGGAACCCTGGACCGGCGTGCGCAACGCCCTGGCGGCCAAGCACCTCCGGGAGATGCGCCGGGGCGACCGCGCCTTCTTCTATCACTCCAACACCGGCAAGGAGATCGTCGGCGTGGTCGAAGTGGCGCGCGAAGCCTACCCGGACCCGACCGACCCCACCGGGCGCTGGGTCTGCGTGGACGTGCGCGCCGTCGGGCCGATGCCGGAACCGGTCGGGCTCGCCGCCATCAAGGCGGAGCCGGCGCTGGCCGGCATCGCCCTGGTGCGCCAATCGCGTCTTTCGGTGATGCCGGTCTCCCCGGCGCATTGGGCCGCGATCTGCCGCATGGGCGGCTGGCGTGACGAGAAGCGGCCGAAGAAGGCGGCGGCCGCCGGATGAGGCTCGAAGGCTCCTGCCATTGCGGCGCGGTCAAGTTCCGGCTGCGCTCGGAGCACCCTTACCCGTACCAGCGCTGCTACTGCTCCATCTGCCGCAAGACCCAGGGCGGGGGCGGCCACGCCATCAACCTCGGCGGCGACGCCCGGACGCTGCGCGTCACCGGCAAGCAGCACGTCTCGATCTACCACGCCAGGATGCGCGAGGCGGGTGTGAAGCGCGCGGGCCGCAGCCCGGCCGAGCGGCACTTCTGCTCCAGGTGCGGCAGCGCCTTGTGGCTCTACGACAAGCGCTGGCCCGACCTCGTCCACCCCTTCGCCTCGGCGATCGACACGCCCTTGCCGGCCGCGCCGCGCTCCACCCACATGATGCTGGGCTCCAAGGCGCCCTGGGTGGAGGTCGCGGCCAAGCGCGGCGACCGGCGCCATGACGAATACCCGGACGAAAGCATCGCCGAGTGGCACGAGCGGCTCGGCCTGACGCGGGAAGGGGAGGGTTAGCGCGTGCGGGCTGGTGGCGAGGCGGCCGCGGTGGCGGGACCGGGCGAGCGGACGCTGTGCCGCCTGGACGACATACCGGACGGCGGCGCCCGCGGCTTCCCCGCCGCGCCGGGCGGCTTCACCGGCCTGTTCGCGGTGCGCCGCGGCGACCGGGTGTTCGTTTACGTCAACTCCTGCCCGCACATCGGCCTGCCGCTGGAGCCGCTGCCCGACCGTTTCCTCGACGCCCGCCGCCAGAACATCGTCTGCTCCGCCCACGGGGCCCGCTTCCGCGTGGAGGACGGGGTGTGCGTCAGCGGGCCATGCCTGGGCGACACGCTGGAAGCGGTGGAGGCGCGGATCGTGGACGGGGCGGTGGTGGTGCCGGCCGACGCGGGGCTGTGAGGGCGCGTCTCCCCGAGGCGCTCCGGTCCCCAGCGCCGACCGCGCCCAGGATCCGCGCTGACAAAAGCGGGAATGCCGCACTCCAGAGTTGACGTTACGGCCATCATCCGGAATGATGCGCCCTCGGAAAATCGAAGGATGAACGCAGGGGCGATGGGCACCAACGCGCCGCCATGAGTGACGGCAGCCCGTTCGGGTTGCGCGACTGACTTCGACGCCCGTGGTTTGGGGGCTTGGTGTCGCTCGTCGTGGCCTGGCCCGCTTCGCGCGCGGCGATACGCCGCGCGTCGTGCCCTGAACGATCGACTGCGCTTAGCGCCCTCCCGGCAAGGGAGGGCGTCATGCACGCGGCGCCTGTGAGTCCCCATGTCCTTCGAAACACACCCGCACACGGCCCTGACCGGGGTTGCCGATCGCGCTCGCGCATCAGCCGGGGTGGTGCCCCGCTTTCCCGTAGCCTTCTGGAACGCGCGTCCTGATCCGGATCGGCGCCGCGCCGGCACGGGCTCGGCCGGGTCGAGGCTTCTTCCTGCCCATTCCCTTCCTGCGCCGGCGCCTTCGACGGCAGGGGGCGCGCTGTGAACGAGATCCGTTCCCTGACCGCGCTCCGGGGGGTGGCCGCCCTCTGGGTGTTCGGCTTCCACCTCTGGCTGCTCGACCACGCCTCGCCCGCCCCCGCATACGACGGCACGCCCGCCGCGACGCTGTTCGAGCACGGGTGGACCGGGGTGGACCTGTTCTTCATCCTCAGCGGCTACATCCTGGCGACGGTCCACCCGGGCCTCTCCGCCGCCGGCACGTCCCGGTTCCTCGTCCGCCGCGCCTTCCGCCTCTACCCCTTGCATGTTGCCACGACCCTCGCGCTGGCCGCGGGGGTGGCGCTCGCTTCCGCGGCGGGCATGGAGCTGTCCCGCGACGGGCGCTACAGTTGGGACGACCTGCCGGCGTCGCTGCTGCTGCTGCACACGTTCTTCTCCGAACCGAACCGGTGGAACTCCGTCACGTGGTCGATCAGCGTCGAACTGGTCTGCTACGCCCTGCTGCCGGCGGTGCTGCCGGTGATGCGGCGCGTGCCGCGTCGCGGCCTGGTGGCCGCCGCCTTCGCCCTGGGCGCCGCGGCGGCCGTGTGGATCGTGGCGCTCGACGCGCCGTCGCACGGTTGGCCCGCCCTGGTCCGCGGGCTGTTCGGCTTCTACCTCGGCTGCTGCGTCGCGCTCGCCAGCGCCGGGCCGGGCGGGGAGGCGGGGTCGCGCTTCGGGCGGCACGCCGGGGCGTGGGCGCTCGCCGCGGCGGCCGTGCTCGCCTTCGGGGTCGTGGCGGACCTGCCGAGCTTGGTCCCGCCCTGCACCGCCGTCCTCGTCGGGGCGCTCGCGGCCGAGCGCGGAATGATGGCGCGGGCGCTGAACGCGGAGCCGCTGGTGTGGCTGGGCCGCGTGTCCTTCTCGATCTACCTGTTGCACATGCCGGTGCTCGCGGTCCTGGAGCGCCTGATGCCGTTGCACAAGCTGCCCCTGTCGCCGCTCGGCGGCGCGCTGCTGCGGGACGCGGTCGCGCTGGCCGTCGTCCTGGCGGCTTCCGCTCTCGCCTACAGGCTCGTGGAAGAGCCGGGGCGTCGGCTGCCGTCGCGCCTGGGCCTGCTCGCGCCCCGGCCCACCCCGGCATGACCGCGGGAGGCGACACCGCGCGGCGGGCCGGACCCGCTCCCCGTTCGGAGGGGCTGTCCCGCCCGCCGCGCCGCATGCTCCACCGCCGCCTCGTCCGTCGCGCCGCCCTGGCGTACGTCGCGCTCCTGCACGCCCTCGCCTTCGTGCCGGTCGCCGCGCCCGACCTGCCCGCCCGGTTGGGCAAGCGGTGGGGGCTGCTGCCGCCCGACGACATGGAAGACAGGTTCATCGAGCTAACGCTCCCCGTGGTGGAGCAGGCGCGCCTGGACCGGGCGGTGCCCGAAGCGGCCCTGGTCGTCCTCGGCGACAGCATCGCCAAGCAGATCGACGCGGCCCGGCTCGGCGAGAACGCCGTCAACCACGGCATCGGCGGCGACACGGTCCGGATGCTCACCTGGCGCCTGCCGGTCCTGCCCTCGGTCGAGCGCGCGCGGGCCGTCGTGGTCAACGCCGGGGTGAACGACCTCAAGTACCGCCCCGCCCCGGCCATAGCGGCGGATTACCGGACCCTGCTCGCCCGCCTCCCTCCCTCGGCCGCGTTGGTCATGGTCTCGCCGCTGCCTGTCGACGAGGGCGCTCCTTGGCCCCGCCGCAGCCTCCACCTGCGCAACGCCAACCTGCGGTCCTTGAACGTGGCGCTGCGCCCCGTTTGCGAGGAGCGCCCGAACTGCCGCTTCGTGGACGTTTGGCCGGTCTTCTGGGACGCCGCGGCCGGGGGCCTGCGGCCTTCCCTCCACAGCGGCGACGGTCTGCACCTGTCGCCGGCGGGAAGCCGGGAGCTGGAGGCGCTGATCCGGGGCGCCATGGGCGCGCGCACTGGCCCGAAGGACGCGGCGTAGGAGCCGATCGCCCGCGCGGCGCGGGCGTGGCGCCCGGATGGCCGCGCCGGTCATTCCGAGAAGCAACCGACCGCTCGCGGCCCGCCATCGGCACGCAGCGCTTGTCCCGGCCACGGCCGCCGCCACACTATAAGGCGATGGCAGCGCCCCTTTCCGCCACCGCCGGCCCGGAGCCCGACCCGGACTTCGCCGAGCTGGTCGCGGCCCGCCCCCACCTCTCCGCCAACGCCTTCGACGGGCTGACGGTGGAGGAGGTGCCGCTCGCCCGCATCGCGGAGGCCGTCGGCACGCCCACCTGGGTCTACTCCGCCGGCGCGCTCCGCCGCCGCGCCCGCGCGCTCCGCGCCGCGCTGGACGGCGCCGGGCTCCGCGCCTCGATCCACTACGCGGTGAAGGCCAACGGCAACCTCGCCGTGCTGCGCGTGCTCGCCGCCGAGGGCCTGGGCGCCGACGTCGTGAGCGAGGGCGAGTTGCGGGCCGCCCGCGCCGCTGGCGTCCCCGGCTCCGCCATCGTCTTCTCCGGTGTGGGCAAGACCGAGCGCGAGCTGCGTCTCGCCCTCGCCGAAGACATCTTCCAGATCAACGCCGAGAGCGCCGAGGAGCTGGAAGCGGTCTCCGCCCTCGCCGCGTCGCTCGGCCGCACGGCCCGCGTGGCGCTCCGGGTCAACCCGGACGTGGACGCCCGCACCCACGCCAAGATCACCACCGGCCGGTCGGAGAACAAGTTCGGCGTGCCCATCGCCGACGCGCCGGCCCTCTACGCCCGCATGGCCGCGCTGCCGGGGATCGAGCCGGTCGGCGTCGCCGTCCACATCGGCAGCCAGATCACCGCCGGCGTTTCCGCCTTCCGCGCCGCCTACGCCCGCTTGGGCGAGTTGGTGCGCGAGCTGCGCGCCGCCGGGCTGCCCTTGCAGCGCGTGGATTGCGGCGGCGGCCTCGGCATCCCCTACCGCGACGAGCCGGCGCCGCTGCCCGAAGCGTTGGCCGGCGCCATCCGCCACGGCCTCGGCGACCTCGGCCTGCCGGTGATGCTGGAGCCCGGCCGCTGGATCGCCGGTCCCGCCGGCGTGCTGCTGGCCTCCGTGGTGGTGCAGAAGCAAGGCGCCGCGCGCCGCTTCGTGGTGCTCGACGCCGCCATGAACGACCTGCTCCGCCCGGCCATGTACGAGGCGTGGCACGGCATCCTGCCCGTCTCGCCGCGCGCCCTGGTGGCGCCGTGCTCGCCCGCCGACGTGGTCGGGCCGGTCTGCGAGACCGGCGACACCTTCGCCCGCGGCCGCGCCCTGCCGGCGCTCGACCCCGGCGCCTTGGTCGCCCTGCTCGACGCCGGCGCCTACGGCGCGGTGATGAGCAGCACCTACAACATGCGCCCCTTGGCCGCGGAGGTGCTGGTGGACGGCGCCCGCTTCGCCGTGGTGCGCGACCGGCAGGACCACGCCGCGCTGCTCGCCGGCATGCGCGTGCCGCACTGGTTGGAGGACGCGCCATGATCAACCTCCGGGGCGGCCCCGAGGCGGCGCTGGAACGCCGCCGCCTGCTGTCGCGCGCGGCGCTGCTCTGGGAGTCGGTTTGGCCGCGCCTGTGGCCGGCGCTCGGCCTCCTCGGCCTCTTCCTCGTGCTGGCGCTGCTCGAACTGCCGCAGGCGCTCCCCGGCGGGTGGCATACGTTGCTGCTGGCCGCCGTCGCCGGAGGGATCGGCTTTCTGCTGTGGCGCGGCTTCCGCGGCTTCCGCCCGCCCGGCGACGCGGCGGCGGAGCGCCGGCTGGAGCGCCAATCCGGCCTGCGCCACCGCCCCCTCCAGGCGCTCGCTGACCGCCCGGCGGCGGCGTCGGACGACGACCCAGCGGCGCAAGCGCTGTGGAAGGCGCACCAGGAACGGGCCGCGGCGCAGATCGCCAAGCTCCGCGTCGGAGCGCCGCGCCCCGGCCTGCCGGCGCGCGACCCGGTGGCGCTGCGCGCGGCGCTGGGGCTCGGCCTGGTGTCCGCCGTCGTGGTGGCGTGGGGCGACGCACCGGAACGGCTGCGCCGCGCCCTCCTGCCCGAATTCTCCCGCCCGGCGCCTGCGCCCGCCCAGCGCCTGGAAGCCTGGGTGACGCCGCCCGCTTACACCGGCGCCGCGCCGGTGTTCCTCGACCCGGCCGGTGGCGCCGCGACGGTGCCGCAGGGCAGCCGGTTGCAGGTGGCGGTGTCGGGCGGCAGCGGCGCCCCGCCGCTCCTAACCACCGACGCCGGCGACGCGACGTTCCGCGCCCTGGACGGCGCCAGCTTCCTGGCGGAAACGCCGCTGGAGACCGGCGGCAAGCTGGCGGTGCGGCGCGAAGGTCGCACGCTGGCGGCCTGGACGCTCTCCGTGCAGGCCGACGCGCCGCCCACCGCCGCCTTTTCCGAACCGCCCGCCCGCGCCCAGCGGGGCCTCGGCACGCGCCTGCCCTGGCGGGCGGAAGACGATTGGGGCTTAGCATCGCTCCGCGCCGAAGCGCGGCTCAAGGCCCGGCCGGACGCGCCGCCTTTGGTGCTCGAACTCTCCCTGCCCGGCGGCAACCAGAACAAGCACGCGCGCGGCACCGCGCAGCCTGACCTCTCCGCCCACCCCTGGGCCGGGCTCGACGTGGAATTCCGGCTGGTCGTGCGCGACGGCGCCGGCCAGGAGGGCCGCTCCGACGCCGCCGCGCTGGCCCTGCCGGAGCGCTCCTTCAACCACCGCGTGGCGCAGCGGGTGATCGCCGTCCGCAAGGCGCTCTCGCTCGACCCCGGGGCCCGCCGGCCGGCGCGCGCCGAATTGGAGTCGATCGCCGCCGCGCCGGAACTCTTCGAGCACGACGTCGCCACCTACCTCGCGCTCCGCGCCGCCCGCACCCGCTTGATGGTGGACCGGCGCCCGGAAGCGATTTCGGAGGTGCAGGACCTCCTGTGGGAGGTCGCCCTGGCGCTGGAGGAGGGCAGGGACGGCCGCACCCTCCGCGCCCTCCAGCAGGCGCGCGAAGCGCTGCGCCGGTCGCTGGAAGAGGCCGAGCGCCTGGACCGCGAACAGCGCGAAGCCGATCAACAACGGCGCGAAGCCGAGGAGCGCGAAGAGGCGGAGCGCCGCGACGGCCAACAGCGCCAGGAGGACGGCAAGACGCAGGAGCAGCGCGACGCCGAGCGCCAGCAGCGCGAGCAGGCCGAACGCGAGCGCCGCGAAGCCCAGGACGAGCAGCGCGCCGAACTCCAGAAGCGCATCCAGGAGCTGCGCGACGCGATCCGCCAGCACCTCGAAGCCCTGGCCGAGAAGCTGCAGCGGGAGAACGCGGAGGCCATGCCCTTCGACCCGCAGAACCGCCTGATGGACCAGCGCGAGCTGAACCGCCGCACCGAGCGGATGCAGGACGCCGCGCGCGAAGGCCGCACGGAGGACGCCAAGCGCGAACTCGCCGAGTTGGAGGAGATGCTCCGCGCGCTGGAGGAGGGCCGCGTCGCCCGCCAGGAGAACCAAGAGCGGCAGGGCCAGCGCCAGCGCGGCCAGCAGCAGATGGGCGTGGTGCAGGACATGGTGCGCCGCCAGGGCGAGATGCTCGACCGCAGCCACCAGCGCGCCGACGCCGACGAAGGGCGCCGCGCCCAGGAGCGCCGCCAGCGCCAGCTCCGCGACCAGGGCCTGCGCTGGCCGCCCGAGCCGCAGCAACCGCAGCGGGGCCAAGGCGAATCCACGGACCCGCAAGCGCGCGAGCAGAGCGCCCAGGACGCCCGCCGCCAACGCGCGCTGCGCCGGGCGCTGGGCGAGCTGATGCAGCAGTTCGGCGACCTGACGGGCGAGGTGCCGGAGGCGCTCGGCCGCGCCGACCAGGCGATGCGCGACGCGCAGGAAGCGCTGCGCGAGGGCGGCGACGCCCGCGACCCGCAGGCCCGCGCCATGCGCGCCTTGCAGGAAGGCGGCCGGCAGATGGCGCAGTCCATGCAGCGCCAGTTCGGCGCCGCGCCGGAGGACGGCCAGGACGGCGGCGATGGCGACGACATGGCCGGCGACCCGCAGAACGGCGGCGAAGGCCAGGACCGCGCCCAGGCGCAAGGCGAAGGCCGCGACCCGCTCGGCCGCCGCCGCACCGAGACCGGCGGCAGCAACGAGGAAGGCGCCGACACCCGCGTCCCCGACGAGGCGGAGCTGCTGCGCACGCGGCGCATCCAGGAGGAACTGCGGCGGCGCGGCGCGGAGAAGGCGCGGCCGGTGGAGGAACTGGACTACATCGACCGGCTGCTGCGGCGGTTCTGACGGGGGGAGGGTGGGGCCGCTCAGCGGCCACTCTCTGCATGAAGTGCGGGTGCGGGCCGCGGCCTTCGACGAAACGGGAAGTAGGATTTGCAGAAAGCGATCGCTTACAACGGCGTTGCGCAGGGGCGCCTTGCTGTTGCTGTGCCCACCTTCGACGAACTCATGTGGCCACTTCTAAAGGCGCTCAGAGCCATGGGTGGGTCGGCGACCAACGAAGAACTCCTGGCGAAGATCATCGAGCAGGAAGCGTTCCCCGCTGAGGTCCAGTCGGTTCAGCACACCGATGGCCGACAAACGAAGCTGAACTACAACCTCGCTTGGGCGAAAACGTACCTGAAGAAGGTCGGTGCGCTCGAAAACAGCAGCCGAGGCGTTTGGTCGCTGACCAAGACGGGCGAACAGCTCACACGACAGGACATCGCTGCTGTCCCGAACCGTGTGCGCAAGCAAGACTTGGACGAGCGGAAAGCGAAGAGGCTTGCCGACACGGAAGCAAACCCGGCAGCCGCTGTTGACGCTGGCGACGTTGAGGAAACCGAGGCGTCCTGGAAGGACAAGCTCCTCCAGACGTTGCGCGCATTGGCCCCGAACGCGTTCGAACGCTTGGCGCAGCGCCTGCTGCGCGAAGCTGGGTTCCTGAAGGTTGAGGTCACTGGCCGCAGCGGTGACGGGGGCATAGACGGCATCGGCGTGCTGCGCGTCAACCTGCTTTCATTTCAAGTGCTCTTCCAATGCAAGCGCTACCAAGGCAGCGTCGGTGCGGGCGCCATCCGCGATTTCCGGGGAGCCATGGTTGGGCGCAGCGACAAGGGCCTTATGATCACGACCGGCACGTTCACACCGGACGCGAAGCGCGAGGCGACCAGGGACGGGGCGCCCGCCATAGACCTGATCGACGGCGACCAACTCTGCGATCTGCTCAAGCAGTTGAGGCTGGGCGTCCGTACCGAGATGGTCGAGAGGATGACGGTAGAAGCTGACTGGTTCTCCGCTATCTAAAATCCTAGCCTTTTCCAGCCATCGCTGGGGTGCATAGCTGCAAGGACACCGGCGCAACGACGCTCCGGGCGTGCTAACCAGTGCGACCCTCACCGGAGCCCCGCCGCCATGATCCTGTCCACCACCCCCACCATCCAAGGCCGCGAGGTCGAGCGCTACATGGGCCTCGTCTTCGGCGACGCGGTGCTCGGCGTGAACGTCGTGAAGGATTTGTTCGGCTCGGTGCGGGACTTCATCGGCGGCCGCTCCGGCACCTACGAGCGCGAACTCGGCGCGGCGCGGGACGCGGCCATGCGGGGGCTTGTGGCGCAGGCGCAGGAACTGGGCGCCGACGCGGTGGTCGGCATCGACCTCGACTACGAGGTGCTCGGCGCTAACGGCGGAATGCTGATGGTCAGCGCCAGCGGCACCGCGGTCGCGCTGAAGGGCGGCGCCCCCGCCAGCTCGTGGTCGCCCTCCTCGGCGGGATGATCGCCGCGGGAGGTTAAGCGCCCGCCCCACGCGCGCTTAGCCGTTCCGTAAAGCGTCCGGGGCCAGGCTGCCCCTCCGAAGACCGCCGCCAGGATGGAAGGCCGCGGCAGGAGGGGCATGGCCACCATCACCGGCGGCGCGGGCGACGACCCGCTGTCCGGCACCGCCGAAAGCGACCGCCTCCTCGGCGGCGACGGCGACGACACGCTCTTCGCCGGCGGGGGCGAGGACACGCTGCACGGCGGCGCCGGCCGCGATCGCGCGGTGCTGGACCGCTCGGCCGATACCGCCGCGCTCGCCGCCTGGATGCCCGCGGCGCCCGCGCAAACGACGCGCGTGGCCGGCGCGGTGCTCGCCGGCATCGAAGACTTCACCGTCCTCGCCGGGAGCGGGAACGACGGGCTGGTCGGCGCCGCGGGCGACGACAGCCTTTCCGGCGGCGCGGGCGCCGATTCGCTCCAGGGCGGCGCGGGCGCCGACACGCTCGTCGGCGGCGACGGCGCGGATTGGCTGCTCGGCGGCCTCGGCGGCGACGTGCTGGCCGGCGGCGCCGGCGCGGACCGTTTCGTGCTGCTGGAAGCGGGCGCGGCGGCGCCCGGCTCCACCCTCGCCGCCACCGACCGCGTCGTGGACTTCACCCCCGGCGCCGGCGACCGCTTGGTCCTGCGCGGGCAAGCGGCGGGCACGGCGCTCGACGCCATCGCGTCCGGCGCCTTCGCGCCGCCCGGCGGCGGCCCGCTGCTCCCCATAGGCTTCGCCGGTGCCCTCGCGCCCGCCGCGGCGCCGGTGGCCGGCCTCGCCCTGCCGGACCCGACCGAAGGCGCCGCGTGGCTCCTGCACTGGCTGCCCACCGCCGCGCCGGGCGACGGCGGCGGCTGGCTGGTGCTGGACGTCGACCGCGACGGAGTGCTCGGCGCCGCGGATGTCGTGGCGCGCTTCGACCTGCCGGCGGGCGCGACCATCGCCGCCGAGGACTTCGTCCCCGGCACCTTCGCCCTCGCCGGCACCGGCGGTGCCGACACGCTGATCGGCGCCGCCGGCGACGACACCGCGCTGGGCTTCGGCGGCGCCGACCGGCTGGAAGGCGCCGCCGGCAACGACGCGCTCGACGGCGGCGCCGGCGATGACACGCTCCTCGGCGGCGCCGACTCCGACACGCTGGAAGGCGGCGCCGGCGCCGACAGCCTGCTCGGCGGCGACGGCATCGACCTGCTCCGCGGCGGCGACGGCGGCGACCGCCTGGACGGTGGCGACGGCGCGGACCTGCTGCGCGGCGACGCGGGAAACGACGCGCTGCTCGGCGGCTCCGGCGACGACACGCTCGTCGGCGGCGCGGGCGCCGACACCTTCGCGGGCGGCGCCGGCGCGGACCTGTTCGTGCTGCGCGAGGACGGGCGACCCGCCGCCTCCGGCCCCGCCGAGGTCGACGCCATCCTCGACTTCAGCCGCGCCGAGGGCGACAAGCTGCGCCTGTCCTCCGCCTGGGGCGGCCTCGCGGACGGCAGCGGCGCCACCGCGGGCACCATCGCCGGCCCGGACGGCGCGGCGCGGCCGCTGCTCTTCGTCGGCGGCCTCCCCGCGCGGGAGTCGATCGCCCAGGGCATGGCGCTGCCGGCGCCGCGCCTCCCCGGCCTCGACGCCCGCGCGGCGTTCTGGGTGCCGGCGACCGAGGGCGGCGCGCCGGCCGGCGGCTGGCTGGTGCTGGACGCGGACGGCGACGGTGTGCTGGGCGCCGCGGACCTCGTCGCGCGCGTGGGTTCCGCCGCGTCGCCGGTCGCGCTGGACGCTTCGGACTTCGTCGCGGGCACCTTCTTCGCCAACGAGGGCGGCCGGTCGCGCGCCGGCACCGCGGGGAACGACACCCTGGTCGGCGGCACCATCGGCGAGATCTTCATCGGCAGCGGCGGCTCCGATCGGATCGAGGGCGGCGCGGGCAGCGCCAACGGCATCGCCTACGCCGGCCTCGCCGGGCCGGTCGAGGTCCGGTTCACCGGCCACGGCACCGGCGCCACGACGAAGGCCGACGGCGGCGCCGACACCTTCGCCGCCGTCCACGCCGTGTCCGGCACCGCCGGGAACGACACCCTGGACGCGAGCGCCGCCGGCAGCGGCCTCTTCGCCACGTCCCTGGAAGGCGGCCGCGGCAACGACCGCATCGTGGGCGACGGCGGCTTCGGCGCGCAGGCCACCTACGCCGCGGGCGCGCCCTTCGCCGTGCTGTTGGATCTGCACGCCGGCACCGCGGCGGACGGCTGGGGCGGCACGGACGCGCTGGTGAACATCCGCCGCGTCGCCGTCGCGTCGGACGCGCACGACACGGTGCTGGGTTCCGCCCACGACGACCTGTTCCTGTCGGCGGGCGGCGGCAACAAGGTGTTCGACGGGCGCGGCGGCTTCGACGAATACCGCTACGCCGGGGCCGGCAACATCACCGTCGCGCTGACGCCGCCGGTCTTCGACGGGCTGGCGGAAAGCGCCTACGTCCTGAAGCCGGACGGCTCCACCGACCGCCTCCAGGGCATCGAGGCCGTTTCCGGCGGCTCCGGCGCGGACAGCATCGTGGGTTCCGCCGCCGCCGAGCGGCTGGCGGGCGGCGCCGGCCGCGACACGCTCGACGGCGGCGCCGGGTTGGACACCGTGCGCTACGACCTCCTCAGCCCCGGCACGCCGCTTCCGGTGCGCGGGGCCGTGGTGGACCTCGCCGCCGGCACCGCCACCGATCCCTGGGGCGACACGGACACGCTCCGCCGGATCGAGAACGCCTGGGGCTCGCACGGCGCCGACGGCATCTTGGGCGCCGGCGGCGCCGGCAACCGCACCTGGCTGCGCGGCCTCGCCGGCGCCGACACGCTGCGCGCCGCGGCGTCGGGCACCCTCATCACGGCGGACCACGCCGCCGACCCCGGCGGCGTCCGCGCCGACCTCGCCGCCGGCGCCGTGCTGGACGGCTGGGGCGACCGCGACACGCTGCTGCTCATCGCACACCTCCGCGGCGGCGCCTTCGCCGACAGCGTGCTCGGCAGCGCCGCGGCGAACTGGCTGGACGGCGCCGCCGGGAACGACACCCTGGACGGCGCCGCCGGCGCGGACACGCTGCTCGGCGGCGCGGGCGACGACGCGTTCTTCGTGGACAACGCCCTGGACTCGATCGTGGAACTGGCGGGCGAGGGCACGGACACGGTGTTCGCCGCCGCTGCCTGGACGCTCGGCGCGAACATCGAGGCGCTGGCGTTCATCGGCGTGGCGGACATCCGTGGCGTCGGAAACGCTCTGGACAACCGCTTAAGCGGCAACGCCGGCGCCAACGCGCTGCTCGGCGGCGACGGCGACGACACGCTGGACGGCGCCAACGGAAACGACAGCCTCTCCGGCGGGAACGGCCGCGACTTCCTGATGGGCGACGCCGGCGCCGACACCCTGGACGGCGACGCCGGCGACGACCGGCTGGAAGGCGGGGCCGGCGACGATCGGATCCTGGGCGGCGTCGGCGACGACTGGCTGCGCGGCGACGCGGACGCGGACTCGTTGGACGGCGGCGCCGGCGCGGACGCGCTGGCCGGCGGCGACGGCGTCGACACCCTGGACGGCGGCACGGAGTCCGACACGCTGGCCGGTGAGGGCGGCTCGGACCTGCTGCGCGGCGGCGACGGGGACGACACGCTGCTCGGGGCCGCCGGTGCCGACTGGCTGCGCGGCGACGCGGGCGCGGACCTGTTGGACGGCGGCGCGGAAGCTGACACGCTGGAAGGCGGCACGGAGGGCGACACCCTGCTCGGCGGCGCCGGCGCCGACCTGCTGCGCGGCGGCGGCGGCGGCGATCTGCTCCGGGGCGGCACGGAAGCGGACACGCTCGACGGCGGCGACGGCGCTGACACCCTCCTGGGCGACGGCGGACGCGAGTCGATGGATGGCGGCGCCGGAGCGGACTTGCTGGACGGCGGCGCCGATACGGACACGCTGGACGGCGGCACGGACGCCGACACCTTGGTCGGCGGCGAAGGCGCCGACCTGCTGCGCGGCGGCGCGGGCGCCGATCTGCTCGACGGCGGCGGCGAAGCGGACGCGCTGGAGGGCGGCGCGGAGTCGGACACCCTGCTCGGCGGCGCCGGCGCCGACCTGCTGCGCGGCGACGCCGGCGCCGACGCGCTGGACGGCGGGATCGATGCGGACACCTTGGAAGGGGGGACCGAAGCCGACACCTTGCTCGGCGGCGACGGCGGGGACCTCCTGCACGGCGAAGCCGGGGCGGATCTGCTGCGCGGCGGCGCGGGGGCGGACACGCTGGACGGCGCGGGCGAGCCCGACCTGCTCCTCGGCGAAGACGGCGCGGACCTGCTCCTCGGCGGCGACGGCGCCGACACCGGGCTCGGCGGCCCGGACGCGGACACCTTGGATGGCGGCGACGGCGCGGACCTGCTCCTCGGCGGGGCCGGCGCCGACCTGCTGCGCGGCGGCGCGGGCGGCGACACGCTGGACGGCGGCGCGGGCGACGACACGTTGGACGGCGGCGGGGGCGTGGACCGGCTGCACGGCGGCGCGGGCGACGACCTGTTCCTGATCGACGCCGAGGGGGCCTTCGCTTTCGAGGCCGCCGGCGGAGGGAACGACACGGTGCGGGCCTCGGTCGGCCACCGGCTCAATCCCGACATCGAAGCGCTGGTGCTGGCGGGCGCGGCGGACCTCGACGGCGAGGGCAACGCTTCGGCCAACGCCATCGCCGGCAATGCGGGTTCCAACCGCCTGTCGGGCGGCGCCGGCGACGACACCTTGGACGGCGGCCCCGGCGGGGCGGACACCCTCCACGGCGGCGAAGGCGACGACGTGTTCCACGTCCGGGGCGCGGACGACGTGGTCGTGGAGTGGGCCGGGCAGGGGCGCGACACGGTGGTCGCGGACATCGGGCCGGCCGGCCACCATGCGCTCGCGCCGCACGTGGAGGGCTTGGTACTGGCGGGCGCCACGGCGCGCGGCACGGGCAACGACCTCGCCAACCGCATCGAAGGCAACGGCTTCGGCAACACGATCCAGGCCGGCGCGGGCGGCGACACGCTGCTGGGCGGCGGCGGAGACGACCTGCTGCACGGCGGGGCCGGGGCCGACCTGTTCGTCTTCGACCCCGGCATGGGCTCCGACCGCATCGCCGACTTCGAGCCCGGCGCGGACCGCTTGCTGCTGCGCGGCCTCGGGGTGTCGGGTTTCGCGCAGTTCCTGGCCGCGGCGGCGGACGGGGCGGGGGGCGCCTCGATCGACTTCGGGGGCGGGCAGCGCCTGTTGTTGGAGGGCGTCTCCGAAGCCCGGCTGGGGGCCGCGGACCTGCTGTTCGGTTGACCCGTCAGCGCTCGGGTTCGAGGCGCAGCACCCGGCCGCGGCCCTCGTCGGTGAGGACGTAGAGCAGGCCGTCGGGGCCCTGGATCACCTGCCGCAGCCGCGTGCGGTTCCAGAGCAGGCGCTCCTCGCCGGTGACGCGGTCCCCTTCCGTGGACAGGCGCACCAGGCCGGGCGGATTCAACGCCGCGAGGAACAGGCTGCCGCGCCAAGCGGGGAAGGCGTCGCCGGTGTAAAAGGCCATGCCGGAGGGGCTGACGGACGGCACCCAGATGTGGATCGGGTCTTCCAGGCCGGGTTTGGACGAGCCCTCGCCGATGCGGCTGCCGTCGTAGTCGACGCCGTGCGTCACCAGCGGCCAGCCGTAGTTGCGGCCGGGGCGGAGGACGTTCACCTCGTCGCCGCCGCGGGCGCCGAACTCGTTCTCCCACAGGCTGCCGGTGCGCGGGTTGAAAGCGAGGCCCTGCGGGTTGCGGTGGCCCAGCGTCCAGATCTCGGGCCGCGCGCCGGTCCTGCCGACGAAGGGGTTGTCGGCGAAGGGCGCGCCGTCGCGCGACACGCGCAGCACCTTGCCGGCCAGGTCGTCCAGCCGTTGCGCACGCATCTTGGTGTTGAAGCGGTCGCCGGTGGACAGGAAGAGTGCGCCGTCGGGGCCGAAGGCGATGCGGCAGCCGTAGTGGTTGCGGCCGGAGGATTGCGCCGGCGTGGCGTCCAGGATCGGCGTCACCGCTTCCAGGCCGGAGTCGTTCCCGGCGAGCCGGGCGCGCACCAGCCGCGTGGCGGCGCCCTCGGACAGCAGGACGGAGTGGCAGAAGAAGACCTCGCGCGTGCGGGCGAAGTCCGGCGCCAGGGCGACGTCGAGCAGGCCGCCCTGGCCGCCCGTCTCGACCCGCGGCACGCCGGACAGCGGTTCGGACACGCGGCCGTCGCGGCCGACCAGGCGCATCCGGCCCGGCCGCTCCGTCACCAGCAAACGGCCGTCCGGCAGGAACGCGCCGCCCCAGGGGCGTTCCAGGCCGGTGGCGAAGTCCACGGCGCGGAAGGGGACGGAGGAGGACCGCTCCTGCGCCGCGCCCGGCAGGGCGAGCAGGGGCAGGAGCAGGATGGCAAGGGCGATGGAACGGCGCATGGGGCGGAGGTTGGGCCGGACCGGCCGCGCCGCAACCCGCGCCGTCGCGGCCAAGGGCGCGGAGGGCAGCGCCGACACGGGCGCGTGGTCCCGGGGGCGCGGCGGCCTTTCGGCCGGGCGTCCGTGGTCCTGGCCTTCTTCCCGCGCTTCCGCCTTGCTGCCCCGCCATCCTGCTGTCGGGCGTCTGCCCGCAGCGCGTTTCGGACGAAACGTTTCCTTTCGCGCGCCCCGCGCCGAGCCGCCGCTCCCGGTCCTTGCCGCAGCCGCGCTCCGTCATGGGGCGCCTTTGCGCGTTTCGGACAAATGCCGCGGGGGCGCCTGGGGCCCGCGCCGCCTCCCCGTCGGCTGCGCGTTTCGGACGAATCGCCGCCGGATGCCTCGCGTGCGTGCCGCTCTGGTTGTACGCGGCCGCTCCGGGCGAAGCGGTCCGAGGGGCCCTTCGCCCCTCCGGTTCTCTTCGCCCGTGGTGCGTTTCGGACGAATCCTCCGCTGGCGCCTCGCACGCCTCCGGCTTGCCTCGGTCGCGGTTCCTTTCGGACGAATTTGCCCGTGGGCGCCTCGCGCTCGTCTTTCTCGCTAAGGGGGGCCGCCGCCCCTGTCCGCTTGGAGCGTGGCGGCGGATCGGGCGGCACGCGCGTCCCGCCCAGGAATCGGCCTCGCCCGGCGCGCATGCGTTGGGTGCTGCGCGGCGCGTCGCGGCCCGGCCGGGTGTCGCCCCGGGGCGCCATGAAGCGCGCGGAGGCGCTCGGCGAGTAGCCGAATTCCCGGGATTGCGCCTTGGACCAAGCAGTGCGCCCGGCGGCTCGGGGCGTCGGGGGCGGTTCCCTGAAGCCGAGGACCGGCGCTTCCCGCATCGCTCCGGTGGCCAGCTCGGGGATCGGCGACGTTCGCGGCATCGCCCGTTCTTCCTTCCGACACCCAAGCCGGTATATATTCCTACACAGGCCTCTTCGTGTCAAGTCCGGAGCGGCGTGTCGGCAGGGCGCCCACGGAGCGCCCGCGCCGCCCGCCTTGCCCGGCGGTGCGGGCGGCGGCAGGGTTTCGCTGTCCCCGACACAGGACGCCCGCGGATGGACTTCGCCGGATTGCTCGTCTTCGCCGTCGCCTACCTGATGGCGACGGCTTCGCCCGGCCCCGGCGTCGCGGCGGTGGTGGCGCGGACCTTGGCGCGCGGGCCCGGCGGCTCGGCGGAGTTCATCGCAGGCTTCGTCCTCGGCGACCTGATCTGGTTCGCGGTGGCGGCGAGCGGCCTCGCGCTGCTGGCCGAGACCTTCGCTGCGCTGTTCACCGCCATCCGCTACGCCGGCGCGGCCTTTCTGCTGTTCCTGGCCTGGAAGCTCTGGACGGCGCCGGCCGTCTTGCCCGGTGCGGAACCCGCCCGGCCGGAGAAGGGGGCGCGGCTGTTCCTCGCCGGGCTGGCCATCACCTTGGGCAACCCGAAGGTGATCGTGTTCTTCCTGGCCTTGCTGCCGACGGTGGTGGACCTGCCGTCGCTCACGTTCCGGGGCTTCGTCGAGATCGCGCTGCTGGGCACGGCCATCCTGACATCGGTGCTGGCGGCCTACACGCTGGCGGCGGCGAGGGCGCGGCGGCTCCTCACCTCGCCCCGCGCCGTACGCGCCGTGAACCGCGGCAGCGGCGCCGCGATGGCGGGCGCGGCGGTGGCCGTGGCGTCGCGTTAGGGTTCGTCGCGGGGCTTGGCCTGGAGCGCTGTTTCCCTGCCCGAACCGGGCGTTCGCGGCACGGGGTTTCGCCGGTGCGAACGGCGAGCACGTGCCCCTTCAGCCCCACCGGCATCACGCCAGCAACGCGAAGCGGGAGGCCTGCCTGCGCGCGGGTCAGCCTATGCGCTTGAGGCCGGCGGCGAAGCGGCGCCAGTTGGCGACGTAGTGCAGCGCCGAGGCGCGGATCTTCTCCGCCGCGGGGCCGTCGAGCGTCCGCACCGCCTTGGCCGGGGCGCCCACGATCAAGGAGTTGTCGGGGAACTCCTTGTTCTCCGTCACCAGCGCGTTCGCGCCGACGATGCACCCAGCCCCTATGCGCGCCCCGTTGAGCACCGCGGCGCCCATGCCGATCAAGGTGGCCGCGCCCACCGTGCAGCCGTGCAGGATCGCGTGGTGGCCCACCGTGACGTCCGGGCCGATCGTCAGCGGGAAGCCGGGGTCGGCGTGCAGCATGCAGCCGTCCTGGACGTTGGAGCGCTCGCCCACCTCCAGCGGCTCGCCGTCGCCGCGCAGCACGGCGCCGAACCAGACGCCCACGTCGGCCCCGAGCCGGACGCGGCCGATCACGTGCGCGTCCGGCGCCACCCAGAAGCGGCCGGGCTCCGGCAGGTCGGGCGCCTGTCCATCGAGTTCGTAGATCGGCATTCCTGCTCCTCCTCCACCACGCCCGGCCCGAGGCTCCGCCGCGCCCCGCGCGCCGCGGCGCCACGGCCGGATCAGGACCGGTAGTCTATGCGGTCGTGCTCCAACAGCCGCAGCGCAGCCTCCCAGGCCAGCGCCGAGCGCGCCCCGGTGTCGCGGCGGAATCGCTCGGCGTTGCGGGACCGCACCTCACTTCGCGGACCGCTACGGCCCGAAGGGCTCCGCCTAAGACGCGGAATTCGAGTGGGCAAGGGAGCGCGACCCCAAGCCGGCTGGCAACGGGCTCTACTACCTCGACCACCTGACCCACAACGTCGCGCGCGGCCGCATGGACGTGTGGGCCGGCTTCTACGAGCGGCTCTTCAACTTCCGGGAGATCCGCTACTTCGACATCAAAGGCGAGTACACGGGCCTGTTCTCCCGCGCGCTGACGAGCCCCGACGGCAAGATCCGCATCCCCATCAACGAGTCGGCCGACGAGAACAGCCAGATCGAGGAGAAACTGCACGCCTACAAGGGCGAGGGCGTCCAGCACATCGCCTGCGACTGCCGCGACATCCACGCCACCGTCGAGGGCCTGCGCGCGGACGGGCTCGCCTTCATGCCCTCGCCGCCCGGCGCCTACTACGAGCGGGTGGACGAGCGCGTGCCCGGGCACGGCGAAGACTTGGAGCGGCTGCGGAAGAACGGCATCCTGATCGACGGCGAGGGGGCGGTCGCGCTCGGCGAAAAGGAAGGCAAGATGACCAAGGTGCTCTTGCAGATCTTCTCCGGCACGGTGGTCGGGCCGATCTTCTTCGAGTTCATCCAGCGCAAGGGCGACGAAGGCTTCGGCGAGGGCAACTTCCGCGCGCTGTTCGTCTCGATCGAGGAAGACCAGCTCCGCCGCGGCGTGCTCAAGGCCGGGGAGGCGGCCGAGTGACGCGGCGCCGACGGCGGTCCTGGGGCGCCTGACGATGGCCGCCGCCGAGACCGGCACGGGAGCACCCGACGGCGGCCCGGTGCTGGGCCGCTTGTCGGACTTCCCGGCCGGCGCCGCGGCCCCGGCCGGCTACCGCCGCGCCGGCGGGCGCGAGGTCGCCGTCCTGGTGGTCCGGCGCGGCGCCGGGCTGCGGGCGTACCTAGACCTTTGCCCGCGCCAGTACCTGCCGCTGACCTGGCGCGGCCGGCGGGTGCTCAGCGCGGACGGGGAGCGCCTGCGCTGCTCCAACCACGGCGCCGAATTCGCGGTCGGGGACGGCCTAAGGGGTTTTGGAGCCGGGGGGCGCGTGCGGCTTGACGCCCGTGCCGCTGCGCGTGGACCCGGACGGGACCGTGTGCGTGGACAGCGGCGGCGGGCCGGGGTCCGTGCCGGGCTGAGCGGACCGAGGCCTGAACGGAGAACGAGGAGGAGGCATCCATGAACGTCGTGCAGCAGCTCACCCCGGCGAAGTCCGGCAGCGGGGAAGCGGACTACCTGTCCGGCTTCGGCAACCAGTTCGAGACGGAGGCCCTGCCGGGCGCCTTGCCCATCGGCCGCAACTCGCCGCAGCGCTGCGCCTACGGCCTCTACGCCGAGCAGCTCTCCGGCTCGCCCTTCACCGCGCCGCGCGCCGCCAACGAGCGGAGCTGGCTCTACCGCATCCGCCCCACGGTGGCGAACTGGGGCGGGTTCCGGAAGGCCGACGCGGGCCTGTGGCGCACCGCCCCCTGCGCCGAGGCCGAGATGGCCCCGGCCCCGCTTCGCTGGAGCCCGGTGCCGATGCCGCGCGAGGGCATGTCCTTCGTCGAGGGCGTGCGGACCGTCACGACGGCCGGCGACGCCGGCTCGCAGGCCGGCATGGCGGCGCACCTCTACTTCGCCACCCGCTCCATGCAGGACGAGTACTTCTACAACGCCGACGGCGAGATGCTCGTCGTGCCCCAGCAGGGCGACCTGCGGCTGCGGACCGAGTTCGGCGTCATCGATGTCGGGCCGGGGGAGGTCGCGGTGATTCCGCGCGGCGTGAAGCTCCGCGCCGAGCTGAAGGACGGACCGGCGCGCGGCTACCTGTGCGAGAACTACGGCGGCGCCCTCACCCTGCCCGAGCGCGGGCCGATCGGCGCCAACTGCATGGCCAACCCGCGCGATTTCCTCACCCCGGTGGCCGCCTACGAGGACCGCGACGCGCCCTCCAGGCTGACCGTGAAGTGGGGCGGGAGCCTGTGGGCCGCCGAGATCCCGGCCTCGCCGCTCGACGTGGTGGCCTGGCACGGCAACTACGCGCCCTACAAGTACGACCTGCGCCGCTACTCGCCGGTCGGGCCGATCCTGTTCGACCACGCCGACCCCTCGATCTTCACCGTGCTTACCTCGCCTTCGGAGACGCCGGGCACGGCGAACATCGACTTCGTGATCTTCCCCGACCGCTGGCTGGTCGCCGAGGACACCTTCCGGCCGCCCTGGTACCACATGAACGTCATGAGCGAGTTCATGGGGCTCATCTACGGCGTCTACGACGCCAAGCCGGGCGGCGGCTTCGAGCCGGGCGGCTTCTCGCTCCACAACACCATGCTGCCGCACGGGCCGGACCGGGAGGCCTTCGAGGGGGCGAGCAAGGCGGAGCTGAAGCCGCGCAAGCAGGAGGGCACCATGGCCTTCATGTTCGAGACGCGCTTCATGCAGCGCGTCACCGCCTACGCGGCCGGGCTCGAGCAACTCCAGAAGGACTACGGCGGCTACGGCCGCGGCCTGCGCAAGCTGTTCGACCCGAACCGGCGCGAGTGGTGAGCGCCGCCATGGCACAGATCGACGAAACCCACGACCCGGGGCTCCGGAGCTGGGTGGCTTCCGCGAACGGCCACCCGGACTTCCCGATCCAGAACCTGCCGCTGGGCGTGTTCACGCCGCCCGGCGGCGGCGTGCCGCGAGGGGGCGTGGCGATCGGCGACATGGTCCTCGACCTCGCCGCCGCGCACGCGGCCGGGCTGTTCACCGACGAGGCGGCACGGGCCGCCGAGGCCGCGGCGGGCGGGACGCTCAACGCGCTCTTCGCCTTGGGCGCGGGCCCGCGCCGCGCCTTGCGGGCACGGCTCTCGGAACTGCTCGCCGAAGGCGGCGCCGGGCGTGGGGAGGCGGAGGCCTGCCTGCACCCGGCGGCGCGGTGCGCGCTGCACCTGCCGTCGCGCATCGGCGACTACACCGACTTCTACGTCGGCATCCACCACGCCACCAACGTCGGCAAGCAGTTCCGCCCCGACAACCCGCTGCTGCCGAACTACAAGTGGGTGCCCATCGGCTACCACGGCCGGGCCTCCTCCGTGGTGCCGTCCGGCACGCCGGTCCGCCGCCCCAACGGCCAGCGCAAGCGCGCGGACGAGGCGGCGCCGAGCCACGGCCCGTCCCGCAACCTGGATTATGAGCTGGAGCTCGGCGTCTGGATCGGCCCCGGCAACGCGTTGGGCGAGCCGATCCCGATCGGCGCGGCGGCGGGGCACGTCGCGGGCTTTTGCCTGCTGAACGACTGGTCTGCGCGCGACATCCAGGGCTGGGAGTACCAGCCGCTCGGGCCGTTCCTCGCCAAGAGCTTCGGCACGACCGTCTCGCCTTGGGCGGTGACGCCCGAGGCGCTGGCGCCGTTCCGCGCCGCGCAGCCGCCGCGGCCCGAGGGCGACCCCGCGCCGCTGCCCTATCTCTGGGACGAGGCCGACCAGCGCGAAGGGGCGCTCGCCCTCGAGCTGGAGGTCCTCCTGCTCACGCCGGGCCTGCGCGAGCGGGGCCTGCCGCCGCACCGCCTCGCGCTCTCCGACGCGCGCCACATGTACTGGACCGCGGCGCAGATCGTGACGCACCACGCCTCCAACGGCTGCAACCTGCGGCCGGGCGACCTGCTGGGCACCGGCACCATCTCCGCGCCGGGCGAGGAGGGCTGCGGGAGCCTCCTGGAGACGACGCAAGGCGGCAAGAAGCCCATCCGGCTCGCCTCCGGCGAGGAGCGGCGCTTCCTGGAGGACGGCGACGAGGTGCTGCTGCGCGCCCGCGCCCGCCGGGAGGGCTTCGCCACGATCGGCTTCGGCGAATGCCGCGGCTCCGTCCTGCCCGCGCCGGCGTGCGCGGCCGCGCCGGGCGAAAGCACCTGAACCCGACCGCCCCGGCGCCCGGCGGGGCGCCGCGCCCGGCAGAGGACAACCGCATGGCCAGCCTCACGATCGAGCAGTTCCGGGACGCCAAGCGCCGCGGCTTCCCCGGGTGGGAAACGGCGCTGGTGCCCGGCCACGAGGGGGCCGCGCCCTACGTCGATCCCATCGACGCGCGGTACGGCGCGCCGTCTTTTCCGTTCGGCGCGGACCCCGCGTCGGCGTGCGCCGCGTTGGAGCGGTGGTGCGCCGAGAACTTCGCCGGCGGTCATTTCCTGGTCGCCGGCGCCTTCGGCGGCTTCGTCTACTGCGAACTCGACGCCGACGCCGCCCGGCTGCGACGGCTGTACGCCGCCCGTGCGTCCGGCGCGCACCGCGGCGCTTGAGCGCGGGCGAAGCGGTGCGGGCGCGGTCTTCCGCGCTCGTCTTCCCGTCGGGACGGCGGACGCGATTGCGTCAGGAGCTCGGCCAACCGCGCGGCGTGGCGGCGGAGGTCGCCGGCCCCGCGTGGGCAAAGCGCCCAAGGGCTCGGGGCGCTTGGGGCCAGCGGAGCCGTTCCCCCGCGGCGCCGCCGGCGAGATGGCCGGCGACGGCAGCGCCCGGGCCGTGCGCAGGTTGGAAAGGCGGAAGGCGCGCGGTGAGACGCCGAGCCGTTCGACCGCCGCAGCCGGCCCGCGGCCGTCCTCGCCGCTGCACCCGTCACCGGGAGGTCGCTCCGCGGCTCGCCAGCGCCACCCCCGCCGCCGTCAGCGCCATACCGACCAGGGCCACGGGGCCCAGCGCCTCGCCGAACAGCGGCCAGGCGATCAGCGCGGTGCAGGGCGGGACCAGGAAGAACAGGCTGGCGACCCGCGACGCGGCGCCGCGGCGGATCAGCACGTAGAGCAGCGACACCGCGCCGAGCGACAGCACGAGCACCAGCCAGAGCAGGGCGAAGACGAACTCGCCGTCCCATTCGACGCTGGTGTCCTCGAACAGCAGCGCCAGCGGGGCGGTGGCCAGGCCGGCGGCCGCGAACTGGACGACGCTCCCGGTGCGCAGGTCCATGCCGGCGCCGTGCCGCTTCTGGTAGAGCGTGCCGGCCGTGATGCCGAACAGGGCGGCGACGCAGGCGAGGGCGCCCAGCGCGTCGCCGGACCCCTGGCCGAGCTTGCGGGCCAGGACCAGGGCCACGCCGAGCAGTCCGAGGCCGAGCCCGGCCCACTGCCGTGGCGCCACACGCTCGCCGAGGAGCGCGCCGGCGAGCGCGGCGGTCAGCAACGGCTGGAGGCCGACGATGAGCGCCGAAACGCCGGCCTCGACCCCGAGCGAAATGCCGACGAAGACGCCGCCCAGGTAGACCCCGTGCACGAGCAGCCCGGCCACGGCGTAGTGGCCCAGCTCGGCCGGCCGGCGCGGCCAGGGCGCCCGCGTCGCCAGCGCGACCAGCGCGAGCAGCCCCGCGGCGATGGCGTAGCGCAGCGCCAGGAAGGTGAGCGGCCCGGCATGGGGCAGGCCGAGCCTGGCGCCGATGAAGCCCGTGCTCCACAGCAGCACGAACAAAGCCGGGATGCCAACGCCCTGGAGCGACGCGGGAGGCCGGGGCACGGTCATGCTCGTCCAGGCCTGCGGCGGAGCCGGATGGACCGGTTCAGCATCGACGCGCTGGCGGGGTTGGCGGAGCGTGCGGCTTGAAAGCCGGCCGAGGGGCCGCCTGAACCCCTGGTCCCGTCCGGGCGGCACCGGGCTTTTGCGATCCTGGACGCGGTCGGCGCATGGCCCGGAGACCTCCTCCCGAGCCGTGCCCGGCCGAGCGCAAGGAGACACTCGTCGAAGCGACGCGCCGGAGCGCGCCGATCGGCCGTCGCAGGCCAAAGGGCGTTCCGGGGCAGATCGCGTCCCGGGCGGCCCGTCCGCCCGCTACTCGCCGAGCTTGTCGGCGATCCAGCCCTTGAGGGCGCCCTTCGGCATGGCGCCGACCTTCTGGTCGAGCAGCTTGCCGTCGCGGAACAGCAGCATGGTCGGGATGCCCCGCACCGCGTACTCGTTCGGCGTCATCGGGTTCTCGTCGATGTCCATCTTGGCCACCGTGAGCTTGCCCGCGTAGTCCTTGGCCAGTTCGTCCAAGATGGGGGCGACGGCCTTGCAGGGGCCGCACCACTCGGCCCAGAAGTCCACCAGAACGGGGCCGGGGGCTTCCAGCACGTCGTGGCGGAAGCTCTCGTCGGTGACGGCCTTGGTCAGTTCGCTCATGCGGCTGGGTCGCCCTCTTCCGGAGGCCCGGATCGGCCCCGCGTCCCGTCCGAATTCGGATGGCGGCTTCTTGCGGTCAAGCACCCCGCGGCATGGGCCAGCCATGCGGCGCGGTCATGCGGGGGCGCCGCCGGCGGCCGGCGCGTGGGCGTCCAAAAGATGGGGCGGCAGCGTCATGACGAGGGCGCCGTAGGTCCAGACCAGCACGCATTCCACCTCGCGGCCAGGGAAGGCGGCGCGCAGCACGGCGCGGTAGGCGGCCATCTGCCGGAGGTGGATCGGGGCCACCTCGTCGGGCGTTTCCGGCGGGGGGCGGTTGGTCTTGTAATCGAGGACCACCACCCGGTCGGGCTCCACCGCCAGCCGGTCCACCTGGCCGGACACCAGTTGCCCGCCGACGCGGCCGACGATGGGCGCTTCGGCCAGGCTGCCGGGGGCGAAGGCGGCGGCGAGGGCGGGGGTTTCCACGATGTCGAGCACCTCGCGCAGCAGTTCGGCCTGCTCGTCGTCGGAGAGGCCGTGGCCTGGGCGTGAAAGGAAGCAACGGCCGGCGGCGTCCCGCTCGGCCGGGTCGCGCTCGGGAAGGTGCTGCAACAGGGCGTGGACCAAGCGGCCGCGGCGGAAGCGCCGGCCGTAGGGATCGGCCCGGCCGTGCGGCGACGCGGCCGGGGTTTCCTGCTCGCCGGGCAGGGCGGCGGGGGTGATGACGGTTTCGGCGCTCTCGGGCGGCGCCGGGCGGATGGCCCAATCCGGCAGCGCCTCCGCCGCGTCCTCCGCCGCCTCCGCCGCGGCGCGGTCCTCCACCGGGTCGAGGCGCTGCGGGCATTCGTGGCGCCACGCCTGCTCGGCGCCGAAGTCGCAGGCGGCGGGGGCGCCGAAGGCGAGGTGGTCGAAGGCGGATTGGGCGGCGCCGCGCTCCGCCAAGCGGCGGAAGCCGCCGGCGACCTTGCCGTGCCAGCTTTCCGGGTCCGGCTCGCCCATGCCGCAGACCAGCAGGCGGTCCTCGGCGCGGGTGAGGGCGACGTAGAGGAGGCGGTTCTCCTCCTCCTGCCGGCGGCGGTCGTCCTCTTCCTTCACGCGGGCGTAGGCGGGGGGCTGGTGGTCCTGGCGGGCGCGGGGCGCCCAGAGCGGCAGTTCGATCCCGCCTTCCGCGGCGGTCCAGCGCACCACCTGCTTGGGGTTGCCGGCGCCGAGGTCGGGCAGGATGACCACGGGCGCTTCGAGGCCCTTGGCGCCGTGGACGGTCATGATGCGCACCGCGTCGGCGCCGCCTTCCGCCTCGCGCTTCACCTGCGCGCCGCCGCGGCGGAGCCAGTGGACGAAGCCTTGCAGGCTCGGCGGGTGGGCTCGCTCGTAGGCCAGCGCCGCATTCAGCACCTCATCGAGCGGGTCGGCGGCGTCGGGGCCGAGCCGGGCCAGGAGCCGCGCCCGGCCGCTGGTGCCGCGCCCGCCGGCGGGGCCGAGGGAGGGTTCGCCCAGCACCTCCGCCAGCAAGGCGTGCGGGGTGACGAGGTCGGCGCGGGATTGCAGGGAGGCGATCCACTCCGCCGCGCGGCCTTCCGACGTGTCCGCGCCGCGCTTGGCGGAGAGCGCCGCCCAGAGCGGGCCGGCGCGGTTGTGGGCGAGGGCGAACAGCGCGTCTTCGGACAACCCGACCAGCGGCGACTTCAGCAGCGCGGCGAGCTGGAGGTCGTCCTCGGGCAGCAGCAGCGCGTCGCAGAGCGCGAGCAGGTCCTGCACCGCGATCTGCTCCACCAGTTCCAGGCGGTCCACGCCGCCCACCGGCACGTTGCGCTCCTTGAGCGCGCGCACCAAGCGCTGCACGAAGGCGGTGCGGCGGCGCACCAGCACCAGCACGTCGCCGGGGCGGACGGGGCGGGACTCCAGCGTTTCCGCGCCTGTCGCGGAACAGCGGCGGCGGACGCAGCGGGCGGGCAGGCGCTCGTGGCGCAGCATGTGGGCGATGCGCGCGGCGACGGCTTCGGCGAGCAGCGTGGGGGCGTCGGCCACCTGCTCCGGCTGCTCCGGCACGTGCCAGGGGAGGGGCTTGGGCTTCGTGGCGCGGCGGAGCAGCGGCCACAGCTCCACGGCGCCGGCGTGGCCTTCGCGGTCGGCGCGGTGGAGCAGCGGGGGCGCGCCGTCCGGGACGACGCCGCGGCGGGCCTGGTCGCAGGCGAACACCGCGTCCACCAGCGCGAGCACGGGCGCGGTGGAGCGGAAGGAGGTGGTCAGGGGGACTTGGCGGAACTCGCCTTCGCTCTCGCGGACGCGGTTTTCGAAGGTGCTCCCCCAGGTGCCGAAGCCGGCGGTGTCGGCGCCCTGGAAGCCGTAGATGGACTGCTTGATGTCGCCCACCGCGAAGACGGAGCGGCGGCGCATCGCTTCGGCTTCCGACAGGGCGCGCCGGGATTCCACGCCTTGCCCGGCGAAGAACTCCTCCGTCAGCGCGGCGGCTATGCGCCACTGCGCCGGGTTGCTGTCCTGCGCCTCGTCCAGCAGGACGTGGTCCAGGCCGCCGTCCAGCTTGAACAGCACCCAGGCGCTGCCGGGGTCGCGCAGGATGCGCTCGGCGTGGGCGATCAGGTCGTCGTAGGCCATCAGGCCGGCGCCGCGCTTGCGGGTGTCGAAGTGGCCGAGGACAGGGTGGGCGAGGGCGAGCAGGGCCTCGGTGGCGGAGAGGAGGCGGCAGGCGGCGAGGCGGCCTTGCGCCTCGGCCAGCCGCTCCGCTTCCGCCGCCATCGCCGCTTCGGCGGCGACCTCGGCGCGGACCTTGCCGTCCTTGGTGAAGAACAGGCCGTGCCAGTCCTGCCAGCGGGCGGCGCGCTCGTCGCCGTCGAGCGCGAGCCAGGCGCGGATGCCGGCGGCGAGGTCGCGGGGCTTCTTGTTCTTGTGGTTCACCAGCGCCGCGGCGGCGCGCGCGACCTCGTCCGGCACGCGGCACAGCGCGGCGACCGCGGAGGCGGCGTCCTCCTCGCCGTCGGGGAGGCCGATGGCGCGGGCGAGGCGCAGGCGCAGGCCGGAGACGCCGTTGCAGCCGTTGATGCAGGCGGCGATGCGCTCGCGCTCGCGCATCAGTTCGCCCAGCACGCCGGAGAAGTCGTCGGCCGAGATCAGGCCGGCCAGCAGGCCCAGGTTCTCGGGCGGGGCTTGGCCGGCGGTGAGCACGGCTTCGCGGGCGTCGGCGAGCAGGGAGGCGGCTTCGGCGTCCTCCAGCACGGCGAATTGCGGCGGCAGGCCGGCTTCCAGCGGGAAGGAGCGGAGCAGCGACTGGCAGAAGGAGTGGATGGTGGAGATGCGCATCCCGCCGGGCAGTTCCAGCACCTCGGCGAAGAGGCGGCGGGCGCGGCGGCGGAGCGTTTCGCCCGGCTCGCAGCCGAGGGCTTGGAGCTGCGCGTCCAGCAGCGCGTCGTCGGCGCAGGCCCAGGCGCCGAGGCGGCGGGCGAGGCGCGTCTGCATCTCCGCCGCCGCCGCCTTGGTGAAGGTGAGGCAGAGGATTCGGTTGGCCGCTTGGCCTTCCTGCAACAGCAGGCGCAGCACGCGGTCGGTCAGCACCTTGGTCTTGCCGGAGCCGGCGGAGGCGCCGACCCAGGCGGAGACCAGCGGGTCGGAGGCGGTGTGCTGCGCGAGTTCGGCCTGCGCGCGGGCGGAGAGCGGGGCGTTCACGCGCCGGCCTCCGCGTCCTCGGCGCCGGACCATTCGGCCAGGCGGGAAAGGTGGTCGTAGTCGCTGCCGGCCGGGGCGCGGCCCGGGTGCGGGCGGGCGGTGAAGGGCGCGTCGCCGAACAGGAAGCGCTCGGCCAAGCCTTGCAGGCGGTCCAGCGCGTGCGCGGCGGCGGCGTCGATGGCGTGCGCCTCGCGCATCACGGTGCGCACCTCGCCTGGCTCCGGGCCGCCGGTGAGGCGCCAGTAGGTGAGTTCGCTCGTGTCGCCGTCCTTCAGGCCCTCGAAGCAGCCCTTCGCGGCCATGGCGGCTTCCAGCAGGAGCTGGGGCTTGTGCCCCTCCTGCACCGCCTTGGCGGAGGGGAGGGTGCCGGTCTTGTAGTCGAGGATGGCGAAGGTGCCGTCGGCGCGGAGGTCCAGGCGGTCGGCGCGCGCGGACAGCGACACGACGCGCCCGTCCGGGTGGCGAAATTCGAGGCGGCCCCTGGTTTCGGTGTGGCTGCGGACGATGGCGCCGTTCTCCCGCAGCTCCTCCTCGCGCGCGACCACGAAGGCGCCGATGCGGCGGAGGCGCGGGCGCCAGAAGGCGGCGAGGCCGGAGTGCGCGCCGGCCTTTTGCAGCGCCGCCTCGGCGGCGTTGGCGAACTGCGCTTCGGCGGCCTCGCGGCCGGGCCAGACGGCGCCGAGGCGGCGCACGAAGCCGGCCATCGCGTCGTGGACCAGTTCGCCGTAGTCGGCGGCGCCCACCTCCGCGTCCAGCGGTTCGAGCGGGCGGAGGCGCAGCACGCGCTTGGCGTAGAAGGCGTAGGGGTCGGCGATCAGCGTTTCCACCTCGGTGACGCTGATCTGGTCCGGCCGCGCCGCCGCGGGCGGGCGCGGGGCCGGGCGTTCGCACGGCGCGGCCGTTTCCGGGCGGTCCAGCAGCGCGGCCCAGCGCATCGCGGGCTCGGGCGGCAGGCGGAGGCCGGCCGGGTGAGTGGCGTCGGTCTGCCCGCCGAGAAAGGTCTCGATGCGCGTGAGCCAGCGCGCGGACACGGTCGGCGCGCCGCCGCGCTTGGCCGCGCGCGACAGCACGGCCTTCGGGGCGGAGCAGGCGGAGAGCAGGAAGTCCGCGGCGACGCGCCCGATGCGCGCTTCCGGCTCCGGCAGGCCGAACGCGATCCGCATGGGGCGGCTCATCCACGGGCCGGGGTCGGTGGCGAGCGGCCACACCGTCTCGTCCAGCGCGCCGAGGACCACGGTGTCGAAGGCGAGGAGGCGCGCTTCGAGGAGGCCGAGGATCTCCACGCGCGGGTGCGGCCCGCCGTCGCGCCCCAGGGTGCCGCGGAAGGAGGGGGCGGCGGCGCCGGCCATGGCTGCGTCGAACAGCGACGGCCAGGCGGCGGGCGAGATCGGTCCAAGCGACGCCATGGCGGGGCCGAGGCCGGCGAGGTGGGAGGCGAGCGATTCGCCCTCCGGGCCGGCGTAGAGGCGGTGGCCGCCGGGCAGCAGGTCGGTCGAGGCCAGCGCCTCCGCCGCTTCGAGGTGCGCGGTGAGCAGGTCGGCCGGCGGCGTGGACGGCGACTCGGGCAGCCGGGTGAAGGCGCCGAGGCATCCCTCCAAGCGGTCGAGCACCGCGAGCACGGCGGCGGCGGTGTCCTCGCCCCGGCGCGCGAGGCCGGCACGGGCGGCGGCGCGCAGGCCGGACAGGCCGGGGGCGGGGCGGGTGCCGCGCAGCGCCGCGCGCTCCAGCCGCCGCACGTCGCGCAGCCATTCGCCGCGCTCGGTCCCGCCGGCGCAGAGCGGGTGCTTGAGGGCGGCGAGCAGCGGCACTGGCGCGAAGTCGGCGGCCACCATGCGGGCGAGGAGGCGCAGGAAGGCGCCGGCGGGCGTCTCGGCCAAGGGCTCGCCGGCGCTGTCGTCCGCGGCGATGCCGTGGCGGGCCAGCTCGGCGGAGACGCGGCGGGCGAGGTCGCGGTCGGGGGTGACGAGGGCGGCGCGGGCGCCGGGCTTCTCCAGCGCGCCGCGCAGCGCGAGGGCGGCGGCGGCGGCCTCGTGCTGCGCGTCGGGTGCGGAGAGCAGCGTCAGGCCCTCCATCGCCTTCCGCCATTGGGCGGGGCGGCGGGACTGCCACGCGGGCAGGCCGGCGGCGGGGCGGAGCGCCATGCCGATCAGGTCGGGGCGACCCGAGGGCACGGCGCGCTCGACCGCCTCGCCTTGCGGACAGCCGTGCCAGCGCTTGACGTCCTCGCGTTGCGCGCCGAGGGCGTGCAGCAGGCGTTGCTGGCCGCAGAAGGGGTGGCTCGGCGCTTCGCGGATGGCGTCCCACACCGCTTCGGCCGAAGCCTGGTCCACGCCGTGCAGCACCACGGCGCCGTGCGGAAGCCGCGTCGCCACCACGCGCAGCAGCTCCTCCGCGGCCGGGATGGTGCCGCCGACGCCGATGCCGGCGGCGATCACCGGGTCTTCCGGCGGCGACTCTTCCCAGGCGCGGGTCTGCACGCGCAGCGCCTGCACGCGCCGCATGCCGATGTCGAGCAGGCCGTGCTGAGAGAGCCAGTGCTGCCACTGGGCGACGACGCCGCGCAGGAAGACCAGGGTGATTTGCCAGTGGCGGGCGTGCTCCTCCGGCACCAGGGCGGCGAGGCGCTCGAGCCAGGCGTCGGCCAGCGCGTCCGGCGGGTTGGAGGCGAGCAGGTCGAGGTCGCGTTCCTCGAGGGCTATCTCGTCGAGCAGGGTGGCCAGCGCCCCGGCCAGCGACCACGCCTGCTCCGGCGTGGCCGGGCCGCCGCGGGAGGCGGGCAGGGTGCGGACGAAGCCGGCCAGCACCGCCTGCCGGCGCAGCGGGTCCACCGCCGGGGGCAGGTCGAGCAGCGCGGGCAGGGCCAACTCGTCCGCGTCCTCCGTGGACAGGCCGGCCAGCGCGCGCATCCGCGGCAGGAGCAGGGCGCGCGGGGAGGTGTCGTCGGCTCCGGCGCCCTCCGGGGCGACGGCGCGCAGGAAGGCGAGGCGCAGCGCGCGGGCGGAGCGGCGGGTCGGCAGCAGGATGGTGACGCGCGACAGCCGCTCCGGCTCCGGCACCGAGCGCAGCACGCCTTGCGCCAGGCAGTCGAGGAAGGGCAGGTGCGCCGGGATGTCGTAGAGGCTGAATGGCATTGCCGCTCGCGTCAGGATCGGTCCGGGGAGTGGGGTGGCGAGCGCTTCATGCGGCCTCGTGGCTGTCCTTCGCCCGGATAGCGGTCGGCTTGGAGTCGAGGCTACCAGATTAAGAGGGCCATCGTGCGTCGTTACGGTGCGGGTTGGCGGCGGGGAAGCGGGATCGGGTCAGCGCCGGCCTGGGCGGCGCCGGGCCGGGCGGGCGCCGTCGGGTCGGCTCGCGGCCATCATCGGGCGGTCCTTCAAAACGGCGCCTTGGCGAGCCCGTCGCGCATCGCCGCTTCGGCGCGCTCCAGGTCGGGCGGCGTGGAGAGGTGGAACCACACCCCATCGTGGACCAGGGCGAAGAGGCGGCCGGCGGCGATGGCGCGGTCGTAAACGCGGTTCAGGCTGAAGCGGCCGGTGGGCGCCTCGGCGAAGATGGCGGGCGTGAGGATCTGGACGCCGGCGAAGATGTAGGGCGCCACCTCGCGCTCCTTGGGGCGGCGGAGGCGGCCGAGCGGGTCGAGCAGGAAGTCGCCGCTCCCGACCTCGCCCTCCACCTGGGCGCTGCGGACCAGCAGCAGGAGGCCGTCCATCCGCTCCGGGTCGAAGGCGGCGGCGAGGCGCGCGAGGGCAGCGATCGGGCCGTCGAGCCACATGCTGTCGCCGTTGGCCACCGCGAAGGGGCCGGGGCCGAGGCGGGGCAGAGCGCGGGCAACGCCGCCGCCGGTTTCCAGCGGTTCTTCCTCGCGCTGGAGGTGGATGCGAGGGGTGCTCCGCTCGGCGACCGTCGCCGCGACCTTGTCGGCGTGCCAATGCGCGTTCACCACCGCTTCGCGCACGCCCGCTTCTTCCAGCCGGTCGAGCGCGTGGTCGAGCAGGGCGCGGCCCGCCAGCGTCAGCAGGGGCTTCGCGGTGTCCAGCGTGAGCGGGCGCATGCGCAGGCCGAGGCCGGCCGCCAGCACCATGCCGCGGGACAGGTCGATCATTCGCCGGCCTCCGCGGGAACGGTACCGGCGGCGGGCGCCGCGGGGTTGCGGCGCATCTCCCGCGGCACGTGGGCGTCCATGAAGGCGCGGAGCGGGGCGCAAGCGGGCTGCGACAGGGCGCGGTCCAGCAGCGCCCAGCAGCGCGGGCCGTGGCGGAGGTAGCCGGGCTTGTTGTCGCGCCGTTCGAGCCGGACCCAGAGGGCGGCGACGCGGAGGTGCCGCTGCGCGCCGTGCGCGGCCAGGGCGGCGAGGAATTCGCCGCGGTCCAGGCCGGGGCGGAGCGCGAGGTAGCGGGCGAGGGCGGCGCGGCGGACCTCCGGCGCCACGTCCCGCCGCGCGTCCTCCACCAGGGAAGCCACGTCGTAGGCGGGGTGGCCGAGGGCGGCGTCCTGGAAGTCGAGGATGCCGGTGCGGCGCGGGCCTTCGCGGTCGGGCAGGCGCATCAGGTTGGCGGGGAAGAAGTCGCGGTGGACGATGCCGCGCGCGGCCGCGAAGGGGGCCAGGGTGGCGCGGAGCGCTTCGTCCAACCCGGCGCGGACGGCGGGCGAGGGGGCGGCGCCGAAGGCGGCGGGCCACCACCAGTCGAGGAAGGTGGCCGCCGTCGCCTTGGACATGGCTTCCGCGTCCCAGCGTGGCAGGCCGGGAGGGGGCGGCGCGGCGTGCAGGGCGGCCAGGGCCTCGGCGGCTTCGCCGTAGAGCGGCGCGGGGTCGGCTCCGGCGTCGAGCAGGCCGGCGTGGGTCTGCTCGCCGAAGTCCTCGACGATGAGGAAGCCGGCGGCCGGGTCTTCGGCCAGGATCTCGGGCACGGACAGGCCGGCGGCGAGCAAGTGGCGCGCGAGGTCGGCGAAGGGGCGCACGTCCTCGGGCGGTGGCGCGTCCATCAACAGGGCCGGGCGCGGGCCGCCGCGCAGGCGGGCGTAGCGGCGGTGGCTGGCGTCGGCGGGCAGGGGCTCGCGCGCCGCCGCGCTGTAGCCGTGGGCGGCGAGGAAGGGCTCGGGGAACCTCACGGCGCGAGGGTCCGCAGCCGTTCCGGCGGGCCGGAAAGGGTGGCGAACCGTTGCTCCTCCCCTTCGCCGGGCGCCAGGGCCAGGGCGATGGCGTCGTCCGGCCTGAGCGCGCCGAGGCGGTCGGGCCATTCCACCAGGACGATGCCCTCCCGCGCCTCGTCCCAGCCGAGTTCCCGGAGGTCGGCCGGGCCGGACAGGCGGTACAGGTCGTAGTGGTGGGCCGCGCCGCCGTCCGGCAGGTCGTAGGACTGGACCAGGGTGAAGGAGGGCGAGGGCACCTCCAGCGTCGGGTCGCCCGCCAAGCGGCGCAGCACGGCGCGGGCGAGGGCGCTCTTGCCGGCGCCGAGCGGCCCTTCCAGCAGCAGCGCGTCGCCCGGCCGGAGGGCCGAGGCCAGGCGCGCGGCGAGGCGCTCGGTGTCGGCGAGGCTGTCCAGGTGCACGGTGATGGTCGGGCCTTCGTCGGGTCGCTGCATCGGGGCGCCGGTCCATCCTCTACGCCGCGGCGTTGATTCTTGGAAGGTGTTCTCGCGTCCTGCGCCCCGATCCGGCGCAGGCGTGGCCGCCGGGTTCGTCACCGTCCGGGTTTCGCACCGGAGGACCCGGCCCTATCTCCCGGTCCTGTTCTGGGAAGGGGAATCATGGCCGCCACGGTCGAAACGGACGTTGCGATCATCGGGGCCGGGCCGGTCGGGCTCTTCGCGGTGTTCGAGTGCGGGATGCTGCGGATGCGCTGCGCGGTGGTGGACGCGCTGGACGCGATCGGCGGGCAATGCACGGCTCTCTACCCGGAGAAGCCGATCTACGACATCCCGGCCCACCCGGCGATCGACGCGGCGGCGCTGATCGAGAAGCTGGAGCGGCAGGCGGCGCCGTTCACGCCGCTCTACCTGTTGGGCCGGCGCGTGGAGCGGCTGACGGAGGCCGACGGCGAGTTCACCCTGGGCACCTCGCAGGGCGACACCATCCGGGCGCGGGCGGTGATCGTGGCCGCGGGCGCAGGCGCCTTCGGGCCGAACCGGCCGCCCCTGGAGAAGCTGGCCGGTTACGAGGCCTCGGGCGCGGTGCGCTACATGGTGGCGCGGCGGGAGGAGTTCGCCGGCAAGCGCGTGGTGATCGCGGGCGGGGGCGACTCGGCGGTGGACTGGGCGCTGTCGCTCAAGGGCATCGCCCGCGTCACCATGGTCCACCGCCGCCCCAAGTTCCGCGCCGCGCCGGACAGTGCCGCGCGGCTGGAGCAGGCGGCGGCGCGCGGCGAGATCGAGATGGCGGTGCCCTACCAGCTCCGCGGGCTGGAGGGCGACGGCTCGCGCCTGTCCGGCGTGGTGCTGGCGACGCTCAAGGGCGAGACGCGGACGGTGCCGGCGGACCACCTGCTGGCCTTCTTCGGCCTGTCGATGGAACTCGGCCCGATCGCGCATTGGGGGCTGGGGCTCGACCACAGCCACGTCTCCGTGGAGCCCTCCACCTGCCGGACCAGCATCCCGGGCGTCTTCGCCATCGGTGACGTCGCCGCTTATCCGGGCAAGCTCAAGCTGATCCTGCAAGGGTTTTCGGAGGCGGCGATGGCGGCGCACGCCATACATCCCCTGGTGTTCCCGGGGGAGGCGCTGCACTTCGAGTATTCCACCACCAAGGGCGTGCAGGCGCCGGGCGCGGCCAGCGGGGCCAAGCCGCCGGGCTGAGGGCGCCCGGCGGCGGCAACCGTCGGGATCAGCCGGTCCGGCCGGGCTGCCGGTGGAGCATCTCTTCGAGCCGCTGCTTGTCGGCTTGCGGCACGGCGAGACGCACCGTCGCCGCGTCGCCGGCGCGCTCGAACTCCGCGCAGCCGCGGTCCACCGGGCCGTCGCGCACCAGCGCCTCGACCGCGAGCTTCGCCGATTCCATGCCGTCGAACCGGGCGGTCAAGGTGGCGGTGCCGCTCTGGGGCTTGTCGCCGCCGCCGCGCATCAGTTCGTCCATCGGCACGGCGCGCGCGCCCTGGGAGGCGACTGTGCCCATGGGGTCGCTGGCGGGGAAGGTGCCCTCCACCGCCGCCTCGACGTTGTTGTCGGGGGTGCGGTCGGTGCGTTCTTGCGTGGTCTTGGGGTCGTTCTGGCCGGACATGGCGGTTCCTGCTCTGCGCTGGTTGCGGGGCGAACGCGGCGGTGGAAAGCGGGTTCACCCGTGGCGGTCAGGCCGTGGCGGCGCGTTCTTCCCGGAACAAACGCAGTTTCTCCTGCGCCGCGCGGTCGGAGTAGCCGAACAGCACCAAGCGGCTCTCGGCCCGCAGCTCCAGCGCGTGCCAGGAGGGCACGACGAGCAGGTCGCGTTCGGAGAGCGCGAACTCCCGGCCGTCCACCCGCGCCGTGCCGCGGCCTTCCACCACCACCAGCACCGTGCCGTCGGTCGAGCGACGCGGGCGGGTTTCGAAACCGGCCGGCAGGTGGCGGACGTGGGCGGAGATGGTTGGCATCACCGGGCCGCCGTCGGCCGGGTTGGTGAACTCCATGGCGTGGCCGAGGTGCGGGTCCGGGTCCTCGGCGGCGGCCAGCGCCGAGAGGCTCTCGCGCCATTCCGAGTACGGGTAGTGGAACAGCGGCTGGTGCGCCGGGCGGCGGTCGGCGGCGGTGGCGCGGAAAGGGCGCATGTTGCGGCCGTAGCGGCGCATGCTGTCGCCCGGGGGCAGCGCCTCGCCCTGCGCCTTCTGCTCCGCGCGCTCGGCGAAGGACGCGTCGTAAAAGCGCACGGTCGGGATATCGAGCCCGTCCAGCCAGATCATCGGCCGGCCGCTGTCGTTGCCGTGGTCGTGCCACTGCCAGTTCGGCGTGAGCACGAGGTCGAAGGGGCGCATCACCGCGCGTTCGCCGTCCACCGCGGTGAAGGCGCCGTCGCCCTCCATGACGAAGCGGAGCGCGCATTGCGTGTGGCGGTGGGCCGGCGCCACCTCGCCGGGCATGATGAGCTGGAGGCCGGCGTAGAGGCTCGGCGTGACCGCGGAGGAGCCGGGCATGCCGGGGTTCTCCAGGATCAGCACGCGGCGCTCGGCCTGTTCGGCGCTGATGAGGTCGCCGGCCCGGAGCAGCAGGTTGCGCGCGGGCGCGTAAGACCACAGGTGCGCCTGTGCGGGCGAGCGCGGGGTGGGCGTGACCAGGGCGTGCAGCACTTCCCAGAGCGGGAAAAGGCCGTGCGGGCGCATGTCCTCGTAGAGGGACTGCAATTGCGCCTGCTGGGTGTTGGCGGCGTGCGCCGCCGGCGTGGTGCCGTCCATGGCTCTTTCCTCCTGCCGTCCGGCCTCCAGTTTACCAGGTCAACGGTTCCGGACACCAATTCGCCGCGGGGCGGGGCTTCCGTTGCCTGGCCAAGCAGGTTAAGAAGGATGCACGGACCCGTAGCTCAGCTGGATAGAGCGTTGCCCTCCGAAGGCAAAGGCCGGACGTTCGAATCGTCTCGGGTCCGCCAAGCTTCCTTTAGGCACCACTCGGTTAGAAGAGTTGCCTTGACGGCCTGCAGTGAGCCGGGCGCTGCCTGCGACCGGTGTCGTGCCGCGCTGCTTGTTCTTTGCGTCGCTGCTGAAATCGCGGCGCTCATGCCCTGGTGGATGCAGGACGGCACGATTCCAAGGAGAGCGGCAGAATCACCTCGTGGCGTTTGGCGGTGCTGAAGTCGGTCAGGGGTGGTCCATTGCAGGCACTGTCCCCCAGGCGGTAGCTCGACCCGAAATGTGACGTGCTTCCGCAAAAGAAGCGGTCCGCCGGCAGCACGAGCCCGGCGGAACGCTGGAGCGGAGTGGCCCGGAAGCAGCACAAGCCAGAGGAGATCGTGGCCAAGCTGCGGCAGGTCGAGGTGCCGGCGACACTAGGCAAGGCAAGCGGCCGAAGGTGCCCATGCGATCGAAGGCACGGAGGCCACCGCGGATAGGCTCGGCGCCGCCGAGACCCGGCCTGCTGGCGACGCAAGAGCCGAGAGAGCCCGCTCCCACGCACGCCGGTTGGCGGTTTCAGCGATCGGCGGTACCGCTGACCTCCTGATGGGCAAGGCACGCGCGTTCACCACCGCGGTGAAACGGACTCGAATCCCGTCCAGGGGACGAAGATTTTCACCGGCTTGGCGCGGCATTTCCGGTGTTCTTCCTGGGGGCTGGGGGAACGCACTGCCGCATTCGTCAGAAACCGCTGGTGGCCGCGGCAGCCCGCGGCACCCACGTCGCGTCGAGACCCCGCCATGCCCGTAGAGCGCGAGCTGAGTCTGCGGGCGGCGCTGACTGGGGCGCTGCTGGGTGTCTTTTTGACGCCGTCTAACGTCTACGCCGGCCTGAAGATCGGCTGGTCCTTCAACATGTCGATCATCGCGCTGCTGGTGGGGTTCGTCTTCTGGCAGGGCTTGGCGGCCCGGGTCCGGAAGGGGCCCTCGTGGACGCTGCACGAGAGCAACATAAGCCAGACCGTCGCCTCCGCCGCGGCTTCGGTCATCTCCGGTGGGTTGGTGGCGCCGATACCGGCCTACACGCTGTTGACCGGCGAGGCGTTGCCGGCCGCGCCGATGGCGGCCTGGGTGTTCTCCGTCAGCTTCCTGGGCATCTGGATCGCTTGGTACCTGAGGCCCTCGCTGATCGACGACGACAAGCTCAAATTCCCCGAAGGAAGGGCCACCCTCGAAGCCCTCACGCAAGTTTACGGGCATGGCCGCGAAGCGGCGAAGCGGATCGCGGTGCTCTTCGGCGCGGCCTCGCTGTCCGGCCTCGTGAAGTGGGTGGACGCCTTCTATTGGGCGCTGCCCCGGTGGGCGCCCACTGCCCAGTTGGAGCGGCTCACCTTCACCCTCGATCCGTCCCTGCTGCTGGTGGGGTTCGGAGGCATCATCGGGATGCGGGTGGGGTTGTCGTTGTTGTTGGGCGCCGTGCTCGCGTGGGGCGGGGTGGCGCCTTGGCTGCTTTCGCAAGGCTTGGTCGCGTTGCCGGCAGGGAGCGAAGGGCCGCAGTTCGCCGCGCTGGTCGAGTGGCTGCTCTGGCCGGGCGTCAGCCTCATGGTCTGCGCCACGCTGTCCTCGTTGGCGCTGCGCTTGTTCCGACGGGGCGAGGGGGACGCGGCGGCCGCGGCCGGGCGCTTCCGCCTGCGCCGTCCGGAGCGGGTGCCCGCGCTCGGCCTGTGCTTGGCCGTGCTGCTGGTCGTCGCCCTGCAGGCCGCGTTGTTCGGCATAGACGTGTTCATGGCGCTGCTGACGATCCCGCTGGCGCTCTGCTTGGCGGCGGTAGCCGCTAGAGTGGTTGGCGCCACCGGCATCCCGCCCATCGGGGCCATCGGCCAGCTGTCGCAGCTCGGCTTCGGCGTCGTCGCGCCTGGCCAGGTCTCGACCAATCTCATGGGCGCCAACACGGCCGGCGGCGCGGCCGGGCAATGCACCGACTTGATGAACGACTTCAAGGTGGGAAAGGCCATCGGCGCGACGCCTTCGAAGCAGGTGATCGCCCAATGCCTGGGGATCGCGGTCGGCAGCGCGGTGGGCGTGCTCGTTTACAAGGCGCTGATCCCCGATCCCCGGGCGATGCTCCTCACCGAGGAATGGCCGGCGCCCGCGGCGGCCACCTGGAAGGCCGTGGCCCAGACGCTCGCCTTGGGGCTGGAATCGTTGTCCTCGAGCGTCCGCTGGGCCATCCTGCTCGGCGGATTGGCCGGCCTCGTGCTGGGCGTGCTGGAGGTGGTGGCGCCGTCCCGGTGGGCGGGGTATCTGCCGAGCGCGGCCGCGCTCGGGTTGTCCTTCATCCTGCCCGCATCGGTTTCTGGCATGATGGCGTTTGGCGCGGCGCTCGCCTGGGCGGCCGGGCTGCGCTGGCCCGGCCTGAGGGACCGCTTCGCCATCACCGCGGCGGCGGGCCTTGTAGCCGGCGAAAGCGTGACCGGCGTCGGCGCCTCGCTTTGGCAGTTGCTCCGGCACGTGTGAGTCCAGCGGCGGGTTGCCCGCCCGTGTTCAGCGCATCAACCGCATCGCGTTTGACGGAGCGCCGCGAAGTTCGAGGGGAGCCGGAGCAATCCCGCGATGCGGCGTTTCCGCGATAATCCCTCCCCGATTCATTCAACAGGGTCCGCCCAGTCCGCGACGCGACGACCCGCCTCCTTGGGCCGGACGTCCTCGGCCGCTTCGGTCGGCTGGCTCGTGAAGCCCTGGAGGCCCGCGAGTTCCTCCGCGTCCCGCGTGATCTCGACGGGGCTGAGGACGTAGCTCGTCACCAACTCGGCTAGCGACCGGAGGGCGTGCATGTGGATGCGCTCGTATCCGTGCGACGCGTCGACGCCGAAGGTGATCAGCGCCGTCCGCACGTCGGCGCCCGCTTCCACAGCGGAGGCCGAGTCCGAGCGGTAATAGCGGAAGACATCCTTCTGGTACCGGATGTCGTTGTCGCGGCAGAGCTGCACCAGCTTCCGCGTCAGGTGGTAGTCGAAGGGCCCGGTCTGGTCGGCCATGGCGACCGTGACACCGAATTCCGAGGAGTTCTGGCCAGGCGCGGTGGTGCCGTTGTCGATGGTCACCATCGAGGCCACGTCGGGGACGAGGACCGAGGAGGCGCCGACGCCCGTCTCCTCGGCGATGGAGAACAGCCAGTAGGTGTCGACCGGCGGCTCCATCTCGTCCCGCGCCAAAGCGGCCAAGGCGGCGAACATGGTCGCCACGCCCGCCTTGTTGTCGAGGTGGCGGGAGTTGATGAAGCCGTTGGCCATGAATTCCGGTCGCGCGTCGATGGCGATGGTGTCGCCTATGTCGATCCCGGTCTGGCGCAGGTCTTTCGCGTCCCGGGCCAGCGTGTCCACGCGCAACTCGATATGGTCCCAGCCCGTCGGCTGGGTGTCGACTGCTTCGTTGAAGGTGTGCCCCGACGCCATGAGCGGCAGGATCGTGCCGCGGTAGCTGCCCTTCTCCGAGAAGATCGTGCAGCGCGCGCCCTCGGCGAAGCGCGCGGACCAGTTGCCGATCGGCACGATCCCCAGGCGCCCGTTCGGCTTCAAGGCCTTCACCTGCGCCCCGAGGGTGTCGAGGTGCGAGATGATGGCGCGCGCCGGCTTTGCCCGGAGGCCGGGGAACTTCGCGCGGATGGCGCCGCGCCGCGTCAGCTCGTAACGGATGCCGAGCCGCTCCAACTCGCCGCAGCATTCCCGGGCGATGGTGTCCGTGTACCCGGTCGGGCTCGGCAGTTCGAGCAGCCGGGCCAGCCAGTTGCGCAGGTAATCGGTGTCTATGGCCAATCGCGTCATGCGCAATCGTTCCCCCTGTCCGCCGCCGACCGGGCCGACACCGGGACCGACTGCGGGAACAGGAGGTCCACGAAGCGCTCCGCAGTCGGCTGCGGCTCGTGGTTGGCGAGGCCCGGGCGTTCGTTGGCCTCTATGAAGGCGTAATCCGGCCGGTCCGGCGCGGCCACGACGAAGTCGATGCCGACGACGGGGATCTCGATCGCTTGGGCGGCCCGGATCGCCGCGTCGACCAAACGGGGATGGACCTCCCCGGTCACGTCGTGGATGGTGCCGCCGGCGTGGAGGTTCGCGGCCTTGCGGACGACGATTTCGACGCCTTCCGCCAGGACGTCGTCGAGGCCGTGACCCTGCCCCGCGAGGCAGCGCATGGCCTCGTCGTCGACGGGGATGCGCGACTCGCCCCCGGTCGCGGCGGCGCGGCGGCGGCTTTGGCGGTCGATGAGCGCGCGGATGTCCGACCGGCCGTCGCCCACCACGCGGGGAGGCCGGCGGACGGCGGCGGCGACCAACTTGTAGTCGATCACGACGAGGCGCAGGTCCTCGCCGGTCACATGCTGCTCGACGATGATCCGGTCCGAGACGGTCCGGGCGGACGCAACCGCCGCGGTGACCGCGTCCATGGTGTCGAGGCCGACCGCGACGCCTTTCCCTTGCTCCCCCCTCGCGGGCTTCACCACGATCTTGCCGTGGCGGCGGAGGAACGCCTCTAGTTCCGCGTGCCCGTCGCCCGCCACTTCCAATTGTTCCGGAACGACGACGCCGGCGCGCTCGACGATCCGCCGGGTGACCGCTTTGTCGTCGCAGATCGACATGGCGACCGCGGAGGTCAGCTCGGACAGGCTCTCACGGCACCGCACGGTGCGTCCGCCGTGCGTCAGTCTGAAGAAACCTCCTCTGGCATCGATGACCTCGACCATGATGCCGCGCCGCCTCGCCTCGTCCGTGATGAGGCGGGCGTACGGATTGAGGCCTTGGTCGTCGAGCGGCACGGTGAAGAGCCTTTCGTTGATCGTGTTCTTTCTTTTCACGGCGAAGAAGGGGATGCGTCGGAAACCCAGCTTTTCGTACAGGGCTATGGCCAAGTCGTTGTCATGCAGCACCGACAAGTCCATGTGGCCGGCGCCGCCCTGCTTGAAGTGCTCGGCCAAGTGCCGCACCAGAGCCTCCCCGATGCCCGGCTGTGACGCTTGGGGATCGACGGCGAGGCACCAAAGCGAACTCCCGCGCTCGGGGTCCCCGAAGGCGCGGCCGTGGTCAACGCCCATAACGGTGCCGATCACGCCGCCGGTGCGTTCGTCTTCGGCCACCAGGTAGATGACTGCGGGGTTGTCCGCGTTCCGCTCGAAGAACTCGGGCGGCACGGGGACCATGCGACGCGCTGCGTAGATGCGGTTCACGTCCGCGGCGTCGGCGCGCGGCGCCAGCTTGCGGACCGCGAAGCCGCGCGCCTCGCGCCCGCCGTTCCCCGGGCCGGACGCGAGGTCGAGCCGGAAGGTGTGCGAGGGGTCGAGGAAGATTTCGAGCGGCGCCTTAGCGAGCAGCACGTGCGGATCGCTGATGTAGAAAGCGATGTCCCGGCGATCGGGGGACTCGGCGCGCATGGCCTCGGCGAGCGCGTGCGGATCGCTGAAGGTCTGGCCGAACAGCAGCCGCCCCCAACCGCAATCCACCGTCACATCCGTGGCCGGCGGCCTGGCGGCGGGAGTGCCGCCGAGTGGGTCCCGCCGGCGGCCGGGCCGAGCGTGGTGCATCCCATCCCCCTCAGATCCGATTGGCTTGCAGCCACATCTCGATGACCGCGGCCTGCCACAACTCCGAACCGCGCAGCGGCGTGATGTGCTCCGTCGGCGCCGCGAAGAGGCGCTCGAGGTACTCGGGCCGGAACAAGCCGCGCTGCCGCGCTGCCCGGGACGTCAGGGTGTCACGCACGAGGTCCAGGTAAGGCCCCTGGATGTACTTCAGGGCCGGGACCGGGAAGTAGCCCTTCTTGCGGTCGATGACCTCGTGCGGGATGACGAGGCGGGCGGCGTCCTTCAGCACGCCCTTGCCCCCGTCGCGCAACTTGAGTTCCGGCGGAATCCGGGCGGCGAGTTCCGCGAGTTCGTGGTCCAGGAACGGGACGCGGGCTTCGAGGCCCCAAGCCATGGTCATGTTGTCGACCCGCTTGACCGGGTCTTCCACCAGCATGACTTGAGCGTCGAGGCGGAGCGCCCTGTCCACCGGCGTTTCGGCACCGGGCTGCGCGAAGTGCTCGGCGACGAAACCTCGGCTCACGTCTTCCTGCGCCAGCCACTCGGGCGCGAGTTGCGTCGCGAGGGTGGCATGGTCGCGGTCGAAGAAGGCGCGCGCATAGTCGCCGAGCGCGTCCTTGGAGTGCAGCAGCGGCGGGTACCAATGGTAGCCGCCGAAGACTTCGTCGGCGCCCTGGCCCGATTGCACGACCTTGATGTGCTTCGAGACCTCCTTCGACAGCAGGTAGAAGCCCACGTTGTCGTAGGACACCATCGGCTCCGACATGGCGCCGAGAGTCCCGGGGAGGGCGTCGAGCAGCCCGTCGGAGGGCACGAAGATCTTGTGGTGCTTGGTGCCGTAATGCCGGGCGATGAGGTCGGAGTAAACGAACTCGTCGCCTTTCTCGCCATGGGCTTCCTCGAAGCCGACCGAGAAGGTCATGAGGTCCGCTTGGCCGGCTTCGGCCAGCAGCCCGACGATGACGCTGGAGTCGACGCCGCCCGAGAGGAGCACGCCGACCGGCACATCCGACACCATGCGGCGCTTCACGGCCGTGCGCAGGGACGCTAGCACCCGGTCTCGCCAGTCCTCGGCCGAAAGCCGGCCGTCCTCGGCGCGGCGCTCGTATCGAGGCGCCCAATAGATGCGTTCCTTCGCGCTCCCGTCGGGCTCCATGACGCGGATCGTCGCGGCGGGGAACTTCTTCACGCCCCGAAGCAGGGTGCGCGGCGCGGGTACGACGGCGTGGAAGGTCATGTAGTGGTGGAGGCCGGCCCGGTCGATCTCGGTGTCCACGCCGCCGCCAGCCAGCAGAGCGGGGATGGACGACGCGAAGCGCAACCCGCCGTCGCCTTCCGCCAGGTAGAGCGGCTTGATGCCGAAGCGGTCGCGGGCCATCACCACGCGCCCGGTCTCGCGCTCGTGCAGGACGAAGGCGAACATGCCCAGGAAGCGGTCGACGCACCCCATCCCCCAGGCGTGCCAAGCCTTGAGGATCACCTCGGTGTCGCCATGCGAGAAGAAGGTGTAGCCGAGCGCTTCGAGTTCGGCGCGCAACTCCGGGTAGTTGTAGATGCAGCCGTTGAAAACGATGGTGAGCCCGAGGGCGGGGTCCACCATGGGCTGCTCTGCCCGCTCCGAGAGGTCGATGATCTTCAGCCGCCGGTGGCCGAAGCCGACATGACCGCGCATGACGAGGCCGGACGAATCGGGGCCGCGCCGTTCGAGCGCCTGCGTCATGCGGGTGATCGCCGCGGCGTCCGCAGGGCGTCCCCGGAAATTCAGTTCACCGCAAATTCCACACATTATTGCTGCGCCGCAAAAAAGACCCGAACGTGACAACGATCGGTTGGGAAGCGGGTTGCCGAGAAGCGCACGGGGAGGTGCCGACGGCGTCGGTGAAGAACTGAAACGGGCCGCTTGGCGTCGTCGGCCGTGGGCGGGGCGAGGTGGCGGCTCAAGCGCCGCGCGCGATCTGCGTCACCGGGCATGGTCAAGCGCTGCTCCCTTCCGGCATCAGGCTCACATGGGCCGAGACGACGCGCCAGCCTCCCGGCGTGCGCGCCCAGGTCTGGCTCTGGCGGCCGAGGCGCCCGCCGCGCCGGAACAGCGTGTTCGCGGTCGCCATGTCGCGGCCGTAGGTGGTGATGACCGTCCTGTCCAACTCCCGCGCCAAGCCGGCGGGGGAGCGCCCTGCGCGGAACGCCTTGATCTCCCCATACCCGTAAAGGTTCTCGGCGATGCCGTAACGGATGGTGAGCGGGTCGTCCCAGAACAACTCGTCGAGCACCGCGACGTCGTTGGACACCAGCGCCGCCTCGTAGCGTCGAAACGCGGTCGTGACCTCCGCCACCACCTCGGGGTCGTTGATTTCCATGGTTCACCTCGGAGGGGTTGGGGAACCGGCGACGCCGGCGCGCTCCAGGGCGCGGGCGGCGCGGAAGAGCAGGTCCTCGCGCCACGGGGCGGCGACGAGTTGCAAGCCGATCGGCAGGCCGCCGGGGGCGCCCGCGGCGCCCGGATCGACCAGGGGGACCGACATGGCGGGCAGGCCGATGCAGGAGATCGGTTGCGTGTAGACGCCGAGATTGGGTCGCACGGGCACCGCTTCGCCGTCCACCTCGACGGTGTCCTGCCCGATGCGCGGCGCCACGTAGGGCGTGGCCGGCGTAAGGAGCAGATCCCATTCCTCGAACAACGGCAGCACGCGCGCCCGGTACGCGGCGCGGACGCGCTGGGCCTGCAGGAGCCACGACGCGGGCAGCAGCGCGCCGGCCAGGAAGCGGTCGCGGGTCATGGGGTCGAAGTCGTCTGGCCGGGTCCGCAGGTCGGGCAGGTGCAGGTTGCCGCCTTCGGCCATGGTGATGAGGAAGGCGGCGGCCCGGCCGCGCGCCGCTTCCGGCACCTCGACCCGCGCCGTGGCGCCGAGGGCGCGCGCCGCGGCGGCCACGGCGGCGAAGGCTTCCCCGTGGCCGTTGCGGGCGAAGTGACCGTCGGCCACCGCGATCCGCAGCGCGCCGATGCCGCTGTCGAGCAGCGGGGAAGCGGGCGCCGGCTCGCGCCATTGCTGCGCCGGGTCGTCCGGGTCGGCGCCCTGCGCCGCGTCGTAGGCCAGGGCTAGGTCGGCGGCGCTCCGCGCGAAGGGACCTACGTGGTCGAAGGACGCGGCGAAGGGGTAGGCGCCGCCCCGCGACAGGCGGCCGTAGGTGGGCTTCAGGCCGAAGACGCCGCAGAGCGACGCTGGCACGCGGATGGAGCCGTTAGTGTCGCTGCCGAGCGAGAGGGGAACCAGACCCGCCGCGACCGCGGCCGCGGAGCCGCCGGAGGAGCCGCCGGCGATGCGTCCCGGGTCGTGCGGATTGCGCGTCGGGCCATGATGATGGTTTTCCGTGGTGAAGCCGTAGGCGTACTCGTCCATGTTGAGGGCGCCCACCGGCACGGCCCCCGCGGCGCGCAGCCGGCGAAGCACGAAGGTGTCGCGCGCGGCCGCCGGCTTGTCCCGCTCGATCTTGGAGCCCGCGAGGGTGGTCAGGCCCTCGATGTCGAACAGGTTCTTCGCGGCCACCGGCACGCCGGCGAGCGGGCCGGGATCGCGCCCCGCGGCCACCGCGGCGTCCACGGCCGCCGCCTCCGCCCGCGCGCGGTCGGCGGTGACGGCGGTGAAGCAGTTGAGCGTTCGGTCGCGCACGGCGATGTCGGCCAGCGCGGACTCGACCACCTCCATCGCGGAACGGCGTCCGGCGCGGACGGCGGCCGCGGTTTCCGCCGCGCTCAACCGGGCGCGTTCCGGCCGGCGACGAAAACCGGCGCCGGCTCGTCGGCGGGCGCGAGCGGCAGGCCCTCCACAGCGGCGGCCATACGCGCCGCGAGGCGGAGGTTCGCGGCGACGCCGGGCCGGTGGCGGGGGTCGAGCGGCAGGCCGAGCGCCGCCGCGGCCGCGCGCGCGTAGGCCTCGGCGTCGAAGGCGGAGGGGTCGGGAGGCGTGCTGCTCATGCGGCGACTCCGGCTGGGAAGTGGCAGGCGACGCGGCGGCCATCGGGCATCGGCCGCAAAGGCGGCGGCACGGCGCGGCACGGGTCCCGCCCGCTCGGGCAGCGACCGTGGAAGCGGCAGGCATCCGGGTCTATGGGGCTGCTCGGCTTGCCAAACAAGCGGGGCGCGGGCGCCGCTCCCGGGCCTTCGGGCGTTGCGGCGGCCGCGGCCAGCGCCGCAACGGGGCGAACAGGGCGCGTCATGAGAGCTGTGCGCGGAGCGTCTGGGAGGCTGCGCATTCCGCGTTCCCGGGACGTTGAGGCGCTGGATGCGGTGCCGGGGCTTCGTCTCGGCTGCCGGCGGGCCGATCGCCGCGGTCTGGACAGACTCCTCCCCGATCAAGCCACGTCGGCGTGCAGGAGGGTGAGCGTCCGCCGCAGGTTGTAGGCCATGGCCGCGAGCCTGACTTGCAGCCCCGCCTTGGCCAGGCCGATCCAACGCATCCGCCGCAGGCCGTAGCTGCGCTTCCAGGTGCCGAACACCTTCTCGATGCGGCAGCGGATGCGGCGCACCGCGGCGTTGTGCGCGTGCAGCCGATCGAGCGCCTCCGGCCCGCGGCCCCAGATGCCGGTCCACACCGTGCGCGGCCGGCCGCCGCAAGCGGTGATCACCCGCTCGGCGGGCGCGCCGGTGAAGGCGCTGTCGGCGTAGACGTCGCCCGGCTCCGGCGGCAGCACCGCATCCAGCATAGCGGCGTCGTGGACATTGGCCGTGGTGACCTCGACGCCGCGGACCAGGCCGGCGCCTTCGTCGGCGGCCACGTGCGCCTTGTAGCCGTGGGTGGGCCTGCGCCGGCGGTGCCCGGCCCAGCGGGCCTCGCCGTCGCCGCCGATACTGGCCGACGGGATCAGGGTCGCGTCCACCAGCGTGCCCGTGCGCACCGCGACGCCCTTGGCCTCCAGCTGGCGCGTGACCGCCTCGAACAGCGCCCGGTCCAGGCCGCGGCGGACCAGCTCGCGCCGGAAGCGGACGAAGGCGGTGCGCTCGGGGGTGGGCTCGTGCGCGGCGAAGCCGCAAAAGCGGCGGAAGCTGGCGCGGTCGTCCAACGCTTCGGCGAGCCGCACGTCGGAGAGGTCGTGCCAGGTCGCCAGCAGCAGGGCGCGGAACAGGGCCAAAGGCGGCCAGCCGAGTTCGCCCTTCGCCGCGGCCGAGATGCCGGCGAGGTGGCGGTCGACCTCAGTCCAGTCGAGCAGCGCCGCGAGCTCCGCCAGCGATGATGCCGCGCGCGGCTCCGGCCGCGCGATGAGGTCCTCCTGTCCGATCCGCCGCCTTGCCATCGCCACCTCCTGCCGACGGCATCATGGAATCAGAGCGCGCCGCGTCGCCTCAAGCACATCCGCGCACAGCTCTCGTCATACCGAAAGGCATGTGCCGGATGCGCCCGGGCGCGGGACCGCATCGCGGGCAGCGCGGACGCGCCGGGCGCCGCGGCGACCAGGGCGCCGCAACCGGCGAGCAGGCCGAGGTGGAGCGCAGTCTGGGCGGCGCCCCTGGCATCGGAGCGCATGTTGAAGTGCATCATCTCTCGCGGCTTTTGGGGCCGCCGCCGCGCCGCTTGCGTCCATGGCACCGCATCCCGGTTTCAACGGCCGAGGGCTTTGCAAAACGCATGCCGCGCGCTCGTGTCGGCATGCCAAGCCTGCGGTTCGCGCCGCCGGTCGTGCACGGACTGCCGACGGGCCCCGGATGGATCGTGGAAGGGGACCGCCGAGGTGGGTGGCGGTCTGTGGAACGGGCGAGCCGAAGGGACTACCCCTGCTTCCGGGGCGCGCTCTTCGGCCGGAGCGACACCCGTGGGGGACCGCGGCGATCGTGCGCTCTACCGCCAGGGATTGCCCTCCGGGACTCCGGCCCGGCGTCGTTCGCCGCCCTCGGCTCCGCCTCCGGCCGCGGCACCCCTGTGGCCGATGCGGTGGTTTGGCGATCATGGGCAAGGAGGTGCGGAGTGCCTGTACTCGTTTTCGGCTCCGTCAACGCCGACCTCGTCTTCGCCCTGCCGGAGTTGCCGGCGCCCGGACGCACCGTCCTCGGCGAAGCGTACCGGGCGCTGCCCGGCGGGAAGGGCGCGAACCAAGCCGTGGCCGCCGCGCGGGACGGGGCGCGGCTGGCTCTGGCGGGGGCGGTCGGGCGCGACCCGCTGGCGGATGTCGCCCTTTCGGCTTCGAGGGCGGCGGGGGTCGATCTTTCGCGCGTGGCGGCGCTGGGCGCGCCGACGGGCTGCGCGGCCGTCTGCGTCGATCCGGCGGGGCGCAACCAGATAGCGGTGGCCTCGGGCGCGAACGCGCTCGCCCGCGCGGTGCAGGTGGAAGACGCCGCGCTGGACCCGGGAACCGTGCTGCTGTTGCAGATGGAGGTGTCGCCGGCGGAAACCGCGCGCCTGATCGCCCGGGCGCGGACCCGCGGGTCTCGGTCGGTGCTGAACTTGGCCCCTCCGGGTTCGCTGCCGGACGGCGCGTTGCAGGCGGTGGATCTGCTGGTGGCGAACGAGCACGAGGCCGCTTGGCTCGCGGCGCGGTTCGGCTGCGGAGCCGACGCGGCGGCTTTGCGGGCGGCGCTCGGCGGCGGGCCGGATGTGGCTGTGACGCGCGGCGAGGCAGGGGCCGGAGGCGGCGACCGCGGCCGGGACCGCGCGCGTGCCCGCCTTCCCCGTCGCGGCAATCGACACGACCGGCGCCGGCGATTGCTGGTGCGGCGTGCTGGCCGCGGCGCTGGAAGCGGGCGCGCCTTTGGAGGGGGCGATGCTGCGCGCCGCGGCGGCGGCCGCGATCGCCTGCACCCGCCCGGGCGCCGCGGCTGCGATGCCCGGCGCCGCCGAGACGGAAGCGTTCCTCCGCTTTTCGGCTTGAGCTTGCGAACGCCTCCGCCCTGCAGCCGCCTCGGGAAATGCTGGTCGGGACGGCGCGGCGGTCCGCGTTCTGGTGGCTGTACGCCGGCAGGATGGCGCCGGCCGCCGCTGTTGCCACCGCTTGGCCGGGCGGCACCGGAGCCGGGCAGTCGGTCGAAGTGAAAGTCGCGGGCAGGTACGCTCCCAACAAACCCCCGGCGAGCGGGGCGGCGAGTAGGCGGGCGCCGTCCCGCAACGGCGTGCCGCCACGCGCTCGCTCGCCGCCCCGCTGCCCGCGCCGCGGCACTTGGCTCAGGACCTCGTCCGGTGACGGCGCGCCAACGCGGTGCTAGTCGGCGGTGATGCCCGCGGCGCGGACCAGCTCGCCCCAGCGCTCGTCCTCGGCCGCGACGCGTGTCGCAAGCTCTTCACGCGTCGAGCCGATGGCTTCGGCCCCCAGGGTGGCGAAGCGCCGCGCGGTGTCCGGATCGCGGGTTGCGGCCATCACGGCGGCGCTCAAGCGCGCGGCGACAGCCTCGGGCAGGCCCGCAGGGGCGCCGACGGCGAGCCACGACGCCGTCTCGAAGCCCGGCAGGGTCTCTGCGACCGCCGGGAGATCCGGCGTCAGCGGCGAACGGCGGGGGCTGGTGACCGCCACCGCACGGGCGCGGCCGTCCCGCACCAAGGGCAGCGCGGTCGGAAACGCATCCACCATCACCTGCGCGCGCCCGGCCGCCAAGTCACGCAGCGCGTCGGGGTTGCCGCGGTAGTGGACCAGTTCGCAGCGCGTTTCCAGCCGCCGGAGCAGCATCTCGGTCGCGAGGTGGGGGATGACGCCCGCGCCCGGCGTGGCGCAGATCGGGGGCGCGGCTTGCGCCCTCATCCAAGCGCCGAGCTCGGCGACGCTCGAAACCGGGACGGAGGGATGCACCATAACCGCGGAAGGGAAGCGCGCGAACTCGCTGATGAGGGCGAAGTCGCGCCGCGGATCGAAGGGAAGGCTGCGGTAGACGTGCCGATTGACCGCGAGCGTGGCGGCGAACAGCGTGCCGAAGGTAAGCCCGTCCGGCGCGGCGCGGGCGAGCGCCGCGGCGGCGAGGTTGCCGGCGGCACCGGGCCGGTTCTCCACCACGACGGGCTGGCCGAGTTCCGCCTCCAACCGTTGCGCCAGGATGCGCGTGAGGAGGTCCGGCGCGCCGCCTGGCGGGAAGCCGACGAGCCAGCGGAGCGGCCGCTCGGGCCAGGACGCCGCCTTCCCAGGGGAGGGAAGCGCCGCCATCGTGGCCAGCGCGGCGGGGAGGGCGACGAGCGCGCGACGGGTCGGCATCGTGGCGGATCTCGGATCTGCGGCGGGCGGATCGGAATGGCCCGAGCTTAAACCCACCCAGAACGGACGCAATGCCGTAACCTCCCCAGACCGAAACCTTTGTCACGGAGCGGTCGCACCTCCCGAGAGGTCCAGCCCGTCTGCCGAAGCGCTGCAAATCCGTTCACGACTGTTGAGGGAGACACCATGGCACAGCGCAAGCTCGTGGATCTTCTTGCCGCTGCGTCGTGCCCCCGCGCATGCATCTGTTTGCCGCGGCCTCGCAGTTGGCGATGCACGCGCTGCGCTTCGGATCAACGCTGAAATACTGGGCGCGGCATTCGGCTATGCAGGATCGGCGCTTCGGCTCGCATTCGGTCTGCGTCTGCGCCAACGTGTGCGTGGGTTCCGCCGTGACCAGGGCGAGAGTAGCGGAAGCGAAAAGCCACACCAGGGGTGCCGAACGACGCATGGCTATGGACGGATGTAGGTCCACCCCTGCTCCTGCAATTGCACTATACGGCCGATGCCGGTGGGAACCAGATTCGTCTCGGGCAGCAGGCTGATGTCCTTGCCTTCCTGCTTCGACTGCGCGCTCATCGTGTTGCCGCAGCCTGTGAAGGTGATCGGCTGCGGCCTGCCGACCAGCGCGGCGAGGCGATCCTTCACCGGCGAGGTGTCGCTGCGGACCATGTTGAGCCCAGGTCCATAGGCGACGATCTCGATCTGCGCTGCCTCGCCCGACTGCTCGTAGAATTTCGCCAGGTTCTCGGCGTTGTTGAGCGCCAAATTCATGATCTTCGGGTCGTTCTCGCTCACCTGGATGACGACGCGGTGCTGTTTCCTCTCGCCCATATGCTGACGCGAGGAAGACGGGGTCGACGATTGCGCCCAAACCGGAGAGGTGAGAACGGGCATCGCCGCCAGCGAGGCGAGCAGGAGGGCGGTCAAGCCGGGATGGCTGGTCATGGGGCTGCTCCGGAGTTGAGAGGGGGCGTTCAACGCTGCGGCCCTCCCGTGGGCGCGCCGGAGGCCGCCGCACCGGATGCGCGTTGCGGACGGTCGGGGGCGTTGCGGTCGATCCACTCCTGCGCCGGGGCGAACCGTCTCAGACCCGGCACCTCCGCCACGATGTTCACGTCGCGCCAAGCGGGATGGAAGCCCGGCGTGCGCAACTGATCGAGCCGGCTGAACAGATGGTCCACCAAGCGCGCGACCCGGGCGTAGCGGTCCGAGCCCTTCGGCCAGTTGTAGGCGGCGAGAATGGTGGGCACCGAGATGGTCTGGACTTCCTGGCCCTCCGGGACGAGTTGCGGATAATCCTTCGAGGTCAGGGCCGAGGGGAGGTAGGTCGTGTAGAAATCGCCGTCCTCGATCCCCACGGGCAGGAACTTGAAGCCGGGGTCCCAACGCCCGCGCAGGAACGCGTCGACCGGCTTCGACGTGATGAACACGACGCCAGCCATGCCGCCCTCACCCTTGCGCATCTGCTCGATCGCGGCTGGGTGCGGAATGAAGGTCTTCTCCACGTCGAGCTTGAGCCGATTGAAGATCAACGGGCCCGAATAGGCTGCTGTGGTGCCGGGCGTGTTGAAGTTGATCCTTTTTCCTTTGAGGTCGGCGAGGGACTGGATCTCGGGACGGACGAGAATGTGCAGTTCTGAAGGGAAGAGGTTGAGGACGTAGTTGATGCGTTGGTCGATGTTCGGGACCAGGGTGCGGAATTGCTCGAGCGCATCGGCGTTGATGATCGCCGCGTCGACGCCGCGCAGATACAGCAGCGCCTCGACATTCTCCGCCGGCCCGCGTGTGACGATGGGGAGGACGTGGAGGGCATCGCCTTCGTCCACCACGCGGGCGATCTCGGTGGCGAAGCGGATCGGCGCCCCTTCGAGCAAGCCGCCTGCCAACCCCACCGTCCAGGCGTTGAGCCTGTTCTTGGCGGCCGTGTCTGACCTGTTCACCGGCCGGTCGGCGCGGGGCTGCGCGGCGGCAGGACTGGGTGGTTGTACAAAGCTTGTGAGAAGACCGAAGAGGCCGACTCCAGCCGCGCGCCTCGTGCTCATGTGCTTGCCCTGACGTTTAGGCCGCCCAGGATCGGTGTCGCATCCCCCATCGCCCCGCACGACTTCGTTGTGGTACCGCGCCGCAGGCGCGCCGAAGCTAGTCTCAGCTCCTCCGGCCATGCCGCGCGAAAACGATCGAAGCGCCTCAATCTCTGGTAATATCTTGTGCAATGGCCTGAGCCAGCATCTGTCACGACACTTCCGCCCGCAAGCGGTTTTTTCCTGATGGTGTGCTCGAATTGTATGTGCTGGTAGAGGAAAGTAGACGCGCGGTCCGTATTGAGGTCAGTTGTTGCGGGTCCGCGCTGTATCGTCGTGTTAGCACTGCTTCGGCAGGTGGGATGGAAGCCGCGACCGTGGGACGCGCTCCGC
>NZ_BAAAFZ010000046.1:105314-143453 GCF_039523795.1 Craurococcus roseus | reverse complement strand
CTCGCGCGGGCGCTGGACGGGGCGCCGCGGCTGCTGCTGCTGGACGAGCCGGAAGCGGGGTTGGACGCCGCTGGCCGCGCCGCGCTGCGCGCCGCGGGGGCGACCGCGGCGCGCGGCGGGGGCGCCGCGGTGCTCTTGGTGACGCACGATCCCGCCCCCTGGCGGGGCGTGCTGGACGGCGTGCTCAGGATCGGCGCCGACGGCGCTTGGCGGGCGGAACGGGCCACGGCGGCGGAGACAGCGGCATGACACGGGCGGCGGCGGCGATGACGGCGGCGGACATGCTCGAAGCGGAGATGGAGGCGGCCCTGCCCGCGCCGTCGCTCCGGCGGATCGCGGCGGTGTCGCTCCTGGTGCTGGCGCTCGGTGCCGGGGGCTTGGGCGGCTGGGCGGCGGTGACGCCCATCGAGCGCGCGGTGATCGGCATCGGCTCCTTGGTGGCGGAAGGCCGGCGCAAGACCATCACCCTGCTGGAGCCCGGCATCCTCCGCACCCTGCTGGTCGCCGAAGGCGAGCGCGTGGCGGCGGGGCAGCCCCTGCTCCGCCTCGACACCACCCAGGCGGAGGCGGCCTCCAACCAGGCCCGCGCGGCCTATTGGGCGCAGGCGGCGCGCGCCGAGCGCCTGCGCGCGGAGCAGGCGGAGGCGCGGGAGATGCGCCTGCCCGAAGGCGCGGAGGCGGCGGCCGGCGACCCGGCCATCGCCGGCCTGATGGACGCCGAACGGCGCCTCTTCGCCGCCCGCTCCGCCGCCTTCGAGGGCGCGATCGCCCTGCAACGCACCCGCATCGCGCAGCTCCAGGAGCAAGCGGCGGCGATGGCGGCGCAGCGCGAGGCGACCGCGACGCGCCTTCGCGCCGTCCGCGAGGAGCTGGCGGGCGTCTCGCGCCTGCTCGCCCAAGGCTACGCCACCCGCACCCGGCAGTGGGAGTTGCAGCGCGCGGAGGCGGACGCGCTCGGCAACCTCGGCCAGTACCGCGCGCAGGAGGCGGGGAGCCGCGAGCAGATCGCGCAAGCGGAGTTCGAGATGTCGAACCTCCGCCTGAACCGCCAGCAGGAAGTGGCGCGCGAGCTGCAAGAGGCGCAGGCCCTGCTCGCCGACGCGCAGGAGCGGCTGCGCGGCGCGGCCGACGTGCTGCACCGGCGCGAGGTGGTCGCGCCCGAGGGCGGCACCGTCACCGACCTGAAGTTCTTCACCCCCGGCAGCAGCATCGGCGCCGGGCAGCCGGTGCTCGATTTGGTGCCGCTGGAGGACCGGCTCGTCGCGGAAGCGCGCGTCGCGCTGAACGACGTGGAGCTGGTGCGCGTCGGGCAGCCGGCGCGGCTCCGGCTCAGCGCCTTCCGCGCGCAGGAGCTGCCGTTGCTGGACGGGCGGGTGATCTACGTCTCGGCGGACCGGCAGACCGACCCGCAAGGCCAGGCCTACTTCCTGGCGCGCGTTGAGTTCGACCGCGCGTCCTTCGCGGAGCACGCGGGCGGCGTGCCGCTCAGCGCGGGCATGCCCGTGGAGGCGTACCTGATCGGCGAACGGCGCACGGCGTTGGATTACGTGCTCCGCCCGTTGCGCGACAGCATGCGGCGGTCGCTGAGGGACTGAGCGGCGATCGCGCCACAACCGGAACGTGCTGTCATCATTCCGGCTTCACTTTTAGGTTGATGAGCTGCTCACGAGATCGTTAACTGGCGCCAGACCAGTCGGGGAACTTCGCACGATGTCAGGCGCCGTAGACCTCCTCCCGCGCACCGAGCCGTCGCATCCGGGAGATGACCTGCGGTTGATCGGTCGCTCCGGCAACGTCACCGCCTGGGGCTTCGCCTCCGTCGAGGCGCCGATGCTGTTCGAGACGCGCCGCTTCGCCGACCCGCGCGGCGTCTTCTCCGAAACCTACAGCCGCCGGGACTTCGCGGCCCTCGGCCTCGTCGAGGAGTTCGTGCAGGACAACTGGTCGCTCTCGGAGCGCATCGGCACCGTGCGCGGGTTGCATTTCCAGCGCCGGCCGCACGCGCAGGGCAAGCTGGTCCGCGTGCTGCGCGGGCGCATCCTGGACGTGGCCGTGGACATCCGCAGCTCGTCCCCCACCTTCGGCAAGCACGTGGCGGTGGAATTGGCGGCGGGCGACGGCCGCATGCTGTGGGTGCCGGTCGGCTTCGCGCACGGCTTCTGCACGCTCGAGCCGAACACGGAAGTTGCGTACAAGGTGACGGCCGACTACGCGCCGGAGTCGGACGCCGGCATCGCCTGGGACGATCCGGCGCTCGGCATCGGCTGGCCGGTCGCCCCGGAGGACGCGCTGGTGTCCCGCAAGGACGCGCTGCTGCCCCCGCTCGGCGACCTCCCGGCGGTGTTCCCGTGAGCGGCGGAGAGAACGGCCCCATGCGCGTACTCGTGACCGGCGGCGCCGGTTTCATCGGCTCGGCCCTGGCGCGGCACCTGGTCCTGGACCTGGGCGCCTCCGTGCTGGTGGTGGACAAGCTCACCTACGCCGGCGACCGCCGGAACCTCGCGGCCTGCGAGGGCAAGCCCGGCTTCTCCTTCCTCCAGGCCGACATCTGCGACGCCGACGCCATGCGGGGCGCGATGGGGGCGTTCCGCCCGGACGCGATCGCCCACTTGGCCGCCGAGAGCCACGTGGACCGCTCCATCACCGGCGCGGCGCCGTTCATCCACACCAACATCACCGGCACCTTCACCATGCTGGAGGCGGCCCGCGCCCATTGGGAGTCGCTGGACGCCGCCGGGCGCGCGGCCTTCCGCTTCCTCCACGTCTCCACCGACGAGGTGTTCGGCTCGCTCGGACCGGACGACGCCGCGTTCAGCGAGACCACCGCCTACGACCCGCGCTCGCCCTACTCCTCCTCCAAGGCGGCGTCCGACCACCTGGCCCGAGCCTGGCACCACACCTACGGGCTGCCGGTGCTGGTCACGAACTGCTCCAACAACTACGGGCCCTTCCACTTCCCCGAGAAGCTGATCCCGCTCGTCCTGCTGAACGCCCTGGAAGGCAAGCCGCTGCCCGTCTACGGCAAGGGCGACAACATCCGCGACTGGCTGTTCGTGGAGGACCACGCGCGGGCGCTGGCCACGGCGCTCGGGCGCGGCGAGCCCGGCGAGACCTACTGCGTCGGCGGCCGGAGCGAGCGCCGGAACCTCGAGGTCGTGGAGACCATCTGCGACGTGCTCGACGCCTCGGCCCCGCCGCTGGCCGACGGCCGCCCTCGGCGCCAGCTCATAACCTTCGTGGCCGACCGGCCCGGGCACGACCACCGCTACGCCATCGACGCGGCGAAGGCCGAGCGCGAACTCGGCTGGCTGCCGCGTGAAACCTTCGAGAGCGGCCTCCGGCGCACCGTCGAGTGGTACCTGGCCAACGAGTGGTGGTGGCGCCCCTTGCGCGACAAGCGCTACGCCGGAGAACGCCTCGGCCTGCCGGCGACGAAGCCCGCCGCGATGGTGCCGGCGTGAGCGGGCGCGGCGAACACCGCCCGCTCCGCGTCCTGGTCGCCGGGCGCGACGGGCAGCTCGCGCGGGCGCTGGTGCCCGCCTTCGCCGGCGCCGGCTGGCGCGTCTCGGCGCTCGGCCGCGCCGACGGCCTCGACCTCGCGGGCTCGCCGAGCGCCATCGTGGCGGCGGTCCGCAGCGTGTCGCCCGACCTGGTGGTGAACGCCGCCGCCTACACCGCCGTGGACCGGGCGGAAAGCGAGCCGGACGCCGCCCTGGCCGTGAACCGCGACGGCGCCGGCGCCCTGGCCGCGGCGGCGCACGCGACCGGCGCGCCGGTGCTGCACGTCTCCACGGACTACGTGTTCGACGGCGACAAGGGCGCGCCCTACACGGAAACCGACCGGCCGACGCCCATCGGCGCCTACGGCCGCTCCAAGCTGGAGGGCGAGCGGGCGGTCCTGGCCGCGAACCCGCGCTCGGCGGTGGTGCGCACCTCCTGGGTCGTGTCCGCCACCGGGCAGAACTTCCTCCGCACCATGCTGCGGCTCGCCGAGACGCGCGACGAGGTCTCGGTGGTGAACGACCAGCGCGGCGCGCCCACCTTCGCCTCCGACCTCGCCGCGGCGGCGCTCCGCATGGCGCCGCGCCTGCTCCGCTCCCCGGCCGGGGACGAGGCCTTCGGCGTGTTCCACCTCTCGGGGGCGCCCGACACCACCTGGCACGGCTTCGCCGCGGCGGTCTTCGCCGGCGCGGCCTCGCGCGGGCAGAAGGTGCCGAAGCTCAACGCCATCCCGACCTCCGCCTACCCGACGCCGACGCGCCGCCCGGCCGACTCGCGGCTCGACTGCTCGCGCATCCTCGCCGTCCACTGCATCGCCCGCCCCGACTGGCGCCCGTCCCTGGAGCGCTGCCTCGGCCAACTCCTGCACGCCGAAGCCTCCGTCCCCGCCTGAACCCCCGACCACCGAAAGAGCAGACACCATGAAGGGCATCGTCCTCGCCGGCGGGGCCGGCACGCGCCTGCACCCCGCGACCCTCGCGGTCTCCAAGCAGCTCCTGCCGGTCTACGACAAGCCGATGGTCTACTACCCGCTGTCGGTCCTGATGCTGGCCGGCATCCGCGAGATCATGCTGATCTCGACGCCGCACGACCTGCCGCTGTTCCGGCGCATGCTCGGCGACGGCAGCCAGTGGGGCGTGAAGATCTGCTACGCCGAGCAGGACAAGCCGCGCGGCATCGCGCACGCCTTCGTCCTCGCCGAGGAGTTCCTGGACGGCGGCCCGTCCATGCTGGTGCTGGGCGACAACATCTTCCACGGCCACGACCTCGAAGCGCGGTTGGACGAGGCCGTCGCAAACCTCCGGCGCCCGGCCGAGGGCGGCGCGCTGCACGGCGCCGCCGTCTTCGCCTACCGCGTCTCCGACCCCGAGCGCTACGGCGTGGTGGAGTTCGACCGCGACGGCCGCGCGCTCTCCCTGGAGGAGAAGCCGCGCGCCCCGCGCTCCGACTGGGCCGTCACCGGCCTCTACGTCTACGACGGCTCCGCCCCCGCCCTGTCGCGCGCCCTCAAGCCCTCCGCGCGCGGCGAGCTGGAGATCACCGACCTGAACCGCGTCTACCTGGAGGAGGGCTACCTCCACGTCGGCCGCCTCGGCCGCGGCTACGCTTGGCTCGACACCGGCACCCACGACAGCCTGCTGGAAGCCGGCGAGTTCGTCCGCGCCATCGAGAAGCGGACCGGGCAGAAGGTGGCCGCGCCGGAGGAGATCGCCTGGCGCAAGGGCTTCATCGGCACGCCGGAGCTGCGCCGCCTCGCCGCCTCGCTCCGCTCCAGCGGCTACGGCGCCTACCTCGAAGGCCTGCTCCCCCGCTTGGCGGCCGCCTGACCCAGATGTCGGACTTCTTCGCCCAGCTCGAACGCCGCCGCGCCGCCTCCGCCCCCGCCCTCGACCCTGTTGTCGAGGAAGCGCTGGCGGCGGTGCCCGCCGAGGACACCGAAGCCCTGCACGCCGCCCGCAAGGCGGCGCTGCGCCGGACGAACCTGTTCGACAGCCGGTACTACCTGGAGCGCTACCCCGACATCGCCGAGGCCGGGGTGGACGCCTTCGACCACTTCTACGACCACGGCTACACCGAGGGCCGCTGCCCGAACCCGTACTTCGACCCGCTCTGGTACTCCGCCCGCAACCCGGACGTGGCTACGGGCGGCCTGCAACCGCTCTACCACTACGCCTTCCACGGCGACGCCGAGGGCCGCTCGCCCAGCCCGATGTTCGACACGGCTTGGTACCGCGAGCGCTACGGCATACCGGCCGGCGAGTGCGCCCTGTCGCACTACTTGGCGAACTGCACCACCGGGCGATTCAGCCCGATGCCGGACTTCGACGTCGACTACTACTGCAAGAACAGCCCGGACGTCGCCGCCGCCGGCGTGGATGCCTTTCTCCACTTCTGGTGCTACGGCTACAAGGAGGGCCGCAACCCCTCCGCCGCCTTCGACGTGCGCTTCTACGCCCAGCGCTACCTCCGCGGCGATTTGTCCGAAAACCCCTTCCCGCACTGGCTCGCCCGCCGCCACGAACCGGGCGTCCACGGCCGGATGCCGGAGGACGAGGTGTCGATCCCGCGCGAGGTGAAGCGCTTCACCAAGCCGGCCGCCGAGTTCGAGGAATTCGAGCCCCTCGCCGAGGACGTGGCGCGGCGCGTCAAGCTGCTGGCCTACTACCTGCCGCAGTTCCACGCCTTCCCCGAGAACGACTCCTGGTGGGGCAAGGGCTTCACCGAGTGGACCAACGTGCCCCGCGGCCTGCCGCGCTTCCGCGGCCACTACCAGCCGCGCGTGCCCCGCGACCTCGGCTTCTACTGCCTGGAGGGCAACGACCCCTTCCGCCGCCAGGTGGAGATGGCCAAGGCCGGCGGCGTCCATGGCTTCGTCTTCTATTACTACTGGTTCAACGGCCACCGCCTGATGGAAAAGCCGGTCGAGCGCTTCCTCGAAGACCGCTCCATCGACATGCCCTTCGCCCTGATGTGGGCGAACGAGAACTGGACCCGGCGTTGGGACGGCGCCGAGAGCGAGGTGCTGATCTCGCAGGACTACCGCGAGGGCGACGACGAGGCGATGGCGGCCGAGTTCGCCCGCCACTTCCAGGACCCGCGCTACATCCGCCTCCAGGGCCGGCCGGTGCTGATGGTCTACCGCCCCGGCATCATCCCGGACGCGGCGGAGACCGTCGCCCGCTGGCGCCGCACCTTCCGCGAGAAGTTCGGCGAGGACCCGATCTTCGTCATGGCGCAGGCCTTCGGCGACACCGACCCGGCCAAGCACGGCATGGACGGCGCCATCGAGTTCCCGCCGCACAAGCTGACGCAGCACCTGGAGCCCGTCTCAACCGGCCTGGAGATCCTGGACCCGGACTTCACCGGCAAGGTCTACCGCTACGAGACGGTGGTGCGGACCTCCTTGGAGGAGCCCGCGCCGGCCTTCCCGCTGATCAAAACCGCCGTGCCGAGCTGGGACAACGACGCCCGGCGCCAGGGCAACGGCCTGGTCATCACCGACTCCACCCCCGCCAAGTACGAGGCATGGCTCTCCTCGCTGGTGGACCGCGCGGTCGAGAAGCCGTTCTTCGGCGAGCCGATCGTCTGCATCAACGCCTGGAACGAGTGGTGCGAGGGCGCCTACCTGGAGCCCGACCTCCACTTCGGCGCCGCCTACCTCAACGCCACCGCCCGCGCTGTCACCGGCGCCAGCCGCGCCGGCACGGAAGCGCCGCCGCGCCTGTTGCTGGTGGGCCACGACGCCTTCCCGGGCGGCGCGCAGCAGCTCCTGCTCGGCATCGGCTCCACCCTGAAGCGCTCCTTCGGCGTCGACATCGAGTACCTGCTGCTCGACGGCGGCAAGATGGAGGCGGCCTACCGCAAGGTGGCGCCGACCACGGTGGCCAGCGGCGACGCCACCCTCCCGGCCCGCTTGGCGGCCCTCGCCGCCCGCGGCTTCCGCGGCGCCATCGTCAACACCACCGCCGCCGGCCGCGCCGTGGCGCCGCTCAAGGCCGCCGGCATCGAAGCGGTGCAGCTCGTCCACGAGCTGCCGCGCATCATCCGCGAGAAGCATTTGTCCGATGGCGCCCGCTCGGCGCTCCAGTTGGCCCGCAAGGTGGTGTTCCCGGCGCCCTTCGTGCGCGACCAGGTGCTCGACGAACTGGGCCTGAAGGCGGACGGGGAACGTTTCCTGCTCCGGCCGCAGGGCATCTACCGCGACCTGTCGGCGCCGCCGGACGCGCGGGCCAAGGTGCGGGCCGAGTTCGGAGTCGGGGACGAGGACCGGCTCGTGGTCGGCATGGGCTACGCCGACATGCGGAAGGGCTTCGACCTCTTCCTCCAGCTCTGGCGCCTGCTGCAATGGCGCGGGCCGCGGAAGGTCCACTTCTGCTGGCTGGGCGCCATGGACCCGGCGATGCAGGGCTGGCTCGCGGACGAGATCGCCGCCGCGCGCGCGACCGGCACCTTCCACATGCCCGGCCACCGCGACGACGTGGGCAGCGTGCTCCGCGCCGCCGACGCCTTCGCGCTCACCTCGCGCGAGGACCCGTTCCCCTCCGTGGTGCTGGAAGGGCTGGCCGCCGGCCTGCCGGCCTTCGCCTTCGACCGCACCGGCGGCATCCCGGACATGCTGCGCGCCAACGAGGGCGCCGGCACCGTGGTGCCCTACTGCGACGTGACGGCGATGGCCGAAGCGATGACCAAGGCGCTCCGCCCCACGGCGACGGAGGAAGAGGCTCTCAGGCGCGTCGCCGTAGCCTCCCGCTTCCGCTGGCGCCCCTACGTGCAGGACCTGCTGCGCCTCGCGCTCCCGGACCTCCCCTCCGTCTCGGTCGTGGTGCCGAACTACAACTACGCCCGTTACATGCACGAGCGCCTGGGCTCGATCTTCCGCCAGACCCACCCGGTCCAGGAGGTCGTGGTCCTCGACGACTGCTCCACGGACGACAGCCTGGAGGTGATCCCGGCCGTCGCCGCCAAGGCCGGGCGCGAGGTGCGCCTCGCCCCGAACAAGGCGAACTCCGGCTCCGTCTTCGCCCAGTGGCGCAAGGCCGCCGAGTACGCCAAGGGCGAGTTCGTCTGGATCGCGGAAGCGGACGATTTGTCCGATCCCGACTTCCTGGCCCGCGTCGTCGCGCTGATGAAGGACGACCCGAAGGTGGTGCTCGGCTTCTCCGACAGCCGCACCATCCACGCCGACGGCTCGCCGATGTGGGACAGCTACAAGGGCTACTACGCCACGGTGGAACCGAACGCGCTCTCCCGCACGGAGGTGATGCGGGCCGACGCCTTCGTCCGCCGCTTCCTCGGCGTGAAGAACCTCATCCTGAACGTCAGCGCCGTGGTCTGGCGCCGGGACGCGCTGCTCCGGGCGCTCGACGCCTGCCAGGAAGAGCTGCGCGGCTTCAAGATGGCGGGCGACTGGCGCCTCTACCTCGAAGCGCTGGCCCGGCCGGGCGCCCGCGTCGCCTACGAGGCGCGGCCGCTCAACGTCCACCGCCGGCACGCGCAGAGCGTGACCCACGCGCTCGACGGCGGCCGGCACGTTGAGGAGATCGCGCGCTGCCACGGCTTCGCGCAGAAGGCCCTCGGCGAGGAAGCGCCGCGCAAGGCGCAGCGCGCCTACCTGTCCGAGGTTGCCGCCCAGCTCGGCGCGGACCTGCCCGGCGATCCGCCGGCCGGACCGCTCCCCAAGAGGAAGCCGCCCCGGCCGTCCACGGCCCGGGCCGCCGAGGTGAAAACGTCCAAGCAGAAGGGCCCGGGCCGCCGCGCGGCGCGCCCCGGCGCCAGGAAGCGCGAGAAGGCCTGAACGGCCGCCGCGTCCGCCGACACCGACCCCCATCCATTCGAGGAGCAAGCATGTACATCCCGCCCTACGACGCCGTCCTGCACAACGCCGGCACCTCCCGCGAGGAGCTGAAGGACGCGACCGAGGTCACCATCCCCATGGGCCTCTTCAAGTTTCTGATGCAGCTCGCCGTCGCCAACGGCGACTTCAACGAGGCCGGCTACCTCAAGGCCAACCCGGACGTGGCCGAGGCGGTCGAGCGCGGCGAGATCGAGAGCGCGCGCCTGCACTACATCGGCTTCGGCTACTTCGAGGGCCGCCTGGGCGCCACGCCGGACGTGGACGAGCGCTGGTACCTCCGCGCCAACCCGGATGTCGGCGCGGCGGTGAAGGCCGGCAAGCTGTCCTCCGCGCGCGAGCACTTCACCCTGGCCGGCGCCGGCGAGTGGCGCAGCCCGAGCCCGCGCTACGAGGGCGACGCGCAGCAATGGAAGAAGGCGCTGGAAGAGGCGGCCTGAGCCGCCGAGCGCCGACGCGACGCCCCGCCCGCCTGCGAGGCCGGGCGGGCGGGCCTCGCCCGATTTGACACACAAGCATTCTCCGGGCCGGGGAGGCCGACCGAGTTGACCGACGGACAGAAGACGCATTTGAAGATCTCCCTGCCCGGTAAGCGGGCCTGCTTCTGGGGCGCGCCCGCGCACGCCGTCACGACGGGCAACCTGCCCGCGAAGCTCGCCGCCACCGGCGCCAACACCGGCAACCTCTTCATCGGCCACGGCCTGTTCCACGGGCTGGACTGCGCCAGGAAGGCGTTCCACCCCGGCTTCGGCGCCATCCCGGCGGAGCGGCTGCACGAGCACTTCGACCTGGTGGTGATCCCTGCCTCCAACTTCGTCGGCAACGGCGTCGACCTCACGGACCACGCCGATTACTTCGCGCGCTCCAAGGTGCCGCTGTTCTGCTTCGGCCTCGGCTCCCAGGTGCTGCCCGGGCAGGAGGTGGCCCTTAAGCCCGGCACCGAGCGGTTCCTGCGCCTTTTGTCCGAACGCGGCGGTTCCGTCGGCGTCCGCGGCGCCTTCACCGCCGAGGTGCTGTGGAACCTGGGCATCCGCAACGTCAGCATCACCGGCTGCCCGTCGCTGCTCAACCTGCGGCCCTCCACGGTGGCGAAGCTGGCGGCGTCGAAGCCCTCGCTCGACAAGATCGCGGTGAACTTCTCCAACAACGTGCGCCGGCACTCGATCGCCGCGACCGGCATGCGCGCCAGCGAGAACGCGCTGTTCCAGCGCGTCATCCACGAGAACGCCTACTACATCCTCCAGAACGAGACGCCGGAGATGGCGCTGCTCGACGCCATGGCGCGGAACGACGCCGCGGCCGCTTCCGCCGTGCTGCCCCGGATCGCCGAGCTGTTCGACGTGTCCGGCTCGCGCGAGGACGTGCGGCGCTTCCTGGAAGGCCGCATCCGCGTGTTCTTCTCCGTGGAGGACTGGGTCGGCTGCATGGGCACCATGTCCGCCTCCCTCGGCTCGCGCTTCCACGGCAACGTCGCGGCGCTGCTCGCGGGCACGCCGGCGCTGTTCCTGGTCCACGACATGCGGACGCTGGAACTGTGCGAGCTGCTGCGCGTGCCGCACCTCGTCCTCGACCGCGCCGTGCCGGCCGAAGAGACGGTGGAGCGCCTGCTCGCCGCGGATTACCGCCCCTTCGCGCGCCAGTTCGAGCGGCTGATGATGGAGTGGCGCCTCTTCCTGCACCGGAACGGCCTCGGCTCCGAGCTGGTGACGGAAGGCGCGGAAACCGCCGAAGCGCCGGCGAAGGCCGAGCTGGCGCTCACCGCCTGACACCATTCGGTACGCGTCTTGACCCGTCCCCTCCCGTCATCCCCGCAGAAACGGGAACCCAGGCCGCCCCGCGCCGGGGCGCCCGGCCATAGCTGGCGCCCGCCTCAGCGGCGGCGCGGAACGGATCAGGCCTCGAGCGGTGCGGCATGAGCCCCGGGCGGTGACGGCCCGGGGGGGGGCGCGCCGCGCCTTCCTGCGCGGCGGTCTGGCGGCGGTGCTGGCGGCACGCGGCGCCGTGGCTGCCTCGCCGCCGCGTCGGCCCGTCCTCGGCGCGATCCGCTGGGACGCGTGGCAAGCGCCCGGCACGCCCACCACGCGGGCCGTCGAGCGCAGCCTGTCGCCCGCGCCCTGGCGCCACCGCCTGCCCTTCTTCGCCGAGGTCGCGCCGGACGGGACGGTGGCGATCGACGGCGGCCGGCAGGAGGTGATGGACCGCGAGATCGAACTCGCGGTCGAAGCGGGCCTGGGCTTCTGGGCCTTCGTCGCCTATCCGCGCGAGAGCCCCATGTCGGCGGGCCTCCGCCTGTACCTCGCCTCCACGCAGCGCCGCGGCCTCCGCTTCTGCATGGCGTCGGAGCTGGTGCAGTGGGGCCGCGCCGCGCAGCCCTCGGCCGAGCTGCTGCGGTGGCACGCCGAACTCCTCGCGCACCCGGACCACATGCGCACGCCGGCGGGCCGGCCGCTCTACTTCCTCGGCTTCATGACGGAGCGGCTGATCGCCGAGCGCTGGGGCGGGACGGACGGCCTGCGGGACGCGGTGTCCGCCTTCCGCGCGCTCGCCCGCGAGGCCGGCGCCGCCGATCCCTACCTGGTGGTCATGGCGAGGCCCGACCCCGGCGCGGGCTTCGTGCGCGCCATCGGCGCCGACGCGCTCGGCGCCTACACCATCGCCGACGGCCGCGCCGCTGACGCGCCCTACTCGGCGCTCGCGGAACTCGCCGAGCGCCGGTGGGACGAGATGGCGGACACGGGTGTCGAGGTGGTGCCGACCGCCATGGCCGGCTGGGACCGCCGGCCCCGCGTCGAGAACCCCGTCCCTTGGGAAGCGTGGCAGCGCCCCGGCGCGGGGATGGACCGATTCTACCACCCGGGCACCGCTCAGGAGATCGCGGCGCACCTCCGCCGCTGCGTGGACTGGGTGGCGGCGCGGCCGAGCGCCGCCCCGGCCGGGGCGGCGCTGGTCTACGCGTGGAACGAGAACGACGAAGGCGGGTGGCTGGTGCCGACCCTGCCCTTCGACGACTCGCGGCTGAAGACCCTCCGGCGCGCGCTCCCGCGCTGAGGCCGGCCGGTCGGTGCCGTCAGAGGAGCGCCAAGTCGTGGGCCGAGGACGGCGTGTGGCCCCCTTGGCCACCGATCCCTTGGCCACCGATCCCGGCGAACTCGTGTGCGTCGCCCGGGTCGTGAGGCAGGTCGGTGGCGTGCGGCTTGACGCCCTTCTCGGGCGCCTCCGGCGCGAAAGGGGCCATCGCCTCGTCCCAAGCGTTGCTTTCGCCCGAAACGACGATCAGGGAAGGCGCGTCGTGCCCGGTCCCGCCACTGAGCGGCGCCGGTTCCGGCTTCGCCGCGGGAGCTTCGCCGGGAGCGCGCCCCCGGGCCAGCCCGACGTCCAGCACCAAGGTATCCGCGGGCGTGCCTTGCGAAGCCTCGCCCGGGACGAAGGTGTGGATCGGGGCCGGCTCCGCCCCGCCTTTGCCCTGCTGCCACAGGTTAGGGATGTGCACTGTCGAATCGGCGTCGGCCAAGGCGGGGCCGGCTGTGCCGTCGCCGGCTGCGTCCTTGTCCGCCATGGACCTCTTCGAATCCTGGTCGGCACCGGGGGGGGACGCCGGTTGTTGGTCCGCGTTCTGCGCGGCCTCGACCGGTTGCAGGGGGGCGTCCCCGGCATGCTGATCGGGTTGCGGCGCGTCCGCGTCCAACGCGGCGGCTTTGCCCGCCGGCGGGTCCGCGTCGCCTGCGCGCTTCGGGCCCGTCGAAGGCTCCGCGACGGGGTCGGCGGGCGCGGGCGCGGTCTTCGACGGCTGGACGGGTGCGTCCGCGTCCGCCTTCGGACCGGCTTTGCCCGTTTGCGGAGGCGCCTCGGCCAGGACCGGCGCGGGCTTGTTCGGTTGCGGAGGTGCTTCGGCGTCCGCGCGCGGCAGCGCCTTCGACGACGCGGGCACGTCGGCCAGGAGCGGAGGGGCTTCGGCCGGCTGCGTAGGTGCGTTCTGTGCGGCTTTCGTCGGCTGCGCCGGCGCGTCCGAATGCGACTCGGCCTTGCCCGGCTCGGCGAGCGCGCCGGCCAAGCCGGAAACGGATTTGCCTTGCTGGGCGGAGCCGTCGGCGAGGTCCGAAGCGGCCTTGGTTTGTGGGGGAAGCGCGTCGGCCACACCAGCGGCCGCTTTGGTCGGTTGAGCCGGGGCGTCGGCTTGGCCGGGAGCGGGCTTGGTCTTTGGGCCGAGCGCGTCGGCGAGGCCGGGGACGGCCTTTCCCGGTTGCGCCGGCGCGTCGGCGCCAAGTGCGACCTTCGCGGGCTGGGCGAGCGCGTCGGCCGAGCCGGGCGCCGCCTTCGCGGGCTGGGCGAGCGCGTCGGCCAGAACCGGCGGCGCCTTGGCGGGCTGCTGCGCCGGCGCATCCGCGAGCGACCCGGCCTTGCCCGATTGGGTTGGGGCGTCGGCTGGGCCGGGAACGGCCTTGGTTGTTGGGCCGAGCGCGTCGGCGAGGTTGGGGACCGCCTTGACCGGCTGGGTGAGCGCGTCGGCCGGGCCGAGGACGGCTTTGCCCGGCTGGGCCACGGCGTCGGTTAGGCCGGGCGCGGCCTTGGTCGGCTGGGCCACAGGGAGGTCCGCGGGCGAAGCGGCTTTGGAAGGATGGGCGTGCGGGTCCGCGAGAACCCCCGCGGCTTTCATCGGGCCGGATGCGCCGCCCGTCGCCTCGGTTTGGGCGGCCTTTTCGGTAGCCGCGTCGACCTTGATATGGCCGAGCGTGGCGCCGTGCGCCGGTCCTTGGTCCTGGACCGCGGCGGCCCCCAATGTTGCCAGGGCGGTCTTGGCCGCGGCCTGCTCGACCGCGTCGGCGTGGGCTCGGGCGTTGTCCGCGTTGGTGGAGACCGCGGATGGCGCGTCCTTCGCCTTGGTCGGCCCGGGCGCGTCGGTCGTCCCCCGGCCCGCGTCGGCCTTGGTTTCCACGACCTCGACGGCCTTCGCTTTCGTGTCCGCGAGCGGCTTGGCCGGCTTCTGGGCCGTGCCGGAGCCGCTTTCGGCGGCGAGGCTGATGTCCTTCGCCCTGGCCTCTACCGGCGTTTCGGGGGGCTCGCAGACCTCCGCCACCGCGGCCTTCTCGTCGGCGACGACGTCCCGCGCCTTGGTCCGACTTGTCGCTTCGGCCGCCGTCGCGTCGCGGCCGTGGCCCGTCGCCGCCGCCTTGCTTTCTACGGCGGGGGCGGCGTCGGCGGCCTTGTCCTGGGCAGCGGGCGCCTCGACGCGGTCCGGGCGCGCGGCGGCGTCGGGCGCGGGCGGCGCTTCCTTCGCCGCCGCCGGTTGCGCGGCGGCGTCGACGGTGGCGCGGCCCTGCTCGGCTTTGGCGCCCTTCACCGCCGCTTGGTCGCGGTCCTCGGCGCGCGTCTCCGAAAGGGTATCCGGGCGCGCGACAAAGGCCGCCGCGGCGACGCTCGCTTCCCCCACTGCCGGACCGCGGAGGGCGGCCGCCCCGTCGTTGGCGAGGGGCGCCCTGGCGTCCGTGGCGGCCTGCTCCGGCTTGCGGAGCACCACGACGTCCGCGCGCTCCGCGCCGGCCGGCCGGGTTTCGAGCGGTGCGCCGCCGCCGCGCGCCGCCGCCCGCCGAGCGGCGGCGGCCGGATCGGCCCTGCCGGACAGCGGGCTGGAAAAGGACGCGGTGTCCACGCCCATGTCCAAGAAGCCGTTTGCCGGCCCGGCGGCCTTGCTGGTGAGCACCGGCTTGAGGGCGTCGTGCGCCGCCGCGGCTTTCCGCACCGCCGGCGCGTCGACGGCGGCGGCGGTCCAAATGCTTCCGCGACCGCCGCCCGCCCACGCGTCGCCTCCGGCGTTGCCGCGGCGGCGATCGGACGGCTCGTCGAGGTTGGCCAGTGCCGCGAGGGACGCTGCGGAGATGCCGAGTCCGAGCGCCTCGGTGCCGGACATCGGGCCGCGGAACCGCTCGCGGAGCATCTCGCGGTTCCAGCGCCTGTGGCTCTCAGCCTCTTCGGCCCGTGAAAAGACGCTGACCTCGGGGCTGTCTGGGCGGGGCCAGCGCTTCGGGTCGTCCTCGAAGAACGACGCGTCGGCGGCGGACCTCCCGCGCGGCCAGGGCATGCGGGTGCGGGTGCGGCGCGCCATGGCTCAAATGCTCCCTGCCGGAAGCCGGGCCGCGCCGACGAGCACCATCCGGGACGCCGCTCCCGGACACGCGGCGGAGCGCACCAGGGCGAGGGGGCCGCGGGCGCGGCCTCCTCATGCTCGACGGGCCGCGCCGGAGCCGGACCTCGATCCTCAGGAGGTCCATAGTATGCAGTATTCCGAGTCCGTCTGCCCCGGACCCGAAACAAACATGCTGACGAATGCGAGATCGTGCCGGTGTGGGGGAGCGGGTCAGCGGCGGCCGGTCGTGCCCGCCTCGCCCGCCACGTCGGCGAAGGCCGGGGCGAGCCGCGCCGCCCACGCGTCCGCCTCCTCTGCGGTGGCGATCAGGTCTTGCCGCACCTCCAGCAACACGGCGTCCAGCCCGCGCGCGTCGCCGTGGACCGGCACGGTGTAGTCGTGCTGCTCCGGCTCGATGCGGTAGGGCTCGTTGTCGCCGACGGCGCCGGGGCCGAGGTCGGCGGCCAGCCGCGCCACCATCGCGCGCCCGAACCGCTCGGCGCGGGCGTAGAGCACGCCGGCCAGCCACGGCCGGGCTACGCCGAGGAAGACGGGCGTGAAGCTGTGCACGCCGACCACGACCGTCCGCTTGCCTTCCGCCGCGCGCCTGTCGAGCAGCCGCGCCACCGCGGCGTGGAAGGGCCAGAAGCACATCGCTTCCCGACGCGCCCCCTCGTCGGCCGGGAGGTCGAGGTTGCCGGGTATGTCCGTGTCCTCGCTCCGCACAGGGATGCTGGTGGGCGCGCCGGGCGGGCGGTTGCAGTCGATCAGCAGCCGCGAGTAGCCGGACAGGAACAGCGGCGCGTCCAACCGGCGCGACAGCCCGCGCGCGAGGTCGGCCGCCCCGATGTCCCAGGCGATGTGCCGCCCGAGGTCGCGCGGCCCGAGGCCCAACCCCGCGTAAGGCGCAGGGATGCGGTTTGAGGCGTGCTCGCAGAGCAGCACGTAAGGGGAGGCGCCGCCCTCGTTGACGGTCGTGACGGCGGGCGGTTCGGCCTCCACGTCCCCTCAGCCGACCGCCATGTCGCGCTGCGCCGGGCCTTGGCCGGAGGAGCGGTCCGGCACCAGCCCCGCGGCCTCGCCGCGCCGCGCCGCCTGGGCTGCTTCCGCGCCCACCTCCTCCGTGACCACCTCGAAGCCCGCGAGCGTGCAAGGGCCGAAGGTGGTGGAGATCGCCACGTCCGTCGCGTCGCGCCCGCGCGCCATGACGATGCGGCCGATACGCGGGAAGTTGTGCCGCGCGTCGAAGGTGTGCCAGCGCCCACCCAGGTACGCCTCGAACCACGCGCTGAAGTCCATCGGCGAGTCGGCCGGGGGCACGCCGATGTCGCCGAGGTAGCCGGTGGCGTATCGCGCCGGGATGTTCATGCAGCGGCAGAACGCCACGGCGAGGTGGGCGAAGTCGCGGCACACGCCCTTGCGCTCCATGTAGCCGTCCCACGCCGTGCGGGTGGAGCGGGCGTGTTCGTAGCCGAAGGTGATGCGCTCGTGGACGTAGCCGCAGATCGCCTGCACCCGGCCCCAGCCGGGCGGCGTGTTCCCGAACAAGGACCACGCGGTGTCGGACAGCCGGTCGGTGTCGCAGTAGCGGCTGCCCATCAGGTACACCAGCACGTCGTCCGGCAGGTCCTCCACCCGGTGCTGCTCGGCGTCCGGCGCGGCGGGGTCCGGGGTGCCGGGGTCGCGGACGAGGAAGTCGTTGGAGATCACCAGCCGGCCCTCGGGCGCCACCAGCCGGGTGATGGTGTTGCCGAAGCCGTCCAGGTAGTCGCGCGCCTCTGCCGGCCGGTCGAAGCGGATGCGGTGCTCGCCCTCGACGTCCGGCAGGCGCTCGGGGCGGACGCTGAGCGCCAGCAGCATCGGGGTGGGCTGGGTGCAGTCGTAGGTGATCTTGTAGCCGGCGCGGATCAGCATGGGGGGTTCGTCTCCGGTATCGTCGTCGCGTTCGGATCGGTGGTTTCAGACCAGCGCCGCGTCGGACGCGGCGGGGGAGGGGGGCGCCGCGTGTTCGGCGGCCGCCCCGGGCGCGGCGTCGCCGACGCCGCCCGGTTCCGCGGAGGTGACGTGGACCTCCACCTCCATCCCTAGGCTGTCGGCGGGGAAGCCGGTCCAACTTCCCGCCAGCGGCACCGCTTGCGACGCTTGGCGCGCCACGGCGACGCGGATCAGGTCGCGGTTGCCGACGATGCCGTTGGTCGGGTCGAACTCCACCCAGCCGGCGCCGGGGAGGTACACGCGGACCCAGGCGTGGGTGGAGCCGCCGCCAACGTGCCCGTCCCCGTCGCGCCCCGGGGAGTAGAGGTAGCCCGAAACGAAGCGCGCCGCGAAGCCGAGCGAGCGCACCGCTTCCATCATCAGCACAGCGAAGTCGCGGCAGGTGCCGCTGCCGAGCTTGAGCGTGCGGCCGGGCGGCTGCGTGCCGCCGCCCTCCCGCGCGACGTAGGCGAATTCGTTCCGGATGGCGTGCGTCATCTCCGACAGCAGCTCCAGCGTGTCCGTCGGCCCGCCCGCCCGCGCGAACCGGCGCGCCCAGCGGTCCACCTCGCGCTCGGGATCGGGGAAGTGGCGCTCGATGGAGCGGCCGAGGTCCGCCCCTTCTTCCGGCCCGTAGGAGAACGGCCAGATCGCCCCGTGCTCATCGAGGTGGAGGTCGTCGGCGCCGCTCGGCTGGTGGTCCAGGCGCACGTAGCTGTCGAAGCGCAGTTCGGCGGCGCGGCCGGAGAAGCGGGCGACGGCGACGCTGTTGCCGAACACGTCGTGCAGCCAGCGCACGCCGGACGGCGCGGGGCTGATGTCGAGCCGCGCGTCCAGGATGCGCTGGTCGTGCCCTTCGCGCGGGCGGAGCATCATCCGGTGCTCGCCGAACGCCACGGGCTGGCGGTACCGGTAGGTCGTGGTGTGGCGGACGGCCAGGAGCGGCATGGGATCGGTCGCTCTAGTTCTGGACCGGGGGCAGGGGCGGCAGCGGCGGCCACCACTCGAACCCCGATCCGGATTGCGATTGCGACTGGGACTGCGACCCGGACGGCCCGGATTGCGACTGGCTCTGCTGCGCCCGGCCATGCCCGAAGAACGTGTCGGAAAGGTCGGCGGTGACGGCGATGAACTGCCGTTGGAGCAGGTCCAGGAACTCGTGCAGCCCCTTCTTGAGGATCGCGCCGATCGACAGCGTGCTGAGGACGGAGTGCAGCCGGTCCAACTCCTCCGCCGCGCCCGTCCCTCCCCGCAGGTTGTACTGCGAACGCAAGCCGTCGAGCAGCGCCGCGGCTTCCCGCACGCAAAGCGCGACCGAGCGCGGGAACCGCGCGTCCAGCAGCAGGAAGCCGGCCACCCGCGTCGGGGTGATGCCCTCCGGGTGGATCTGCCGGAACGCTTGGTAGCCGGCCGCCGACCGCAGCAGCGCGTTCCACTGGCTCACGTCGAGCGGCGAGCCGACGTCCGCCGGGTCGGGCAGGAGCAGGTGGTACTTGATGTCGAGCAGGCGCGTGGTCTGGTCGGCGCGCTCGATGTAGCGGCCCATCCGGCAGAAATGCCAGCCCTGGCCGCGGTAGAAGGTGCCTTCCAGCACCCCGACATGCGTCTGGCACGCCTCCTTCACCTGCCCGAACAGCCGCGCGCGGTTGCCCGCCGCCAGCGCGCCGTCGCCCAGCGCGCCGAGCTTGTTGTGGAGCACGTTCACCTGGGTCCACATCTCGTTCGAGATCAGCGGCCGGAGCGCGCGGGCGTTCTCCCGCGCCATGCGCACGGCGGAGACGATGGATGTCGGGTTCGTGGCGTCCGTGACGTAGAAGCGGAGCACGGACTCGGCCGTGGCCTTGCCGTGCAAGCCCTCGAACCGCGCCTCGTCGCCGTGGAGCTGCAGGACCGAGCGCCAGTTCTGCCCGCCGCGGCTGTCGCGCGAGAAGGTCTCGTTCACGTCGAGGATGCGCGCGAGGTTCTCCGCCCGCTCGACGTACCGCGCGAGCCAGAACAGGCATTCCGCGTAGCGGGAGAGCAGGACGTCAGCCAAGGACCCAGGTGTCCTTCGAACCGCCGCCCTGCGACGAGTTGACCACCAGCGAACCGCGCCGCAGCGCCACGCGCGTCAGCCCGCCGGGCAGGACCCAGGTCTTCGCCCCCGTGACCGCGAAGGGCCGCAGGTCCACGTGGCGCGGCTCGACCCGGCCTTCCACCAGGGTCGGCGCGACCGAGAGCGCGAGGCAAGGCTGGCTGATGTAGTTCGCCGGTTCCGCCAGCAGCCGCGCCCGGCACTCCTCCAGCTCCCGCCGGCTCGCCCGCGGGCCGATGGTTATGCCGTAGCCGCCGGCCTCGCCCACCGGCTTCACCACCAGCTCCTCCAGGTGGTCGAGCGTGTACTTCAACGCGTCCGGCTCGCGGCAGATGTGGGTGTCGACGTTGGCCAGGATCGGGTCCTGGTCCAGGTAGTAGCGGATGGCCCGCGGCATGTAGGCGTACACCGCCTTGTCGTCGGCGACGCCGGTGCCCACCGCGTTGGCCAGCGCCACCTTGCCGGCGCGGTAGGCGCGCATCAGGCCGGGCACGCCCAGCGCGCTGTCGGGGCGGAACGCCTCCGGGTCCAGGTAGTCGTCGTCGATGCGCCGGTAGATCGCCTCCACGCGGGCGAGGCCGCCGGTGGTGCGCATCCACACGCGGTCGTCCTCCGTGACCAGGAGGTCGCGCCCCTCCACCAGCGGCACGCCCATCTCGCGGGCCAGGAACACGTGCTCGAAGTAGGCGGAGTTGTACGGCCCGGGCGAGAGCAGCACCACCTGCGGGTCCGCCACCGGCGGCGCCACCTCGCGCAGCGCCCCGAGCAGCCGGGAGCCGTAGTCGGCCACCGGGCGGAGCTCCACGCCCTCCAGCATGTCGGGGAAGGCGCGCAGCATCATGTGCCGGTTCTCGACGACGTAGCCGACGCCCGACGGCGTGCGGGCGTTGTCCTCCAGCACCATGAAGCCGCCCGACGCGTCGCGCACGATGTCCGTGCCGCAGACGTTGACGTAGGTGCGGTGCGGCAGGTCCACGCCGCGCATGACCGGCCGGTAATTGGCGTTGCCGAGGACCAGGTCGGCCGGGATCACCCCGTCGGCCAGGATCTTCTGGTCGTGGTAGATGTCGTGCAGCAGGTGGTTGAGCGCCGAAACGCGCTGGCACACCCCGGACTCGATCGTTGCCCAGTCCTCCGCCGAGAGGACGCGCGGGATGCAGTCGAAGGGCAGCACGCGGTCCGCCGCGTCGCGCTCCGAATACACGGTGAAGGTGATGCCGAGGTCGCGCAGCTCCGCGTCGGCGTCGGCGGCGCGCCGCTTCAGCTCGTCCAGCGTGAGGGCCGCGAGCCGGTCGCGCACCGTCTGGGCCGCGCCGCCCTGCGACATTTCGCACCAGAACGCGCCGGGATCGTAACCGTTGAGGACCGCGTCGGGCATGCCTTTTTCCTAACCGCCCGAAGCCGGCGGGGTTCGCTCTTGCGCCCCGTATCTTGCACGTCCCATGCCATCCCGCACCCCTGCCTTGGGCGCTCCGCAAGCCCGCCCTGCGCCCAGACCGGGCAGGCCGCACACGCGGCAGGCAGGGCGGCGCCGGTCGCGGCCGGCGCCCGACCCGGGAAGGGAGGCGTCTTCGACGGCAGACGGCCGGGACGCCCCGGAACTTCGGCGGCGGAGTCGTGCCCGGTGCGGCCCCGACCGGCGCGTCAGGCCTTCCGCGTGCGCCGTGGCGGGGGCGGGTCCTTCCGCGCCGCCCAGTACATCAGCCTTTGCGCCGGCCAAGCCCAGGCGACGCCGGCAAGGACGAAGTAGGCGGTTTGCACGGTCCAATGCAGTTCGAGCACGCGGTCGGCCAGCGCCACCACGGCGCCGACGTAGAGCAGGAATCCGAGCAGGCCGATGAGGAGGGCGACGGCGACGCGAGGCATGTCCCCGTACATGGCCCGCAGGTGCCGCCCGGCCAAGCCCTCTCGGACGCTGGCGGCGGCCCAGGTTGCCCCCCTCCGGCACGGCCCCTATGGTCCGCGCCCATGCCCGACGCGACGACGACGACGATCCTCCGCGACGACGAAAGCATCGATCTGCGCGAGCACATCCGCGGCATCCCCGACTTTCCGAAGCCGGGCATCCTCTTCTACGACATCTCCACCCTGCTGCGGCACGGCCCGGCGTGGTCCGCCGCCATGGCGCGACTCGGCCGCGCGATCCGCCCGCACCGGCCGGACCTGCTCGCCGGCATCGAGAGCCGCGGCTTCCTGATCGCCGCGCCCCTGGCTTTGGAACTGGGCCTCGGTTTCATCATGCTCCGCAAGCGCGGCAAGCTGCCGGGCGAGACGGTCGGCCTCGACTACGCGCTGGAATACGGCACGGACCGCATCGAGATGCAGGCCGACGCGGTGGAGCCGGGGCAGCGCGTGGTTCTGCTGGACGACCTGCTCGCCACCGGCGGCACCATGGCCGCGGGCGTGCGGTTGCTGCGGCAGGCCGGCGCGGTGGTGCCGGCGGTGGCGGCGCTGATCGAGCTCACCTTCCTGGAGGGCCGCGCCCGGCTGGACGTGCCGTGCGAGACCCTGCTGCGCTACGACTCATGACGCCGCCGCCGCCGCCGGCCGCCCGCAGGCGCGTCCTGCGCGCCACCGCCGCCGGTCTCGCAGCTGGCGCTTTGCCCGCCTTCGCCGCGCGCGCGGCCCTGCCGCTGAGCCCCGCCACGCTGTTGGTCCCGGGGCCGGACGATGGGGCGCACGAGCGCTGGTCCGCCCGATTGGCGGCGTTCCTTTCGCGCGGCGCCACGGCCGCCGCCATGGCGGTCGCACGGGTGGAGCGCAAGGTCCTCGGCGGCCCGGACGGCGTCACCGCCGCCAACCGCTTTTCCGCCTTGGTCGAGCCCGACGGACGGACCTCGCTCGTGCTGAGCGGCGGTGCGGCGCAGGCGCGGCTGGTCGGCGACCCGCGCGCGCGCTTCGACGCCGCCGGCTGGCTGCCGGTTTGCGCCGCCGAAGGCTTGGCGGTGGTGGCCGGCCGCGTCCCCCTGCCCGCGGCGAGTGGCGGCGGGGTCGTGCGCGTTGCGGTGTGGGGCGCCGGTTCGCCCGCCGCCACCGCGCTGTGCGGGCTCGGCATGATGGGGCTGCACGCCGTGCCGGTCACCGGGCTGGCCCCCTTGCAGGCTGAGGCCGCGCTGATGGAGGGGAGTGTGGACGTCGTTCTCCTGCACGGCCCCGACGTGCCCGCCCGCCTTTCGGCCCTGGACGCGCAGCCGTGGTTCACGCTCGACGCGGCGGGCGCGCGCGACGCCGCCCTGCCGGACGTGCCCTGCATGTCCGAACTGGCGTCGGGCCCGACGGTGCTGCGCGCCGCCGTGCAGGCCGCCGCCGCCGCGGCGCGGCTGCACGCGGCGCTGGTGCTCCCCGCGCTCACGCCCGCCGAACGCGTGGCGTCCTGGCGCGCCGCCGTCGCCCGCTGGTCGGAGGAGGAGGCGCGCGTCGCCGCCGCGGCCGGGATGCGCGTGCTGACCGGCGCGGAGGCCGCGCCGCTGCTGTCCGCTGCGCTGGCGCCGCCGACCGAAGCCGCGCTCGCCTACCGCGACTGGCTGCAACAGCGCTTCAACTGGCGTGCGTCCTAGCGCTGCGCCCAGGGCGTGCGCCGCCAGAGCTCCTTGTACCTGGCCTCGTCCCGCCGCAGCCGCGCGAACCAAGCCTCGCCCGGCTCGAAGGCCGGCTCGGTGAAGCGCCCTTCCAGAGCGCGCACGAACTCCGGGTCGCGCGCGATGTCCTCCGTCGCCTCGCGCAGCCGCGCCAGGATCGCGGGCGCCGTGCCGGCCGGCGCGACGACGCCGCGCTCGGATGCCATCTCCACCGGGAAGCCCAGCTCGCGCAGCGTCGGCACCTCCGGCCGGAAGCGGCTGCGGCGCGGCCCGCCCTGCGAGAGCATCCGCATGTTCTGCGGCGTGGCGGTGACGGCGCCGAGGTTGAGGCCGATCAGGTCCACCTGCCGCCCGAGCAGCGCGGCGCGGAGCTGCGGGTCGCCCTGGAACACGACGTGGTTGAGCCGCACGCCCGCCGCCTCTTGCAGCAGCACCAGTTGCAGGTGGTCGTCCGTGCCGACGCCCGGCGAGGCGTAGGTGATCCGGTCGGGCTCGGCGCGGGCGCGCTCGATCACGTCCGCCAGGCTGCGGAACGGGCCCTCGGCGTGCGCCGTGATGGCGCTCGGGTCGGTGACGAGGTTGGCGATGGGCGCGAAGTCGTCCAGCTTGAACTGCGCCTGCCGCTCGATCGGGATGGTGACGAAGCTCGGCATGTTGGTGGTGCCGAGCGTGTGCCCGTCCGGCCGCGCGCGGGCCACGGCGCCGAGCGCCAACTCGCCGCCCGCGCCAGGCCGGTTGCTGATGACGACGGTGCCGCCGAGGCGCTGTTCCAGCGCCCGGCCGTAGCTCCGCGCGTCGAGGTCGGTGCCGCCGCCGGCGATGAAGCCGACCACGATCTCGATTGGCCTTTCGGGGAAGCGGGCCGTCTGCGCGATGGCCGGCGCGGCGAGCAAACCGCTGGCCGCCGCGAGGATGTTCCGCCGCGTCGCGCTCATGCGCCCGCCCTCCCTTCGTTGCCGTCCCGCCACGCGATGAGGCGCCGCAGCCCCTCGCGCATACCGACCTCCGGCCGCCAGCCGATGGCGCGTTCCGCTTCCTCGTGCGCGATGCGAAAGGGGCCGCCGGAGGTGAGCCGCACCTTGCCGGGCTCCTCGCCGACGAACTCCGGCGCCGGCCCGCCGCCGGCCAGCTCCGTCACCAACCGCACCAGCTCAAGGGTGGTGATGGGCTCCGGGCCGGAGCAGTTCACCGCGACACCGGTCGCGGCGCTTTCGAAGGCCATGCGGTTGGCGCGGGCGAGGTCGCCCACATAGACGAAGTGCTTGGTCTCGCTCCCGTCGCCGAGGACCTGGGGCGCAAGGCCGCGCCGCACCCGGTCGATGGTCTCGATGATGTAGAGCGCGTTGGCCGCCCGGTAGTGCTGCCGCTCGCCGTACACGGTGGAGTAGCGCAGCGTGACGTGGTGGAGCCCGTGCTTGCGCCCGTAGTCGCGGCAGAGCTGCTCGCCGATGATCTTGCTGGCGCCGTAGAGGATGGCGGCGGGCGGCGCGCCCTGGCTGTGGAAGGGCGTCGGCTCCACCAGCTCGCCGGACACCCCCGGCCCGTAGCCGTACACCGCGTTGGACGACGCGAACACCGCCTTGCGGACGCGGTTCGCGCGGCAGGCCTCCAGCGCGTTCTGCACGCCGCGGATGTTCACGTCGAGCCCGCCCCAGGGGTCGCGGTCCATGGACAACGTCATGTAGGCCGCGAGCAGCAGCGCGCCCGCGGCGCCCTCCGCCGCGCGCAACAAGTCCGGCAAGCGCATGACGTCGCCGCGCACGAGGCGCAGCCGCGGATGGTCTCGCAGGTGCGCGACCGCCTCCTCCGACCCGAACGCGAAGTTGTCGAACAGCACGACCTCCGCCGCGCCGTGGTCCAGCAGTTCCGCGGCGGTGGCGGAGCCGACCAGGCTGGCGCCGCCCACGAGGAGGAAGCGGTTGCCGGCGATCGGCACCGCGGCGTCTGGCATGGTTTCGCTCCCTCGTCTTCGTCGTTGGGCCGCATCCAAGCGCGGCGGAAGGCTGAGGCCAAGGGAGTCGCCATGTCAGCCTCCGCGTCCCGGTGCCCGCTGGGCCGCCCAGTTCTGTCGCGCGGGCGGCGCCGGCGGCGGCGCGGGCGGCGGCCGGGGCAGCGGCTCCGCTCCGCGCTCCAGGCGCAGGCCCACCCGTTGCAGCGCGGCGCGCGGGTCCGGCGGGTCCGGCAAGGCGGACCAAGCGGCGACCGACAGGACCAGCGCCACCACCAGCGGCTCGAAGGGCGAGCCGCTGCGGCAGAGCGGCAGCGCCCACGTCCCGCGCAGCGGCCAAGCGAGTCGCAACCCGCCCGGCGTCAACAGGTCCGCGAGCAGGTGGCTGAGGTAGCCGACGACGACCGGCGCCGCCCAGGCGCGCGGCACCCCCGTCCCGTACCGCAGCGCCGCCCAGCAACCGACCAGCGCCAGCAGCGAATGCGTCACGCCGCGGTGGCCGAACACCGCGGCGACCACGGTGGAAACGGGCCGCAGCCGCCGGCCCGCCCAGGATTTCGGGTGGTCCACGTCCGGCAGCAGCGCCCCCGCGACCGCGAGGCCAAGGCCCAGCGGTCGCAAGGCGTCCTGCCCGAAATGCGGAGCGGCCAGCATCCAGGCCGCGGCGCCGAGCGCCACGTGCGAGCCCGCCATCATGGCCGGGGGCCGCCGGCGGACGGCGGGTGGACGCGCCGCGGGCGCATGGGGGAGGGCTGGCCTGTGCTGTGAACCGGGCTGAAGATTCCAGCCTAAGCCACGGTTTGTCCAATCTTTTTGGAGTTCAGCCCAAGCGGCGCAGCTCCGACAAGAACCGCTCCGCCCCCAGCTCCGGCGGCCAGGGGCGCCAAGGCTCGCCGCCGAAGGCCGCCACCAGCTGGTCTTCTTCGATCATGGCGCCGGTCTTGATGCCGAGCGTCCCGCGCACCTCCTCGCGCGTCCAGCCGGCGACGTGGACGGCCTCGGCCGCCGCGAGCGCCACGTCGCAGGCCTTGTGGGCGCGCTTGGAGTCCGGCGTCCAGGGCGGCAAGGCGTAGCGCAGCGCCACCGCCGCCTGGAGGCGCCGCTGCAACTCGCCGAAGCCCGGGCCGAGGAAGGGCTTCAGCGGCGAGATGCAGTCGAAGTTGATCAAGCCTTCCTCGGCGTCGTGCAGCAGCTCGCGCCGCTGTTCCGCCACCGTCAGCGATGGCCGCGCGCGCTCCCGCCGCAGAGCCAGCACGGCGAGCGAATGCTGCGCGACGGAGAGCGGCGCCCCAGGCCAAACCGAGTGCCCGCCCCAGCGGAAGGTGCGGGACAGGCCGATGGCGAGGTCTTCGTCCGTCCAGTCGAAGGCGGTGGGCGAAAGCAAGTCGAGCCGCCGCCCGGAGGGGAGGCGGACCCAGGCGCGCTGCGGCGGTGGCGGCATTCAGTCCCTTGGGGCTGCGAGGTCGATGGCCGTCGTCACCAGCAGGTCCTCGGAGAACCAAGCGGCGATGCCGGCGCGGCGCTCGCCCAGGTATTCCGGCCGCCCCGCCCCATCCAGCCGCATCGTGAGGTCGTGTCCCGGCACCAGCAGCGTGCCCGGCAGCTCGCGCCACAGCGCCCAGATGCGCTCCAAGGAACGGCGGCTTTCGGCCGCGTCCATGGTCATGTCGGTCGCCATGGAAAGCAGCTCCGCCCGGTTCTTCGCCGCGTCGCCGCTGAACAGCACAGGCGGCGCCCCGCCCGAGCCCGCCATGCGGAAGGCGAGGCAGCCCGGCGTGTGCCCCGCGACCAGGTGCGCGGTCAGCCCCGGCAGGAACCCGTCGCCGTCGTCCAGCAGCCGCAGGCGCGGATGGCGCGCCAAGTCGCGGACGTAAAGCTCCGGGAGCGGGTTGAAGCCGGGCGGCTCCTTCGTCGCCCAATCCATCTCCGCCCGGCCGATCCAGATGTCGGCGTTCGGGAACAGCGTGTAGTTGACCGAGTGGTCCCAATGCGCGTGGGTCAGCACCACGTCCGTCACGCTCCCCGGCTCGCACCGCGCCGCCGCGAGTTGGCGCGCGAATTCCGGCCGCACCCCGAAGGCGCCGACGTCGATCAAGATGCTCCGCCCGCCTCCGCGCAGGAGCGCGATGGTGCTCCAGCCCAGGCCGCCGTGGCAAAGCGACTTGCCGGGGTAGCCCTGGATCAGCACGTCGAGCTTGTACATGCCCCTAGTACTCGCCGAAGATGCGTTCGACCTCGCGCGGGTCGCGCGTGACGGTCAGGGCCAGCGCCAGCAGGATGCGGGCCTTCTGGGGCGTCAGGTTGTCGGCCGGGACGAAACCCGCTTCGCGCAGCTTGGTGGTCGGGAACACGCGACCGCTGCCCGCGCGCGTGGACTGGGCCACCACGACGCCCGCCGCCGCCGCCTCGCCCAGCGCCTCGGCCTCGTCGGGCGTGACGAAGCCCGGCGCGAAGCCGGCGGAGACGATGCCCTGCGCCCCCGCGGCGCGGAACGCCCGCACCGCCGCGCCGTCCGACCCGGCGTAGGAATAGGCGATGTCCACCCGCGGCAGCGCCTTGAGGCTTCGCGGGTCGAACTCCGTGTCCGGCGCCGCCCGGCGCAGCGGCTTGCGGTACCAGGCCAGCCGGTCCCCGTCCGCGTGGGCGAGGCAGCCGAAATCCGGCGATCGGAACGTCTGCATCCGGGAGGTGGAGGTCTTGGTCACCTCCCGCGCCGCGTGGACCTCGTCGTTCAGCACCACCAGCGCGCCGAGGCCCCAAGCCCGCGGGCAGGCCGCCACGCGGATGGCGTTCACGAGGTTCAGCCCCGCGTCGGTGGACAGCGCCGAGTTCGGCCGCTGCGAGCCGACCACCACCACCGGAAGCGGATGCTTGAGGGTGAGGGAAAGGAAGTACGCCGTCTCCTCCAGGGAGGCGGTGCCGTGCCCGATGACGATCCCGGCGAGGTCCCGCTCTTCCGCGGCCAGCCGGTCGCAGATCCGCAGCAGTTCGAGCCACTCCGGGAAGGCGATCTTGGGGGAGGGCACGTTGGCGAAACGCACCGGCACCACCTCGGCCACCTCCCGCGCCTCGGGGAAGCGCTCCAGCAACTCGGCGGCGTGCAGCATCTTGCCCGCCGCGGTGTAGTCGTGGAGGTCGAGCGGCCCGCGGCCCACGGAGGCGATGGTGCCGCCGGTGCCGATGAAGGCGACGCGCGGCCTCATGCGGTTCGCCCGCCCCGGTCGTGGATGGTGCGCATGGCGGCGTTCTCCTGCCGCGCCGTTGTAGTCCCCGCCCGTTCGTTCCGCCACCCCGCCGCATCCGCCCGCGCCGCGCGGCGTTGGCCCCCCGACAGCGGAAGGGACGGGCGCCATGGGCCGCAACGCCAGCGGGATCGTCGTGGACACGCTGATGGCCTGGGGCGTGGACACGGTCTTCGGCATGGCCGGGGACGGCATCAACGGGGTGGTGGAGGCGATGCGCGCCCGCGAGGGCCGCGTCCGCTTCGTGTCCGTCCGCCACGAGGAGAGCGCCGCCTTCATGGCGGCGGCGCACGCCAAATGGACCGGCCGGCTCGGCTGCTGCCTCGCCACCACCGGCCCCGGCGGCCTCCACCTGCTGACCGGCCTCTACGACGCGAAGATGGATGGCGCGCCGGTGGTCGCGCTCACCGGCCTGCCCTACCACGACATAGCCGAGACCTTCACGCAGCAGGACGTGCCGCTGGACCGCGTCTTCGCCGACGTGGCCGTCTACAACGCCCGCATCACGGGCGCGGCGCAGGCCGAGGCCGTGACCGCCCTCGCGTGCCGCAGCGCGCTCGCCGGCCGCGGCGTTTCGCACCTCTCCATCGCCGTGGACGTGCAGGAGCAGGAGGAGGGCGCCGACAAGCCTTCGCCCCGCGGCTCGGCGCAGACCGCCTCCGCCAACCGGACCGACGGGCTCCGCTTGCCGGAACCGGAAGCGGTGGCAGAAGCGGCGGCGCTGCTGAACGGCGCGCAACGGGTCGCCATCCTCGCCGGCCGTGGCGCCCTGGGGGCGCGGGCGGAGCTGGAGCAGGCGGCGCAGCTCCTCGGCGCGCCGGTCGCCAAGGCGCTGCTCGGCAAGGCCGTGCTGCCGGACGACCACCCGTTCACCACCGGCGGCATCGGCCTCTACGGGACCTTCGGCACCCACGCCGCGATGGCCGGATGCGACGCGCTGCTGATCGTGGGCTCCACCTTCCCCTATGTGGAGTACTACCCGAAGCCCGGCCAGGCGCGCTGCGTGCAGGTCGACCGCGACCCGCAGCGCATCGGCCTCCGCGTCGCAGCCGACGTCGGGCTGGTCGGCGACGCCAGGGCCACGTTGGAGATGCTGAACGCCCGCCTGCGACGGAAGGAGGACCGCTCCTTCCTGGAGAAGGCGCAAGGCGAGGCGCGGCGCTGGACGGAAGCGCTGCGCGCCGCGGAGGAGAGCCTGCGAACGCCGATGCACCCGGCGGTGCCCGTGGCGGCGTTGGGCCGCCGCCTGCCGCCCGACGCGGTGCTGGCGACGGACTCCGGCCACCACACCGGCCTCGTCGCCCGGCACGTCCCGCTCCGACCCGGGCACGACTTCGCCGTCTCCGGCCTGCTCGCCTCCATGGCCTCCGGGCTGCCCTACGCCATCGCCGCCGGCCTCGCCTTCCCGGACCGGCCGGTCTTCGCCGTGGTCGGCGACGGCGGCCTCGCGATGCAACTCGGTGAGTTCGCGACGGCCGTGCAGCACCGGCTGGACCTGAAGCTGCTGGTCATCCGCAACGGTGTGCTGGGTCAGATCAAGTGGGAGCAGATGCTGTTCCTGGGCAACCCGGAATACGCCTGCGAGGTGCCGCCGATCGACTTCGCCCGCGCGGCCGAGGCGATGGGCGGGCGCGGCTACACCATCGACGACCCGGCGCGGGCGGACGCGGTGCTGGACGAGGCGCTCGCCACGGAAGGCCCGGTCATCATCCAGGCGCTGGTGGACCCGAACGAGCCGCTGCTGCCCGCCGTGGTTTCCAAAACCTACAAGGAGCACCTGAGCAAGGCGTTGGAGGCCGGCACCCCGGGTCGGGCCGAGATCGAGCGGGCGCTGGAGCGGGAACCGTCCCGCTCCATGATGAAGGGCTAGGTCAGCGCCCGCACCAGCCAGAGGCTCAGCGCCGGGAAGGTCACCAGCAACGCCAGCCGCAGTAGGTCCGTCGCCAGGAACGGCAGCACGCCGCGGTAGGTGCGCGCGATCGGCACGTCCCGCGCCAGCGACGAGACGACGAACACGTTCAGCCCGATCGGCGGCGCCGTCAGCCCGATGCCCACCACCACCAGCACCAGCACGCCGAACCAGATCGCCGTCTCCTCCGCGCTGGCGAGGCCGAAGTCCAGCGCCGTTACCACCGGGAAGAACACCGGCAGGGTCAGCAGGATCATCGCCAATTCGTCCATCACCGCGCCGAGCACGATGTAGGCGAACAGCAGCAGCGCCAGCACGCCGTAGGGCGGGAAATCCTGCTCCGAGATCCACAGCGCCAGCAGGTCCGGCGCTTGGCTGAGCGCCAGGAAGGCGTTGAACACCTCGGCGCCGAGCAGGATGACGAAGATCATCGCCGTGGTCTCGGCGGTGGCGAACAGCGCCGCCCGGACGTCGGCGCCGTTCAAGGTGCGGCGCGCCAGCCCGACCGTCAGGGTGGACACGCAGCCTATGGCGGCGCTCTCCGTGGGCGTGAACACGCCGCCGTAGATGCCGCCGATCACCACCACGGCGATCAGCAGCACCGGGATCACGTTCAGCAGCACGCGCCGCCGCTCGGTCGCGTCGACCCCGCCGCCCGGCGGCGCCAGGGCGGGGCGCAGCCGCGTCAGGACGGCTATGGTGAGCACGTAGAACAGGGTCGCCAACAGCCCCGGCACCAGCGCCGCCATGAACAGCTTGGCGATGTTCTGCTCCGTGCTGATGGCATACACCACCAGGATCACGGAGGGCGGGATCAGGATGCCGAGCGTCCCGCCCACCGCCACCGTGCCGGTCGCCAGCCCGGGGTCGTAGCCGAAGCGCTTGAGCTCCGGCAGCGCCGCGCGGCCGATGGTGGCGGTGGTGGCGACGGAGCTGCCGCACACCGCGCCGAAGCAGGCCGAGGCGCCGATCACCCCCATCGCCATGCCGCCGGGCCTCCGCCCGAACAGCGCGTTCGCCGCGTCGAACAGGTCGCGCGCCAGCCCGCCGCGTTCCGCCAGCGCGCCCATGAGGATGAACAGGGGGATGACGGAGAGCGTGTAGTTGGCGAAGAGGTGGTAGGGCGTGGTCTTGAGGTAGTTCAGCAGCACCCCGGCGTCGACGATCCAAAGGTAGCCGCCCGCGCCCACCAGCAGCATGGCAAGGCCCACCGGCGCCCGCAGCGCGATCAGGAGGAGCAGCGCGGCGAAGCCGATGCCGGCGGTTGCGAATTCCGGCGGCATCACCCTTCGCCCCGGCCCAGCCGCGGCACCCAGGCCAGCGCCGCCAGCGCCACGGCCGCGAAGGCGAGGGCCCCGAAGCCCACCGCCCACCACGTCGGGAAGCCGAGCACCATGGTCGTCGTGCCGCTGCGGAGCGTTTCGCGCGCGCCTTGGAAAAGCCGCTCCGCCAGCAGCGCGGCCGCGGCGGCCCACACAAGCATCCAGAACGCGTCCAGGGCGCCCGCCGCTCGCCGCGGCAGCCAGCCGGTGAAGGTGTCCACCACGATGGAAGCGCGCCGCGCCGTGCCCCAGGCCAGGAAGCCGAGCACCGCCACGCCGGAGCCGAGCGAGACCAGCTCGAAGTCGCCCGGCACCGGCCGCGACGTCAACCAGCGCTGCACGACGCTCCAGCAGGTGAGCAGGGCGACGCCGAGCAGCACCGCCCCGCCGGCGAGGGCGAGGACGCCGCCGAGCCGATCCGTCCAGCCGCGCGGCCGGGAATGCCCCTCGGCCACGCGCTCAGGAAAAGCCCTGGCCGTGCTTCGCCACCAGCGCCCGCGCCTCCGCGAGCAGCGCCGAGCCGTCGAAGCCGCGCTCGCGCGTGCCCGCCTGCCACTGCTCGACCACCGGCTGCGTGGCCCGCACCCAGCGCGCCTTTTCCTCCTCGGTGATGACGGTGACCTGGTTCCCCCGCCGCTTCGCCATCTGCTCCACGACCGGCCCCTGCTCGTCCCAGGGCTTCGCCGCCATCTCCGCGGCCACCATGCCGCTGTTCGCGTCCAGCACCTTGCGCGCGTCGTCCGGCAGCCCTTCGTACTTCGCCTTGTTCATCGCCAGGATGAAGGTGGTCGTGTAGAGCGTGGGGCTGCCCGGGACCTCCGTGTGGAACTTGAGCATCTCGTGCAGGCGCAGCGACGGCACCACCTCCCAGGGCACCACCGCGCCGTCGATCACGCCTTGGCTCACCGCCTCGGGGACCTGCGGCACCGGCATCCCCACCGGCGCCGCGCCGAGCGCCCGCAGCGCTTCGCCGTTCAGGCGCGAAGGGAAGCGCAGCTTGAGGCCGCGCAGGTCGTCCATGGTGCGGACCTCCTTGCGCGCGTGGATGAGCCCCTCGCCGTGCGCCCAGACGCATAGCGGGTGGACCTCCTTGAACTCCTCACGCAGGTGCTTGCCCGCGAACTCCTGCACCGCCTTGCAGTTCACGATCGCCTTCTTGTGCGCCACGAAGGGCAGCTCGAACACCTCGATGCGCGGGAAGCGGCCCGGCGTGTTGCCAGGCAGGGTCCAAATGATGTCCGCCACCCCGTCCCGCGCCTGGTCGAAGAGTTGCGGCGGCGCACCGCCGAGCTGCATGGCGGGGAAGATCTGGATGCGGAGCTTGCCCCCGCTCTCGCTTTGCACCTTCTGCGCCCAGGGCTGGAGGAAGAAGCGGTGGACGTTGCTCACCGCCGGCAGGAAGTGGTGCAGCCTGAGCGTCGTCTCCTGCGCGCGGGCCGGCGCGGCGCGGAGCAGCAAGGCGGGCGCGGAAAGCGCGCCCAGGGCGAGCGCGCGGCGGCGGCGGTCGATCGGCATGGCGGGACGTTCCTCAAGGGCTCTGGCGGCTGCGACCGTTATCGAGGCGGACGCGAACCGTTTCAAGCGCCGGCGGTCCCGCGCCGCGCCCGAATCGCCGGCCTTGCGGTTTGTTGAGGCCGCCGGGCGCGGCCACGCGGCGGCGATAGGAGCCCCGCGGCCCCGGCCGCCCCAGCCACCCGGTGGACACATCGCACCAGGGCGTGTCGATTAGGGCCGCGCGGACGCCGGAGCGGACGGGCCGCGCGCGGTTTGCGGGAGGAGGCGGGAATGGGGGAATTGTTGACCTTCGGGCAGATGCTCGCGGCCCACGCGCGCCTACACGGCGGCCGGACGGGCGCGCGGGACCTGGAACGCGCCACGACCTTCTCGCAATGGAACGGAAGGGCGTGCCGCCTCGCCAACGCCCTGCTCGGCCTGGGCTTGGCGAAAGGCGACCGCGTGGCGGTCCTCGCCTACAACCGCTTGGAATGGGCGGAGATCTACGCCGCGACCGCCAAGGCCGGCCTGGTCGCCGTGCCCATCAACTTCCGCCTCCTCGGCCCGGAGGTCCTCTACATCGTGGAGGACTCGGGCGCCTCGGCCCTCATCGTCCAGGACGAATTCGCGGGCGTCGTCGAGGAGATCCACGCCGGCTTGTCCATCCGGGCCGCGAACCTGGTCCACTTCGGCGAGCGCCCGTGCCCGGCCGGCTTCCGCGCTTACGAAGACCTACTCTCCGCTGCGAGCGACCGCGAGCCCGGCGTGCCGGTCGCGGCCACGGACCCGTGGACGCTGATGTACACCTCGGGCACGACGGGCAACCCCAAGGGCGCCATCCGCAACCACAAGGGCGCCGCCCTGTTGTCCCTCGTCACCGAGATCGAACTCGGCATCCACCGGCGCGACGGGGCCTTGCTCGTGATGCCGATGTGCCACGCGAACTCGCTCAACTTCTTCGGCGCTTTCGGCTACTGCGGCGGCGAGACGGCGATCTACTCGCGCAAGAGCTTCGACCCCGAGCACTGCGTCCGGACGCTCGCCGAAGGCGGCTCCACCTTCACCTCCCTCGTGCCGACCCACTACGCCACGATGCTCGACCTGCCCGGAGCCGTCCGCACGCGCCACGACCTCGGCCGCGTCACCAAGCTCATGATCTCCTCTGCCCCCGCGCGGCCCGAAACCAAACGCGCCGTGATGGAGATGTTCCGGAGTTCCGGCCTGTTCGAACTCTACGGCGCGACCGAGCTCGGCTGGGCCACCATGCTCCACCCGCATGAGCAGTTCACGAAGCTCGGTTCGGTCGGGCGGGAATGCGTCGGTTCGGCGCCGATCAAGCTCTTGGACGAGGCCGGGCAGGAAGTCCCGGACGGCGAGCCCGGCGAACTCTACGCCTCCACCCCTTACCTGTTCGACGGTTACTGGAGGCTGCCGGAGAAGACCAGGGAGGCGTTCCGGGGCGAGTATTGCTCGGTCGGCGACATGGCCCGCCGCGACGAGGACGGGTACATCCACCTCGTCGACCGCAAGAGCAACATGGTCATCTCCGGCGGCGAGAACGTCTACCCGTCGGAGGTGGAAACGGCCCTCGCAGCCCACCCGGCGGTAAAGGAAGTGGCCGTGGTCGGCTTGCCCGACCCGAAATGGGGCGAGCGCGTCCACGCCGTCGTCGTCCTGAGGGACGGCGCCGCGCTGGACGAGGCCGGCCTGCTGGAATGGGGCCGGGACCGCCTCGCCGGCTACAAGCGCCCGCGCTCCTGCTCCTTCGTGCGCGACGACGAGATCCCGCGCAACGCGTTGGGCAAGGTGCTCCACCGGGCCCTCAAAGCGCGCCTCGCGGGGGCGGCCGGGACCGTGGCGCCGGGCGGGGGCGGCGCGTGAGGCGGGCCCGGCGCCGTGGCCGCGCCCGCCGCCGCCGGCGCCGCCGTCCCGCGCTGGCCGGTGGCCGTGGCGTCCGAGGCCGGGCGAGCCCATGCAAGCGGTCCTGAACGCCGTCTTGCCGCTGTTCGGGCTCATCCTCACCGGGTACCTCTGCGGCCGCTTCGGGGTGTTCTCGCGCGCCGCCACCGACATCCTGAACCGCTTCGCGGTGTACCTGGCGCTCCCGGCGCTGATGTTCCTGGCGATGGCGAAGATCGAGCCCGGGCAGGCCGGCCAAACCGGCTTCTCGCTCGCGTTCGGCGGCGGGATCGCCGCGACCTTCGCGCTCGGCTTCGCCCTCAGCCGGTGGCGCGGGCGGAGGGTGGCGCAGGCGGGCATCGAAGGGCTGGACGCCTCCTACGGCAACGTCGGCTTCATGGGCATCCCGCTGTGCCTCCTGGTCTTCGGGCCGGACAGCCTGCCCGCGGCCGTCGTCGCCTCCTTGTTCACGGCCTGCGCGCTGTTCCTGTTCGCCGTCGCCCTCATCGAGGCCGATCTGCGCGGCGGCTCCGGCTTCGGCCGCGCGGCGGGCAGGATTTCGTTCTCGCTGCTGCGCAACCCGCTGTTCCTGGCGCCGCTGGCCGGGCTCGCGGTGGCCTTGGCCGGGCCGCCCCTGCCGGCCCCGGTCGACCGCTTCGCCGACTTGCTCGCCGGCGCCGCTTCGCCGTGCGCCCTGGTCTGCATCGGCCTGTTCCTCGCGCAAGAGGGCGTGGTGGCCAGCGACGCCCCCACGATCGGCGTGCTGATCGGGTTGAAGCTGCTGTTCCAACCCGCCGTCACGGCCCTCTTGGCGGTCCACGTGTTCGCCGTGCCGCCCGCGTGGTCGTACCCGGCGGTGCTCCTCAGCGCGTTGCCGATCGGGTCCGGCCCGTTCACCATCGCCAAGCTCTACGGCCTCAAGACGGGCGTGACCTCGGGCGCCATCCTGGCGTCCCACCTGATCTCGATCGTGACCGTCTCTTTCCTCGTAGCATGGCTCGGATGAGCCGGACACGGAGGTGACCGGACCTTGAAAACAGACCCCGACAGCGTCGCCGGCCTGGTGGCGCGCTCGCTGAAGCGGCGCGGCGTCGAGCGCGTTTTCGCGCTCTGCGGCGGCCACATCATGCCGATCTGGATGCGGCTCGACGCCGAGGGCGTCCGCATCGTGGACGTGCGCGACGAGCGGGCCGCCGTCCACATGGCCCAGGCCCACGCCGAGCTGACGGGCCAACTCGGCGTCGCCCTCGTCACCGCCGGCCCCGGCGTCACCAACGCCATGACAGGCATCGCCAACGCCCACGTCTCGCGCGCGCCCGTGCTCGTCCTGTCCGGCACCAGCCCGCGCGCCCAGGAGAACCGCGGCGGCCTCCAGGACCTCGACCACACCCGGCTCGTGCGGGCGATCACCCGTTACGCCCGCACGGTGCGCGAGCCGGACCTCGCCCTGGCGGAACTCGACGAGGCCATCTCCCGCGCGATGGGCGAAGGCGGCGAGCCCGGCCCGGCCTACATCGACTTCCCGACCGACACCCTGCGCAGCGTCGTGCCGAAGGCGGTCCAGCTCGAGGAGCACCTGCGCCCCAAGCCGCGCCCCGCGGCGGGGCCCGACCCGGACCGGATCGCCGAGGCGGTGGACCTGCTGTGGTCGGCGCGGCGCGTGCTCGTGATCTCCGGGCGCGGCGCCCGCGGCGCCGGCCCCGAGCTGGTCGCGCTGCTGGACCGCCTCGGCGCCGTCTACCTCGACACCGGCGAGAGCCGCGGCCTCGTGCCCGACGCGCACCCCTCCGTCGTCGGCGCCATGCGCGGCGCGGTGATGGGCGACGCCGACGTGGTGCTGACCGTCGGGCGCCGGCTCGACTTCCAGCTCGCCTACGGCTCCCCCGCCGTGTTCGGCGGGGCCAAGTTCGTCCGCCTCGCCGACATCCCGGCGGAGCTGCGCGACAACCGGCGCGGCGCCGTCGAAGTCCTCGCCTCGCCGGCCGAGTCGCTCCGCGCCCTGGTCGAAGCGGCCGGCAACCGCGCGCCCGCGCTCGACCGGGCCTGGGCGACGAAGCTGCGCGCCAGCCACGAGGAACGGGCGCGCAAGCTCCGCCAAACCATGGCGAACGCCCCGCCCGGCGGCGACGGCCGCCTGCACCCGAACCGGGTGCTAGCCGCCCTCCAGGACGCGATGGGCCCGGACGCGATCGTCGTCGTGGACGGCGGCGACTTCCTGAGCTTCGCCCGCGTCGGCCTGTCCGCGCCCGCGATGCTCGACCCGGGGCCTTTCGGCTGCATCGGCGTCGGCGTGCCCTACGGGATCGCGGCGGGCCTCGCCTTCCCGGACCGCCCGGTGGTGGTGGCGACCGGCGACGGCGCCTTCGGCTTCAACGCCATCGAGGTGGACACCGCCGTCCGCCACAAGGCGCCCGTCCTGATCGTCGTCGCCAACAACGGCGCCTGGCAGATCGAGGTCCACGACCAGGCCGTCACCCACGGCAAGGTGGTCGGCACGCGGCTCCAGTTCAGCGACCACGCGGCGATGGCGCGGGCCTTCGGGATGCACGCCGAGCGCGTGGAGACGGAGGAGCAGCTCAAGCCGGCGATCGAGCGCGCCCTCGCCAACCGCCCGGCGCTGATCGATGCGGTGGTCACGCCGGAGGCGGTCTCATCCGACGCGAAGACGGGCCTCGCCTGGGTGCCCGACCTGCAACCGCTGGCCGCTTGGGACGAGGCCGAGCGGAAATGGCGCCGCGGCGGCGCGTAAGCGTTCAGCCCGCCCGTAGGCCGGGCAGGACGCGCGCCAGGGCCGCCGGCGTCCTGGCGCAGACGGCGAGGTTCCGCGCCCGCGCGTCGTCGCGCACCATCTCCGGCAACAGCGGCACGCGCGGGTCGTCCGGGGCGAACCAGCCGTTCACGCGGCCCAGGAACCGGAAGGCGGGCAGCCCCGCGAGCACCAGCATCCGCTCCATCTGCGGGCGCGTGTAGGGGCGCTCCAGCGTGTCGAATTCCCGCATTACGGCGAGGTACTCGGGGCGGATCGGCCCGCGCCGGTTCTCGCCCTCGATCACCACGGCGATCCCGTCCTCCTTTAGCCCGGCGGCGATGTGGGCGAGCGCCGAAACGGGGTCGAGGAAGTGGTGGACGCAGCTCTCCATTACGATGGCGTCGAAGGTGCCGCGCAGCGCCGCGGGCAGTTCCTCGCGCTCGGCGTCCAGCACGAAAAAGCGGCCGCCGGCGGGCG
>NZ_BAAAFZ010000046.1:0-105293 GCF_039523795.1 Craurococcus roseus | reverse complement strand
GAGCAGCGGGTCTTCGCGGAAGCGCCGTTCGGCGAGTTCCACCATGTCGGGGCAGATGTCGAAGCCGTGGGCGTCGTAGTTCATGCGCGCCAGGAAGTGCGACACCCAGCCGCTGCCGCACGCAACGTCCAGCACCCGCGCCCGGCCCGGGAGGTCCAGCAGCGCGACGAGGTTGACGAAGTTCAGGAGGTACTCGACGTCCTCCACCAGGGCCGGCCCGCCGCCCAGGCCGCCCGGGGGCACCGGCGCCAGCGGCTTGGCCAGCAAGTAGCGCGCCATCGCCTCGGCGCCGTGCTTACGGAACTCCGCCGCGACGTAGCGCAACGCCCCGCCGCGCCAGTCCACGCCCGGCGGCACCTCCGCGTTGATCTCGGCCAGGAGTTCGGGGGCCGTCAGCGGCGGCATTTCGGTGGGCGCCGCAACGACGGGCGGCGCGGCAGGCGGAGGCGCAGCGGGCAGCGCCTCCTCCCGGCGGCGGACGGCGGCGCGCACCAGCCGCCCGATCACGCGGCGCGCGCCCCGGCCAGTGCGGCGCGCAGCGCGCGGGCCCGTTCCCCCACCACGCCGGGCGCGTCGCCGGGCTTGTAGAGCGACCCGCCGACGCCGAATCCGACGGCGCCGGCCGCGTGCCACGGCCCGATCGTCTCCGCCGACATGCCGCCCACCGGCAGCAGCGCCGTTCCTGGCGGCAGCACCGCTAGCAGCGCCTTCACCACGGCCGGTGAGGCGGCCTCGGCCGGGAACAGCTTCAGCGCGTCCGCGCCGGCGGCGAGCAAGGAGAACGCCTCCGCCGGCGTGAAGAAGCCCGGCGCGGCCAGCATACCCCGCGCCTTGGCCGCGCGCACCAGCGCCGGATCGGCGTGCGGCGTCACCAGCAGCCTGCCGCCCGCCTCCGCCACCTGCGCCACCTGCGCCTCCGTCATGACCGTCCCGGCGCCGACCAGCGCCCGGTCGCCGAAGCGGGCGGAAAGGCGCCGTATGCTCTCCAACGGCTCCGGCGAGTTCAGCGGCACCTCCAGGACGGTCACGCCGGCGTCGACCAGCGCGTCGCCGACCGCCTCCGAGTCTTCGGGCCGGAGGCCGCGCAGGATGGCGACGAAGGGGCAGCGGGCGAGCCATCCCGCGAGGGTCATGCGCGTTCCTCCCGCGCCGCTGGCTCGGGGCCGGCCGCGGCGGGGGCAGCGCCAGCGGCTACCGCGGGGTGAGGGGCCGGGGCTGTGGGCGGATGCCCGGGTCTTCGTAGCGCTGCGCGGCGCCGGCCGAATCGGGGCCGGGCAGCGCGCGGGTCGCGGGCCTGTCCGACCTGGTCCAGGGGTCCACGCGGTTGCAGCCCGCGACCGCGAGCAGCATCAAGGCAGGCAGGATGAGGCGCATGGTGGGTGTCGCTCCGTCCGGTTTCGCCGACCAGCGGGGGCCGGCCCGCCACGCCGGAGCGGACCGCGCCGAACCGGTCCCTGGCGGCGCGAACCGGCCCAACCAAGCTGTAACGCCGAATCCGTTCATGGGTTCTGGGAAGCGCTGCCTCCCGGCGGGCGGTGGTCACGGCAGCGTCGCGCCGATGCGGTGCAACCCGCGCGCCGCGATGTCGGGGTCGTGCAGCCGGTGCGCCACGCCGTACTCGGCGAAGGCCAACGCGTACAGCCGGCAGAGCGTGGCCGAGCCCGCCAAGTGAACGGTGCCGCCGCCGGTGGTGCCGCCATCCTCCACGGCGGCCCGCACCTCGTGGCCGACCAGCAGGCCGGAAAGGTAGTCGTCCGTTTCCTCCGCCGCCAACTCGCCCATCAGGCCGAGCGCGCGCGTGCCGAAGAGGTGGTGCAGCAGGCCGCCCCGGTCGCGCGAGCGCCGCACGCCGCGCCGGAACGCCTCGTCCGAACTCCCCTGGTCCCGCGCCGGCGCCGAAAGGCGGCCGAGGATGCTGTGCCCCAGCAGCACCGCGCGCGTTTCGCCCGTCATGCGCGTGGCAAAGCCCGCGACGCGCCCGCCTTCCAGCCGCGCCCATTTGCTGTGCGTGCCGGGCAGGCAGAGCGTCGCCCTCGACGCCGCGCCGTCGCCCAGCTCCGACAGCAGCCCGATCATCTTGGTTTCCTCGCCGCGCATCACGTCCGGCACGCCCTCCGGCCCGCGGGCAGAGAGGCCCGGCACGAGGAAGCAGCGCTGCGCGCCGGGAAAGGCCAAGGGCACGGCCGCGGCGGCGATCTCCGCCGGGCCGGCCGGGCAAGGGAGGTAGGGCGCCTCCCGCCAACCTTGCCGGCTGCCGACCATGCCGCACAGCAGCACCAACTCCTCGCCGGCGTCCAGCCAAGGCCGGATGGCGCCGTCCAGCACCGCGGGGAAGCCGCCCTGGGGCACCGAAAGGATGCCTTGCGCGCTTTCGCGCCGGTCCAGCACCGCGCCGGCCCCGTCCAGCCGGTAGGCGCGCAGGCTGGTGGTGCCCCAATCGACTCCGATCATGAAAGCTACGGGTAGCAGGCGGGCGCGGCGGGCGCATCCGCCGTTCCGCTCAGGCCGCCTCCGCGGCGGCCAGCCCGATTCGGTCCAGCGGCCCCAATCCGCGCTCCAGCAGCGGCCGCACCTCCGCCGCGAAGCGTTCGATGGAGCGCAGCGCCAGGGCGAGAGGCGACCCGCCGGCCTGGAATTGCAGCAGGTAGTGGCAAGGCGAAGCGCGGCGGACCTCGGCAACCATCCGCTCCGCGATGGCCTCCGGCGGGCCCACGAGCATGTGCGCCGCCATGTCCTCCAGGCTCATTTCCCCGTCCCAAGGCCGCTCCACCAGCATCGCGCCGTCCATCGCCTGCTCGCGCCGGCGCAGGCTCTGCGACAGCCTGATCTGGTGGCGCACGTCGTCCAGGAACGCCGCCGCCTGGACCCGGCTCTCCGTGACGCAGACGTGCCGCAGCACGCCGAGCCGCAGCCGCGAGGGCGGCACGCCTTCCGCGCGGTACACGTCCTCCAGCTTGCGGCGCGCCGCTTCCAGCATGGCCGGGGTGAAGTGGCGCGGCGTCACCATCACCGTGCAGCCCCGCCGCGCCGCCATGCGGTGCAGCGCTTGGTTGTCCCCCGCCACCCAGACCTCCGGCGGCCCGCCTACCGGCCGCGGCGCGATGTGCGTCTCGGGCATCCGGAAATGCCGCCCCTCGTAGCGGAAGGTCTCGGCCCCGAAGGCGAGGTCAAGCATCTCCATGAATTCGAGCAGCTTCGCCGGCGCGTCCGCCAGGTCCTCGCCGAAGCGCTCGAACTCGTAGGGCTGGTAGCCGCTGCCCACGCCGAGCACCAAGCGCCCGCGCGTCATCGCGTCCGCCATGCCGATCTCGGCCAGGAGCCGCGCCGGGTTGTAGAGCGGCACCACCACCACGCCGCTGCCGAGGCGGATGCGCGAGGTCTCGCCGGCCAGCCGCGCCACCATCATCAAGGGCGAAGGGCAGACGCAATAGTTGGAGAAGTGGTGCTCGGCGAACCAGGACACGCCGAACCCGACCGCTTCCGCCGCCCGCACCTGCTCCACCGCGTCGTCGTAGAGGCGGTGCGTCGGGGTGCCCGGCGCGCGGTAGCCCATCAGGTTGAACTGGCCGAAGTCCATGCCCGCTCCTCCTCCGCCTTCAGATGAGTGTCAGCCGGAGCCGCGCCCGCCTCAAGCCGCGCTTCGTTGATTTGCCGAATCCGTTCCATTCTCCAAGACTGCGGCGCGGCAAAGGGACGCCGCCCGGGAGGTATCCAAGCATGAAACGCCTGTTGCCGGCCGCGGTGGCGTTGGCGCTGGCCGCCCCGGTGGCCGCGCGCGCCCAGATCGCCTTGTCGGCCAACGACAACAAGCTCGTGTTGGACAACGGCGTGGTCCGGCCCGCCCGCGACCCGTCGCCCGACACGCTTTCCATCATCGACCTGTCCGCCAACCCGCCCCGGCTCCGGGCGGAGATCCAGGTGCCGGCCAGCTTGGTCGGTCCGCCCACCTCCGTCGCCATCTCGCCGAACGAGCGCTTTGCCCTCGTCACCGCCAACCAGCGGCACGACCCGACCGACCCGTCCAAGCTCGTCCCGGGCAACGGCATGGCGGTGGTGGACCTGTCCTCCAACCCGCCGCGCATCGCCGCCACGCTCAACACCGGCAGCGGCCCCGCCGGCGTTTCCATCAACCGCGCCGGCACCCTGGCGCTGGTGGCCAACCGCGCCGAGGGCACCGTCAGCGTCTACCGCATCGCGAACGGCACCGCGGTCACGCCCGTAAACAAGGTCGAGATCGGCCCCGTCTCGTCCGAGGTCAGCCACGTCGCCTTCACCCCGGACGGCCGCCACGCCCTCGTCACCCGTTACGGCGACCACATGGTCAACGTGCTTAGCATTGATAACGAGAAGGTCACGAAAACCAACCGCGAGATCACCACCGGCGTCCGGCCCTACGGCCTTTCCGTCACGCCTGACGGCCGCTGGGCGGTTGTGGCCAACATCGGCCGCGGCACCGGCGACGCGGACACGGTGAGCCTGATCGACCTCGGCCGCGAGCCGTGGCGCATCGTGGACACGGCCAGCGTCGGCCAGACGCCCGAAGGCATCCAGACCAGCCCCGACAGCCGCTTCGCCGCGGTCACGGTGATGAACGGCTCCAACAAGCCGCCCGGCTCGCCGTTCCACGGGTACGGCTTGGTGCGGATGCTCCGGATCGCCGACGGGCGCCTGTCCATCGTGTCCGAGGCGCGCGTCGGCGCCTGGGCGCAGGGCGTCGCCTTTTCGCCGGACGGGCGCACCCTCCTCGTCGGCAACACGGCAGACCGCGAGGTGCAGGTGCTGCGCGTCTCGGAAGAGGGCAAGCTGACCGACACCGGCGCCCGCATCGCCGTGGCCGGCGGCTCGGCGGCGCTGCGGACGGTGGGGGAATACGGCTTGGCGGGCGCCGGGCGGCGCGGCGCGGCGGGGCCGCGGGGCGGCGAGGGCGCGGCCGGATTGACCGGCGGCACCATGGGTCCCTAGCCTCGCCGCCGACGCATCGGCGGAGGCACACGGCCTTATGTCCCATCGAGGCTTGCGCTTCGGCATCTTCCTCGCGCCTTTCCACCGCGCGGGGGACAACCCGACGCTCGCCCTGGCACGCGACCTGGAACTGGTCTCCTGGCTGGACCACCTCGGCTACGACGAGGCCTGGATCGGCGAGCACCATTCGGCGGGCTGGGAACTGATCGCCAGCCCGGAGATCTTCATCGCCGCCGCCGCCGAACGCACCAAGCACATCAAGCTGGGCTCCGGCGTCACCAGCCTGCCCTACCACCACCCGTTCCTGGTGGCGCAGCGCTTCGTGCAGCTCGACCACATGACGCGCGGGCGCACCATGCTCGGCTGCGGCCCCGGCGCCCTGGTCTCCGACGCCTACATGATGGGCATCGAGGCCGAGAAGCAGCGGCCGATGATGGACCAAGCGCTCGACGCCATCACCCGCCTGCTCGCCTGCGACGAGCCGGTGACGATGAAGACGGACTGGTTCGAGCTGCGCGAGGCCCGCCTCCACCTCGCGCCTTACACCCACCCGCGCTTCCCCATCGCCGTCGCCTCCGCCACCACCCCCTCCGGCGTGCTGGCCGCCGGCAAATACGGCGTCGGTCTCCTGTCCCTCGGCGCCGGCCTGCCGGGCGGCAACGCCAAGCTCGCGGAGCACTGGCGCCTGGGCGAAAAGGAAGCGGCCAAGCACGGCAAGGCGCTGGACCGGAAGAACTGGCGCTTGGTGGTCAACATGCACTGCGCCGAGGAGGACGAGCGCGCCATGCGCGAGGTGGCGCACGGCGAGCGGCTGGAGACGCTGAGCTACTTCAGCGACACCCTCGGCCGCCCGCCGATGCGCAGCGAAGACCCGCTGGGCGAGGGCCTGCGCGCCGGCACCACCTTCGTCGGCTCGCCGGACACGCTCATCAGGGGCATCTCGAACCTGCTCGAGTACACCGAGGGCGGCTGCGGCGCGGTCCTGTTCCGCTCCCACGAATGGGCCGGCCGCGAGGACACGCTGCGGAGCTACGAGCTGTTCGCCCGCTGGGTGATGCCGCGGTTCCAGGGTTCGGTGGAGACGACGCTCGCCTCCCGCGAATGGTGCAGCGAGAACCGCACCGGCATCTTCGGCCCGCACATCGGCGCCCTGCGCAAGGCGTTCACCGACGCCGGCCAGGAGGTGCCGGACCACATGCGGCTCAAGCTCCACACCGGCAAATCGGCGGAATAAGGGCCGCCCCGGTCGCCGGCAACCGAAAGCCGTTCTTCCTCCCGTGCTCGGGGTTGCGCCCCACGGGTGCGCGCCGCCGCCAAGGTGAAGATAGCGGGATGCCGCGGAAGCGGGCGGGCGCCTAAGCCGCCGCCAACCGGCCGCCGTCGGCCAATCCGAACGCCTCCGCCAGCAACCGGTAGCTCAGCCGCCGCGCCGCCGGGTCATGGCAGGGCGTCAGCACCGCCACCTCCGCCGCCCCGTGCCGCTCGGCCAGCGTTTCCAGCTTCGCCCGCACCTGCTCCGGCGCCCCCACGATCGCCCCCGCCCGCAGCCGGTCGAGGTGCGCCCGCTCCGCTTCCGAGAACGGGTAGGCCTCCGCCTCCTCCACGGAAGGCAATGGCGGGTAACGCCCGGTGTCGCGGAACAAGCGCCACAACTCGCGCGACTTGTAGAGCCGCCAAGCCTCCGCTTCGGTCTCGGCGGTGAGCGCGAAGACGCCCAACGCCGACCGCGGCGCCCCCAGCCGGCCCGGCACGCCCGGATGCGCGCGGAAGCCCTCGCGGTAGGCCGCCACCGCCTCCTCGCTGCCGCGGTCGGAGATGAAGTGCGCGAAGCAGTAGGGCAGGCCGAAGAACGCCGCGACCTGCGCGCCGTAGTCCGACGAGCCGAGTATCCAAACCTCCGGCCGCGTCGGCACGGCGGGCGAGGCCGTCACGCTCCGGAACGGGTGCCCCTCCGGCAAACCGTCGCCGAGCCAGCCCAGCACCTCCTGCACCTGCGCCGGGAAGCGGTCGGCCGCCTCCCGGGCGTTCGGGTTCAGCGCGAAGGCCGTCCGCCCGTCGCTCCCCGGCGCCCGCCCGAGGCCGAGGTCGATCCGCCCCGGCGCGACCGCTTCCGCCACCCGGAACTGCTCCGCCACCTTCAAGGAGGAGTAATGCGGCAGCATCACCCCCGCGGTGCCGACGCGGATGCGCTTCGTGGTGGCCGCGATCGCCGCCACCAGCATTTCCGGCGCCGACCCCGCGTGGGACTCGCTGTTGTGGTGCTCCGCCAGCCAGTAACGCCCGTAGCCCCACCCGTCCGTCAGCCGCGCCAACTCCAAGGTTTCCCGGATGGCGTCGCCCGGCCCGCGCCCGGAGGCGACGGTGGACTGGTCGAGGATCGATAGGCCGAGCGTCGACGGCATGAGGGTGTTCCGTGCCGGTTTCGCCCCCAAGTGTGGCGCTCGCGGCGGGGAAGAAAAGAGACGCCCGCCGCCGCGTTGCACCGCCATGGACCACCCGCTCCCCACGACGGCCGACCTCCTCCCGGCGGCGCAGACGCCGAAGCCGCCCCGGCCGCACCCGCCCTGGGTGCCGCGCCGCGTCCTCGTCACGCCCGCCGCCCTGTCCTGGCCGCAGGGCGAGGCAATGACGGAGCGCGCCGCCGCGCTCGGTTCGGAGGTCGTGCGCCTCAAGGCCGACCGCTTGTCCGGCCTGCCCGACACCTACCGCGACGCCAAGACCACCCTCGCGGTCGTCGCCGCCTCGCCCAGCCGTCGCCGGCCGCAGCCCATCCCGCCAAGCGCCGACTGGCGCTTCGACCTGGCGGAAGGCTGCCCGGCCCACTGCCAGTACTGCTACCTCGCCGGTTCCCTGGGCGGCCCGCCCATCATCCGCGCCTACGCCAACCTGCCCGAGATTTTGTCCGAACTGCCCCCGCTGCTCGGCAAGGGCGCCGTGACCTCCACCGACCCGGCGCGCGCCGCCGAGGGCACCACCTTCGAGGCGTCCTGCTACACCGACCCGCTGGGGATCGAGCACGTCACCGGCGCGCTGGCGGAGGCGATCCGCTTCTTCGGCGCGTGGGAAGCGGCCGTTCAGCTCCGCTTCACCACCAAGTACGACGCGGTGGAGCCGTTGCTCGGCTTGGCCCACAACCGCCGCACGCGCATCCGCTTCTGGGTCAACTCCCGCGCCGCCGAGCGCTTCGAGGGCGGCGCCCCGCGGATGCCGCTGCGCTTGGCGGCGATGCGCAAGGCGGCGCTGGCGGGCTACCGCATCGGCCTCACGGTGGCGCCCATCATGCCGCTGCCGGACTGGGAGGCGGAGTACGACCGCCTGCTCGCCGACTGCGCCGCCGCGCTGGACGGCGCCGCCGACCCGGACCTCACGGTGGAACTCATCACCCACCGCTTCACGGAAGGCTCAAAGAAGGTGTTGCAGGACTGGTACCCCGGCAGCCGCCTCGACATGGACGAGGCCTCGCGCACGCGCAAAACGACCAAGTTCGGCAGCGTCAAATGGGTGTTCCCGCGCGATGCCATGAGGGCGATGCGCGCCGCGCTGGAAGCCGCCGTCGCCCGCCGCCTGCCAATGGCCCGCGTCCTCTACTGGACCTGACTCCGCAAGGAACAGGGACGGGGGCGGATGAGTTGAGCCCGGCGAGCGGCGCGGTGCCGTCCTGCGAGGGAGAACGGGATGTCTTCAGGGACCACGACGACGAACCACGACGAGATCCGCAAGTGGGTGGAGAAGCGCGGCGGCAGGCCCACCGTGGTCGAGGGCACGGAAGGTAAGGACGGCGAGGGCATCCTGCGGATCGACTTCGCGGAGCCCGACGACAAGCTGAAGCCGATCCCCTGGGAGGAGTTCTTCGAGACCTTCGAAGACCGCAAGCTGGCCTTCCTCCACCAGGACAAGACCGCCGACGGCAAGGAGAGCCGCTTTTTCAAGTTCGTGAAGCGGTAGGGAAGGGCGGCGGTCACGCCGGCTTCGCGCCGGCTTGGCCGCGTTCGACGACCCAACTGTTGAGCGTGCGCGCCTGCGCGTCGGGTCGCGCCACGGTGCGGACCGCGCGGAAGTCGGTCCGCCATAGCGCCGGCGTCGCCTCCACCCGTGCGTAGCCGCGCTCGCGCCCCTCGAAGAAGCGGACGTGCGGGTTGTCCGGCAGCGCCGCGGCGATGGCTTCGACGGGCGGGCTGGCCGAAGTGACGGAGGTGCCGACGAACTCCGTCGCCACCGTGGCCGAGGACGGGTCGTCGAAGTCGGCCTTGAGGTCCGTCACCCAGAAGCTGTGGATGTCGCCGCCCACCGCGACCACGTCGCGCAACCGGCGCTGGCCGATGAAGCCCAGGAGCCGCCGCCGCGCCGCCGGGTAGCCGTCCCAGCCGTCCGACCACCACGCCGCGCCGCCGCCCGGCGCCTTCTGCCGTAGCTGCGCCATCAACTGCTGCTGCGCCAGCACCTTCCACGCGGCCTGCGCGCCGCCGAGGTGGCGCAGCGCCCAACGCTCCTGCTCCGCCCCGAGCATCGTGCGCTCCTCCGCCGTCCGCTCCGCGCAATCTGCGGGCGCGAGGCGGCCGCCCAGCGCGCCCGGCACGCCGCAGGGCTGGTCGGAGCGGTGCTGCCGGTTGTCGAGCAGGACGAAGTGGGCGAGGTCGCCGAAACCCGTGCTGGTGAAGAGCCGCATGTCCGGCCCGACAGGCCGCGCCGTGCGGCGCAGCGGCATGTTCTCGTAGTAGGCTTGGTACGCGGCCGCCCGGCGCCGGAGGAAGTCGTCGACGGGATCGCCGTTCTCGCTCTGCCCGTTGGCGTAGTCGTTCTCCACCTCGTGGTCGTCCCAGGTCACGAGGAACGGGTAGGCGGCGTGCGCCGCCTGGAGGTCGCGGTCGAGCTTGTAGAGCGCGTGGTGGCGGCGGTAGTCGTCGAGCGTCACCGGCTCGGGCAGGTGCGGCCGGACGCGCGCGCCCCAATCGCTCTCGTAGATGTAGTCGCCGAGGTGCAGGACGAAGTCGAGGCCGTCTTCCAGCATGGCGGCGTAAGCGTTGAAGTAGCCCTGGCCGTGGTGCTGGCAGGACGCGAAGGCGAAGCGCAGCCGTTCCTTGGGCGAGCCCAGCACCGGGAAGGTCCGCGCGCGGCCGATGGGGCTCGCCTCGCCGCCGGCGGCGAAGCGGTACCAGTACCACCGGTCAGGCTCCAGGCCCCCTACCTCCACATGCACGGCGTGGCCGCGCTCGGGCAGCGCCGCCGCGGTGCCGCGGCGCACGACGTGGAAGAACGCCGGGTCGCGCGCCACCTCCCAGCGCACCGCCACCGCCTCGGCGGGCATCCCGCCGTCCCCGCCTTCGTCGAGCGGGTCGGGCGCGAGCCGCGTCCAAGCGACGAAGCCGTCGGCCAGCGGGTCGCCCGAGGCGACGCCCAGCTTGAAGGGGTAGTCGCCGAACTTCGGCTGGCCGAGCACGCGCCGCGAACCGCCCGGGACGACGAGCGACGCGGCGGCGAGCAGGGCGGCTTCGCGGAGGACTCGCCGCCGGTCGAGGGCGGTCGGAAGCGGTGCGGGCATCCGGTGTTCCATGGTCGAGCGGCGGCGGCAGCGTGGGGAGCCTACTTGCAAGCGGTGCCGGGGCAAGGACGGCGGGTGCAATGGGCTCCAACGGCTGGGGCATCCTGCCGGCCGGCTTCGCGGAGCCGGATGAAGGGCCGGAGAAGATCCGCGAGAAACGGGTTCCCGCGCGCATGGACGGCCGCGAGCCGGCCTTCCCGCGCCGGGGGAGGGGCCGCCGACGGCTGGAGGGGTCGCATCCCCGAGGTGGCGTAGCGCCGGGGCGGCGCCCCGCTTTCCTGGCGTCGCCGCGCGCCGATCCGCGGTTCGCCCGTTCCAAAGCCGCGCGCGATGGTTAGAACCCGACCCGGCCAGCCCGCGACCCCGCGCGGCTGGAGGCTCGGAAAGGGCGGTCGTGCTCCGGCGGACTTACAAGACATTGCGCAAGGCCGTCCCCGCGATCGACAGGCTGCGCGCCGCGGCGGCGTGGCGGCCGTCCGTCGCTGCCCCGAACGACGGCCTCTTGGTCTCCTTCGGCGGGACCGCGCTGCGGATCTTCGGCGATGCCGACGATCCGTACTACGCGTCGGCGCCGGCCCAGATGGCGGCCCAAGGCCGCGTCTGCTCGGTGCTGCGCGCGTGCTTGCCGCGCGAAGGGGCGCCGGTGGTGCTCGACGTCGGCGCGAACATCGGCCTGGCGACCATGGCGATGGCCGCGACGGCGCCGGGGCAGACCCGGCTGTTGTCGGTCGAGCCTTCCCCGCGCAACCTGGCGCATCTGCGCCGCAACCTCGCCGCGAACGGGCTGGAGCGGGTGGAGGTGGTCGCCGCCGCAGCCGGCGCGGAGCCGGGGGGCATGGCCTTCCACGAAGCGGGGTACGGCGCCGGGAGCCACCTCGTCTCGGGCCACCACCTCGCGGACGGCTCAATGCCGGCGGTGGAGGTGCCCGTGGAGACGTTGGACCGCGTCGTTTCCTCGCGCGGTTTGGAACGCCTCGACTTCGTCAAGATCGACGTCGAAGGCTTCGAGCCCGACGTGCTGGCGGGCGGCGCTGGCGCGATCGAACGTTTCCGGCCGGTCGTCTACATGGAGTTCAATTCCTGGACGCTGATCGCGTACCGCAACCTCAACCCGCGCGGATTCCTGGAAGACCTCGTCCGGCGCTTCCCGCACGTGCTGGCCTTCGGGCCGAAGGGAGAACTGGAGCCGGTCAGCGGCCAGCACGGCATGTTGGGCTTCCTGCACCGCAACCTCGTCGAGCACGGTTGCGTGGACGACCTCGTGCTCTGCCACGACACGGGGTGGACGCGGGGCGTGGCCGCGGGTTGAGGCCCGCGGGGCCAGTCTGGCCGGGTCGTCCCGCGGCCCGGCCGGTCCGGCCTGCCGCCTAGAAGGCCACCCGGCCGAACACCGCGGTCAGCAGGGCGAACAGCGCGCCGCCGGCCAGGAAGCCCACCAGCGTGCCGTTCATGCGCACGTATTGCAGGTCGCGGCCCACGCGCAGCTCGATCTTCTCCGTCACCTGCTTGGTGTCCCAGCCGGCGACGACGCCTGCGATGAACTCCGCCAGCCGGACGCGCGCGTTGGGCAGCATCGCAGCCAGAACGCCTTCCGCCGCGCGGTTCAGCCGCTCCCGCGCCTTCGGGTCTTCGGCGAGCAGCGTGCCGATGTTGGCGAAGGCGCCCTCCAGCAGCGCCACGGCGCGGCCTTCCGGGTTGGCGGCGTCGGCCTCCAGCGCCGCCCGCAGCCGCGCCCAGGCGTCGCCGATCCAGGCGGCCACGGCCGGGTGGGCCACCGCGCGCCGCAGCGCCGCGCCGACGGCCGCGGCGCGCTCCGGGTCGTTCTCCAGCTTGTCGATCTCGGCCCGGAGCCACGCTTCGAAGGCGGCGCGGAGGTCGCTGTCCGTGGGCTCCACCCGCGCCAGCTCGCCGTTGATCGCGCCGAGCAGCCGCCGCGCCACGGTGGCGCCGGCCAGCCAGCCGATCAGCGCGCCGCCCTCCGCCCGCACGCGCGCCTCGATGGCCCGGCGGAGCTGGTCCTCCTTGGCGGACAGCACGCCGCGCATCTGGTTGATGGCGAGGTCGAACACCTCCTGGTGCCGCCCGCCGTCGATCAGCGCCTTGAGCGCCCGCGCCAGCACGCGCGCCCCGCCGGGGCCGCCGGCGAGCCGCGGCAGCAGCCGCGCCAGCAGGCGCCGCGCCCGCCCGTCCTCCAGGCTGGCGAGCACCTTGGGCAGCGTGGCCGCGAGCGCCTGCGCGGCCGGGCGCGAAGCGGCCGGGTCGGACAGGAAGCCGCGCAGGATGCCGGCGAGGTCGAGCCGCCCCAGCACGCGCCGCACCTCGTCCTCGGTGAAGACGTGGTTGGCGACGAAGCGGCCGAGTCCCTGGCCCAGCCGCTCCTTCTGCATGGGGATGATGGCGGTGTGCGGGATGGGCAGGCCGAGCGGCCGGCGGAACAGCGCCGTCACCGCGAACCAATCGGCGAGGCCGCCCACCACGCCGGCCTTGGCAGCGGCCTGGAGCAGGTCGGTCCAGTAGCCCGGCGGCAGCCAGTAGGAGCCCAGCATCACCGCCGCCATGAACACCAGCAGCCCGGTGGCGATGGCGCGGTGCCGGGCCAGCGCGGCGCGGAGCGGCGCTTCGGGGTCGGGCGGCCCCGCGGCGCCGGTGCCGCTCGCGGAGGAAACCGTGTCCGGACGGCGGGCGGCGTCCAATTCGATGGCTTGGCGGGGCAGGGACGACATGCCGCGGCAAGGTAGGCACGGCGCGCGTCGGTTACGAGGGCGGGAGCGGCCTTGCCCCGCCGCCGCGCAAGGTCTATAGCCGCGCACCCGCCGGGCCGGTCAATGCCGGCACCGGCGCGCCTTCCCGGCCGACGGAGCGTAGCTCAGCCTGGTAGAGCACTGTGTTCGGGACGCAGGGGCCGGAGGTTCGAATCCTCTCGCTCCGACCAGTCCGGGATGTTTGGAACCCTCGCAGGTCGCCGATCCTGCGAGGGTTTTCCTTGGGCGCCGCTACGGCGCTGTTCCATCCTTACCCGACGGCCGCCCTGATCCCCCGGAAAGGGACGGGTATGCCGGCCGCGCAGCGCGGGCCACGGCCCAGTCGCCGAGATCCCTCATCCGAACGGGGCGCCGTCCGCGCTTGCTGCCGGGGTGGCGCTGTGCAGGGTGATCTGGCTGCCGTCGTCCAACGTCACAATCGCCACGCCGCCGTTGGAGGCGAGGCTCACCGCCGACGCGCCCAGGATGACGAGTCGATCGAGCCCGCGCTCGAAGTCGGCGATCGTGTCGCTGCCGTCGCCGACCGTGTAGAGGAAGGTGTCCGCGTCGCCGCCGCCGCTCAACGTGTCGTCGCCCAACCCGCCCGCGATAGTGTCGGGACCCGGTCCGCCGACGATGGCGTCGTTCCCGGGCGTCCCGGGATGCGTCACCGGGCCGAGGTCGTTCCGGGGATCCTGCCCGGGGCGGCCTCCGACCACCGTCCATTTGCTGCTGGCGCCGTTGGCGTCGACGAACGAGAAGGACTGGATGGACCAACCCGCGGACGCGTCCGCCAGGGACGCGCCGCTCGACGCCGCACCAGGGCTCGCCGAAGGCTGGGCGGGGGCGAGCGTTTGCGCGCGCGCGTCGGGCACCGGTTGTGCTGGCGCGGGAAGCGGCATGGTCGGAACGGCGTAGCCAAAGTCAAAAACAGGTAAATGAAAATGCCCAATCAATGGAAAATCAAAAATCGCAATTCGCGTCACGGCTGATCCTCCCAGGGTGGGTTTTTGTTTGTGTGGCCCCGGCTGAACCGAAAAGGATATTGCGCCCACCTTGCAGAAGAAGCCAAGCCTTTGCCGCGAGCGAAAACCAATGCTGGATGCGGCCGGCCCCCGTGACGCCTCGAAGGGTTGAGACGCCTCCTGGAAAAACCGCCCCATTCCTCCCTGATCGTGGGCGCGCCGTTGCATGCGCCGGGCGCCAGAAGCGCCACGACCTCAACCACATGACGTGACTCGACCGATCCTTTTTAAGCCCGTTATGATCTTGCGTAGAATCAATGCTGCCGTCCTAATGTTCTGCGAGGATGGCGATCGGCCGACGCGTCGTTTGTAAGTGGGGCAGCAGGCCTTGCCTGCGCCACGGGAAGGCATGAGGTCGGTTCGTCGATCTCCTCTTGAAGGACCAAGGAGACGACATGGCGAAGTCAGGGAAATCCAAAGGTTCCAAAAGCCAGGACGGGAGCGGCAAACAAAGCGAGGCTTCCGGTGCGCAGTACGACGGCGGCGTGGTGGTCACCGGTACCATAGACGGCAAGATCCGCGACGTTGAGGTCGGCCTGATCACCGGCGACGTGACTCAGACCAACTCATCTGCCCAGAGCGCGAACAACACCTCGGTCGGCGGCGGCGGCGGGTCGCAAACGAACGGCCAGTTCGTCTTGCAAACCAACACGGTGGTCGCCGAGGGCGACGCCGACCTCGACATCACCATCCAAGGCAAGTTCAAAGGCGAGATCCGCGACGTTGAGGTCGGCCTGATCACCGGCGACGTGACCCAGTCCAACACCGCTTGGCAAGCGGCCGGGAACCTCTCGGTCGGGGGCGGCGGTGCCGGGGCTCAGGCGAACACGCAGATCGTCGAGCAGATCAACCATGTGTCGGCCATCGGCAGCGTCGAAGTGGACATGGTGTTCAGCGGCTCGTTCCAGGGCAAGGTCCGCGACCTGGAAGTCGGACTGATCACCGCCGACGTCACCCAGGCGAACCACGCCGTCCAGGGCGCGGCCAACATCGCCATCGGTGGGAGCGGCGGGACGCAAACGATCGTCCAGGGGGCGGGACAAGCCAACGTCCTCGCAGTTGTGGGCGACGTGGACATCACGCTCGTCTTCGAGGGCGACTTCAAAGGCCAGGTGCGCGACATCACGATCGGCGTCGTGACCGGGGACGTCAACCAGACCAACACCGCCGTCCAGGTCGGTATGAACGTAAGCGCCGGCCGCCACTCAGGCAGCCAGTCGATCGAGCAGTTCATCACGCAGACCAACGTGGTCGACGCGAACGGCGACGTGGATGTCGTCATCAGGTTCGACCCGGCCTACAAGGGCGACTACCGCGACATCGGGATCAGCCTGATGATCGACAACGTCCTCCAGTCCAACACGGCATTTCAGTCCGCCTCGAACGTGGCCCTGGACGCCGTTTGGCACTGAGCGTTCCCGCTCGCGGGCCGCAGGCGTGACCATGCCTGCGGCCCGCAACGCCTCGCGGCGAAGCAAGCGAAAGGGGGCGGCTCCCGGTCGGCCAGCCGGAACGGGCTGGCCTCCCCAGAGGCGGGCGCGTCGCGGGCGTCCTGTCCCGCCGGGTGCCGCCTAGACCGTCGCGGCCCTCTCGGCGCCGGCTCGGCCGCGGTGACCGCGCAACGGCTTCACGGAGGCGCGCTGCCCGGCACCTGCTGGAGCGGCCCGCATCAAACCGGACATGCGGCTTGGTCGGCTGGCTGCCGGGCGATGAACTCGCGCGGCGGGCGCATGCGCGAGCCGGGGCGGGGATGGACGGCGTTGCGCCCCCCGAACCGGGGGGGGGGGCCGGCGGCGGCGGCGGCGGGCGCGACGCGCGTCCTTCCGGGCGCGCCCGTCCCGGGGCCTCTTCCGGGGCCCCGCGGAGGATCCCGGCCTCCACGGCCTCCCGGCCGAGGAGGCGTCCGGGCCCGCGCGCCTTCGCCCCGAGCTCGCGGGCGCGGCCCGCGGCCGCCACGCCCCCGTCGGCCCCGACCGCCTCCAGGCCCCCCTGGGCCGTGCGCCGCCTCCACCCGAAGGGGAGGCGGGGGGGCGCCGCGCAGCCGGGCGGCGGCCGAGGCCGTCGTGCCGGGCCGCGCGGTCTCCTCGGCCGGCCGGACCTTCCCCCCGGCGCCGTGCCGCCCCCGGCGCCCCCGGCCGGCGGCGATCCGACGCGTCCGACGGGCTTCGACACAGGCCCACGCCCAGGCTTCCACCCAGGCCCCCACGGCTGCGCCGCCTGTCCGGGCGAAGCGGGGGCAGTTCCAGCCAGATCGTCGCGCAAGGCCAAGGCGTGCGCAACGTAGGCGGTATCCGACGGGAGCAGGGCGCCTTGGCCGAAGTGGACCCACGGCCCGGCGCAGGCAGCAAAGCGACCATCACTGTCGTGAGGATCGCCGCCGCGCAGGCGAGCAGCATCAGCTCATCGTTTCTGCCGTGCACGCGCAGGGCGGCGAACACGATTGTCGAAGACAGGAGCTGGGCCACGAGGCTGTCGTAGGCCGTGCGGAGCACCGAATTCAACGTCGGGTGGCTCCGGACAAAGCTCACCCAAGCGACCCAATCGAAGCCTACCGCTTCATCGAACCGGCTCAAGGCGGTGTCCATGAGCGGCAAGGCGGTTGTCGCGGCGAGATACGACAAGGTGCAGCCGGCGATGTTGAACGGCGTCTACGTGGCGATGAAGAAGGCGGCTTCGGCAAAGCGCGGCCTGCTCACCACGAACGACCAGAAGGCACCCGAGGCTCACAACACAGCGACCCCAATGGCGTAGTTCGACCAACCCGTGAAAACCACCAGCCCGGCGCCGATGTTCCGGACGAAGGCCAGTGCGGCCAGCGGCGCCACAGCGCAAACCGAGGCGCCATACTTAGCGGCGGGCGCACGCTCGAAACCGAGCAGCGCATCAGCCGGCACTTCCGCGGCTAAGGCTTGTGCTGCAGCATGAGGCATGCCCAAAGGCAAAACATGACTAAAGATAGAAAATCAACGGCGTTACTTCGGGTTCTAGATGGCAGGCGCGGTCGTAGTGGGGCGGCGTTTCTGATACGCGGGCGATGGCCGTGAGGCGGTGCTGCGGCGAGGCCGGTTGAGTCCCGGCTTCGGGCCGGGCAGGTCCATCACGGCCCCGTCCCGTCACCGATCCATTCTTTGGCCCTACCCCAGCATCCGCCCGATCACCCGGGCGGTGTAGTCCACCACCGGGATGACCTTGCCGTAGTTGATGCGGGTCGGGCCGATCACGCCGATGGCGCCGAGCAGGCGTTGGTCGCCGGCCTCGCGGCTGCGGAAGGGGGCCACCACCATGGCGAGGCCGGCGCTGTCGAACAGGCCGCTCTCGGCGCCGATGAAGATCTGCACGCCCTCGCCGCGCTGCGCGAGTTCGAGCAGGCGCAGCACCGTTTCCTGCGCTTCCAGGCGCTCGAACAGCGCCTGGATCTCCTGCACGCGCGCGGCTTGGTCGAGGTTCTGCAACAGCTTCGCCTGCCCGCGCAGGATCAGCGAGCCTGCGCCGCCGCCGCCCGCCCAGGTGGCGACGCCCGCCTCCACCACCTCGCGCGTCAGCGCGTCGAGCGCGGTGCGGTTGGCGGCGATCTCCTCGGCCACGCGCGCGCGCGTTTCTTCCAGGGTGGCGCCGGCCAGCCGGGCGTTGAGGTAGTTGCCCGCCTGCTGGAGCGCGCCGGGCGGCAGGCCGGGCGGCACCTCCACCACGCGGTTCTCCACCTGCCCGTCCGCCATCACCAGCACCACCAGGGCGCGGCCGGGGCCGAGGGCCACGAATTCGATGTGGCGGATGCGGCCTTCGGTCTTGGGCGCGACGACCAGGCCGGCGGCGCCGGCGAGGCCGGAGAGCATCTGCCCGGCCTCGGCCAGCGTGTCGTGCATGGAGCGGCCGCTGGCGGCGCAGCGGGCGGCGATGGCGTCGCGCTCCTCCTCGGCGAGGTCGCCGAACTCCAGCAGCCCGTCCACGAACAGGCGCAGGCCCCGGTCGGTCGGCAACCGGCCGGCGGAGGTGTGGGGCGCGTAAAGGAAGCCCGCTTCTTCCAGATCCGACATGACGTTGCGGATGGAGGCGGGCGAGAGGCCGAGCGGCAGCCGGCGGGACAGGGTGCGCGAGCCGACCGGCTCCCCGGTCTGGACGTAGACCTCGACCAGTTCGCGCAGGATGGAGGCGCTGCGCGTGTCGAGGCCGGCGAAGGAGGCCGCGGCCAGGCCCAAGGGCAGCTTCGGCGGCGGCGACATGCTGGTCGGGAATCCTCGTGGCACCGGGGCAAAGAGCTAGGAACGCGCCGCCGGGGGGTCAAGCGTCCCGGCCCTCCCCGCCTGGACGCGGCCCCTGCCGGCCCTATACCTCGCCGCCCTTCTGGAGACCGCCATGCCCGCCACCGACGCGCCCCCTTCCGCGCGCCCCGATGCGCGCCCCTCTGGCCGTACCGCCGACGCGCTGCGGCCCGTGTCCCTGGAGCCGGGCTTCTCCCGCCACGCCGAGGGCTCCTGCCTGGTGCGCATGGGCGCGACGGAGGTGCTCTGCACCGCCAGCGTCGAGGGCCGCGTGCCGCCCTTCCTGCGCGGCAAGGGCGAGGGCTGGGTCACGGCCGAGTACGGGATGTTGCCCCGCGCCACCCACACCCGCGGCGACCGCGAGGCGGCACGCGGCAAGCAGTCCGGCCGCACCCAGGAGATACAACGGCTGATCGGGCGTTCGCTCCGCGCGGTGACGGACCGCGCGGCGATGGGCGAGATGACGGTGACGCTGGATTGCGACGTGCTTTCGGCCGACGGCGGCACGCGCTGCGCCGCCGTCACCGGCGCCTGGGTGGCACTGCACCTCGCCTTCCGCCACTGCCTGCGGATGAACATCATGTCCGCCATGCCGCTGCGCGACCAGGTGGCGGCGGTGAGCTGCGGCCTGTGGGCCGGCCGGCCGGTGCTCGACCTCGACTACGCGGAGGACAGCAAGGCGCAGGCGGACGCGAATTTCGTGCTCACCGGCGGCGGGGGCTTGGTGGAGGTGCAGGGCACGGCGGAGGGCGCCCCGTTCTCGGAGGCGCAGTTGCTGGAGCTGCTGCGGCTGGCGCGGGCCGGCACGGCGCAACTCTTCGCGCGGCAGCGGCAGGCGGTCGGGCTGGAATGACGGGGCGGCGCAAGCTGGAGCGGGGGAATCGGCTGGTCCTGGCCAGCCACAACGCCGGCAAGCTGCGGGAGGTGGCGGCCATGCTCGCGCCCCACGGCCTGGAGGTGGTCTCGGCCAAGGAGGTGGGCCTGCCCGGGCCGGCGGAGACGGAAAACAGCTTCCTCGGCAACGCGGCGATCAAGGCGCTCGCCGCGTCGCGCGCCACCGGGTTGCCAGCGCTGGCCGACGACAGCGGCTTCTCCGTGGCGGCGCTGGGCGGCGCCCCCGGCGTCCGCACCGCCGATTGGGCCACCCTGCCGGACGGCACCCGCGACTACATGGCCGGGATGCGCAAGGTCGAGGAGCGCGCGCGGGGCACCGCCGACGCCGACCGCCGGGCGTGGTTCACCTGCGCGCTGGTGCTCGCTTGGCCGGACGGCCACACGGAGGGCTTCGAAGGCAAGGCGCCCGGCCGTTGGGTGTGGCCGCCGCGCGGGGACCGGGGCTTCGGCTACGACCCGATGTTCGTCCCCGACGGCCATTCGCAAACCTTCGGTGAGATGGAACCGGCGCTGAAGCATTCCATCAACCACCGGGCGCGCGCCTTCGCGCTGCTCGCCGAGGGCTGCTTGCCGTTGCCGGCGGCGGGGTGATGCCCCGCACACCCGCGCCGGATCGTGGGGCGTAGACTGGCCCTATGGGAGCGGAGGCGGCGCCATGCGCCTTGCGAGCTTCAACGTCGAGAACCTGTTCTCCCGCGCCAAGGCCTTCGACGCGGAGGACGGCGCGGCGGCCCGCAAGGCGCTCGAAGCCTTTGCGGCCCTCAACGCGCTGATCGCCGAGGCCGAGTACGGCGAAGCCGACAAGGACCGGATGCACGGGCTCTTGGAGACGCTCGGGCTGGAGCGGTCCGACGACGGCGAGTTCGTCCGGCTGCGGCAGAACCGCGGCGAGTTCCTGGTGCGGCGCCGGAGCGGCGTGCTGGACATCGTGGCGCGCGGCCGCGGCGACTGGACCGGCTGGCTGGAGCTGGAGCGCGAGCCGGTGGACGACACCGCCATGCGCATGACGGCGCGGGTCGTGCGCGACGTCGGCGCCGACGTGTTCGGCATCGTGGAGGCGGAGAACCGCCCGGCGTTGAAGGGCTTCTCCGACACCATCCTGCCGTTGGCGGACGGCGAGCCCTATGCGCAGGTGATGCTGATCGACGGCAACGACCCGCGCGGCATCGACTGCGCGCTGATGACGCGGGCAGGCTTCCCCATAGCCTCCATGCTCTCGCACGTGGACGACACGGACGACGCCGGCCTCGTCTTCAGCCGCGACTGCCCGGAGTACCGCTTGGACACGCGCGGGGGCCGGCTCGTGGTGCTGGTGAACCACTTCAAAAGCAAGTCCGGCGGGAGCCAAGCCTCCTCGGACCGGAAACGGCGGCGGCAGGCGGCGGCCGTGGCGCGCATCTACGGCCGGCTGCGCGAGGCGGGGAACGGGTTGGTGGCGGTGGTGGGCGACCTGAACGACACGCCGCCGGAGAACGCGGACGACCCGCTCGCGCCGCTGCTGCGCGACACCGACCTCGCCGACATCTCGGAGCTGGATGGCCACGACGACGGCGGGCATCCCGGCACCTACGGCGGCTCCACCGCGTCCAACAAGATCGACTACATCCTGCTCTCGCCGGCGCTCCGCGAGCGCGCCGGCGCGTCGGGCGTGTTCCGCCGCGGCATGTGGCCGGGCGTGCGGCCGGTGAAGTGGGAGACCTATCCGGAGGTGGACCCCCGGCAAGGCGGAGAGAAGCGCCACGCGGCCTCGGACCACGCGGCGCTCTGGGTGGACCTCGACCTCTGAGCCCCCCGTCCCGCCGCTAGCTGTCGGCGCGGATGTTGTTGGCCTTCACCACCTCGCCCCAGCGCGCGTGGTCGCGGCGCATGGTTTCGCCCAACGCTTCCGCGGTGCCGCCGCCGGGCTCGTCGCCCTGGTCGGTGATGCGCTTGCGCACGGTCTCGTCCTGGAGCGCCTGGTTCAGCGAAGCGTTCAGCTTCTGCACGATCTCGGGCGGCAGGCCGGGCGGGCCGAACAGGCCGATCCAGGCGGTGAACACGAAGTCCCGCAAGCCCATCTCGGCCGCCGTCGGGATGTCGGGGAAGGCCGGGATGCGCTTCTCGCCGGTCGAGAGGAAGCCGCGGAGCTGGCCCGCCTTGACGAAGGGCGCGACCACGGAAGCGCCGTCGAACATCGCGGAGAAGCGGCCGGCGATGAAGTCCTGCATGGCGGGGCCGCTGCCGCGGTAGGGGACGTGCTCCATCGGCGGGTTGCCGGCGCGGTTCCTGAACATCTCCATCGCCACGTGGGAGAGGCTGCCGGCGCTGGCCGAGCCGTAGTCCGGCCCGCCCCTGCCCTGCTTCTTCGCCCATTCGACGAACTCCGGCACCGTCTTCGCCGGCACGGAGGGGTGGAGGCAGAGGATCAGCGAGGATTGCAGCATCATCCCGATCGGCGTGAGCTTCAGCGGGTCGATGGTCATGTTCTGGAAGGTGTGCGGGTTGATGGTGAGCGGGTTGGCGTTGCCGGCGAGCAGCGTGTAGCCGTCCGGCCGGGCGCGCAGCACCGCGTCGGTGCCGAGGTTGCCGCCGGCGCCGCCCTTGTTGTCCACCACCACCGTCTGCCCGAGCGCTTGGCCGAGCCCCGGCGCGACGATGCGCGCGGCGAAGTCGGTCTGCCCGCCCGGCGGGAAGCCCACCACCATGTTGACCGGGCGCGTCGGGTACTGCTGGCCCTGGGCGCGCAGGATGCCGGGGGCGGCGAGGCCCGCAGCGGCGGCGGCCACGGTGCCGAGGGCGGCGCGGCGGCCCAGGGAGCCTGGTGTGGTCGGATTGCTCATCGTCGCACTTCCTCCTCTTGCGGGACGGGGCCGCCAACGCGCGAGAACCCGTTCGGTGCCCGCATCTTCCCTCCCGTGCCCGCCGGGGGCAACGTCGGGCGCAACGACGGACGGGAGGGCGACATGACCATCAACCGACGCGCGGCCTTGGCCGCGCCCTTTGTGCTCGCGGCGGGCCGCAGCGACGCCGGCGCCCAAACGGCGGCGTTCCCGAACCGGGCGGTGCGGATCATCGTGCCCTACACGCCGGGCGGCGTGTCCGACATCACCGCGCGCCTTATCGCCGAGCCGCTCGCCGCGGCCTGGGGCCAGCCGGTGCCGGTGGAGAACCGCGCCGGGGCGGACGGCGTGATCGGCACGGAGGCGATCGCCAAGAGCCCTCCCGACGGGCACGTCCTCGGCCTCGTCTCGGTCGGGCATCCGGTGAACGCCGCGTTCTACCGCCTGCCCTTCGACACTATGCGCGACTTCTCCTTCGTCACGCAGACCACCTCGACGCCGCTGGTGCTCTGCGCCGCGAAGGGTTTCGCGGCCTCCACGCCGGCCGAGCTGGTGGCGCACGCAAAGCGCAACCCGGGCGTGACCTTCGCCGGCACCAGCGGCGTGGTGCGGCTGGCGCCCGTGCTCTTCGCCCAGCGCGCGGGGGTGGAGATGACCTACGTGCCTTACCGCGGCAGCACCCAGGCCCACCCGGACCTGATGGCCGGACGCGTGGACGTCATGTTCGACACCGTGCCGGCGGCGCTGCCGCACCTCCAATCGGGCGCGCTGAAGGCGCTGGCGACCACGGGCGCCAAGCGGGCGCCGCAACTGCCGGACACGCCGACGGTCGCCGAAGCCTTCATGCCGGATTTCGAGGCTTCGACCTGGGGCATGGTGATCGCGCCCGCGAACCTGCCGGCGCCGGTGCTGGCGAAGCTCAACGCGGATTGCGCGGCGGCGCTGAGGCGCCCCGAGGTCGTGGAGCGCCACCGCACGCTCGGCGCCGAGGTGGTGACGAGCGCGCCGGGAGAAGCGCGGCGCTTTTGCGAGGCGGAGATGCGGAAGTGGGGGGACGCCGCGCGCAAGGCCGGTATCCAGCCCCAGTGACCCAACCCCAGTGACGGCGGCGCTCAGCCCTTCTCGGCTTCGCCGCCCGCCTCCACCCAATCCTGGAACCGGGCGAGGTTCTTGACGTCCCCGTAGCCCAACTCCTGCAGGGTCTTACCGGCGAGCGCGGCGCGGCCGCCGGAGGCGCAGTAGAGCACCACGGTCTTCGCGCCGGTCAGCGCGGGGTCCGGCGTCGCGGCTTCGCGGTCGGCGCGGAACTCCAGCAGGCCGCGCGGGATGGCGAGCGCGCCGGGCACCTTGCCGGAGGCGGCGATCTCCGCCGGCTCGCGCAGGTCCACGAACACCACGCCGGGCTTGCCGAGCATCGCCTTGGCTTCGGCGCCGGAGATGCGGGGCACCGTGGCGTCGGCCTCGGCGACCATATCCTTCGACGTCTTGGGCATCGCGGTCCCTCCTCTTCCTTTCAGGGCCGCCCTTTCTACGCCGCCGAAGCCGGCGCCGTCAGCCCTCCCGCACCACCGCCCAGGCGCCGCCGCTGATGCGCAGCAGCTCGTCGGGCGTGGTGGCGAAGACGTGGGTGGGCGATCCCGCCGCCGCCCAGAGGCTGTCGAAGGCGGCGAGGTCGCGGTCCACCAGCACCACGGGCGGCGCGAGATGGCCGAGGGGCGCGACGCCGCCGATGGCGAAGCCCGTCGCCTCCCGGACCCAGGCGGCGTCGGCCCGGCGCAGCGCCATGCGGCCGGCGCAGGCGGCCTTGGCCGGGTTCACCCGGTTGGCGCCGCTCGCCACCACCAGCACCGCGCGGTCCCGCGACGGGTCGGCGGGGTCCGGCACGCCGCGGAACACGATCGACTTGGCGATCTGCGCCACGGCGCAGCCGACGGCTGCGGCCGCTTCGACCGCGGAGCGCGTGCCTTCCGGGAAGGCCCGGATGGTGTCGGGGTGGCCCGCGGCCAACAGCGCCGCGCGCACCCGCTCGACGGATGTGCCGCTCACGCGGATTCTCCGCAAAGTTGCAATGCGGGTTCCTTTGTGTGCCGGATGCAGCCGCCGCGGGTGTCACGCCGTCGCGAGACAACGCGGGAAAAGCGGCATCCGCAGGGCGCGATCCGGTTCTCCGCCTCGCGTGTCACCGTATAGGGCGGCGTCCACAGGACCTATATCCCAGGCCATGGAACCGCTCGCCCTCTACGTCCACTGGCCTTTCTGCCTGTCCAAGTGCCCCTATTGCGACTTCAACAGCCACGTGCGGGAACGCGTGGACCACGGGCGTTGGCGCGAGGCCTTGCGGCGCGAGCTGCGGCGCGAGGCGGGGCGCGCGGGGCGGCGGCCGCTGGCCTCGGTCTTCTTCGGCGGCGGCACGCCCAGCCTGATGGAGCCGGAGACCGCCGCGGCGCTGGTGGCGGAGGCGCGGGCGCTGTTCGACGCCGCAGGCGACCTGGAAGTGACTCTGGAGGCCAACCCGACCAGCGTTGAGCGCGGCCGGCTGGCGGCGTTCCGGGAGGCCGGGGTGAACCGCCTGTCGCTCGGGGTGCAGTCGCTCGACGCGGAGGCGCTGCGCTTCCTCGGCCGGCGGCACGACGCGGCGGAGGCGGTGGCGGCGTTGGAGGCGGCGCGGGCGCTGTTCCCGCGCTTGTCCTTCGACCTGATCTACGCCCGGCCCGGCCAAGCCGAGGCGGCGTGGCGGGACGAATTGCGTCGCGCGCTGGCGTTGGCGGCGGACCACCTCTCGCTCTACCAGCTCACGGTCGAACCGGGCACGCGCTTCGCCACCGAGCACGCGCGCGGCGCCTTCGCCTTGCCGGACGGCGACGCGGCGGCCCGGCTTTACGAGGCCACCGCGGAGGAAGCGGGGCGGTTCGGGTTGCTGCCCTACGAGGTGTCGAACTATGCGCGGCCGGGGGCGGAGAGCCGGCACAACCTGCAATACTGGCGCTACGGCGATTACCTCGGCATCGGCCCGGGCGCGCACCAGCGGCTCATGGTCGAGGACGTCGGACTGCTCGCGTCGCGGCGGCACCGCGCGCCGGAGGCGTGGTTGGCGCGGGTGGAGCGCGACGGGCACGCGGTGACGGACGAGGAGGCGCTGGCGCCGCCGGAGCGGATGCGCGAGGCCCTCTTGATGGGGCTACGGCTGGCGGAAGGCGTGGACACGGCGCGCTTGGAAGCGCGCTGCGCCATGCCTTTCGGCGACGCGATGGACCCGGCCATGCTCCGCGCCTGCGAGGAAGAAGGCTACCTCGAATGGGCGCCCGGCGGCGGGCGCCTCCGCGCCACGGCGGCAGGCCGGTTGCGGTTGGACGCGATGCTGCCGGTGCTGCTCCGGTAACCGGGCGCCATCGCCGCCGCCGCGCGGGGAACGTTCCGCCTTGCCGCGCGCCCGGGGTTCGGCCACACCCGCGGCCGGATGACCTTCCCCGCCTTCCTCCAGCACATGGGTTTCGCCCTGGCCCTCGCCGCGCTGTCGGCGGCGGCGGTGCGGGCCATGATCGCTTGGCCGATCCTCGACCACCCGAACGCCCGGAGCGCGCACGCGCACCCCACGCCGCGGGGCGGCGGCGTCGGCGTGGTGCTCGCCTTCCTCGCGGGGATGCTGGCGCTCTACCGGGCCGCGGATTTCGCCCGCATCGCGGACGAGCAATTCCTGGGCGTGATCGGCGCCGCGGCGGCGATCGCGGGCGTCGCGCTGGTGGACGACGCGCGGCCCTTGTCAGCCCGGCTGCGCTTCGCCGCGCAGCTCGCCGCGGCGCTGGTGGCATTGGGCAGCGGGCTGGTGCTGACGCGGCTCGCGCTGCCCTGGGTCGGCGTGGTGGACCTCGGGCTCGCGGGACCGGCGCTGACGCTGTTCTGGATACTGGGCTGCACCAACGCGGTGAACTTCATGGACGGTCTGGACGGGCTGGTTGGCGGCACGGCGCTGGTCGCCTCCGCCGCGCTGGCCGCCGTCGCCGCGTCCCAGGAGGCGTGGTTCCTGTACGCGGCGGCGCTGTTTCTCGCGGCCGGCTTCGCGGGCTTCCTGCCGTTCAACCTCCACCCGGCGCGTATCTTCATGGGCGACGTGGGCAGCCAGTTCGCGGGCTTCGTGCTCGCGGTGCTGGCCGTGGCGGCGTCGCGGCTGGACGCGTCGCAGGTGAGCTTCCTGCTCGTGCCGCTGCTGCTGTTCGGCCTCTTGTTCGACGCCGGCTTCACCCTGATCCGCCGCGCGCTGATGGGTGAGCGGCTGGGCGAGGCGCACCGGACCCACCTTTACCAGATGGCGCAGCGCGCCGGGGTGGGCACGCGGGCGGTGGCCGCGGCGCATTGGGGCTTCGCGCTGTTCCACGCCGGGCTGGCGTGGCTGTTCCTGCACCTGGCGTCCTGGGCGAAGCCCTTGGCCGTGCTGCCGGCGCTGCTGGTGCAGCTCCTTTGGCTGCTGTTCGTCGCGCGGCGGGCACGGCGGGCGGGGCTCGGCTGGCGGTCGGGCGGCGGCGGTTCGGTGCTGGTTCGGTCCGATGCTGGACACGCCCGGGAGAAGGGGGCGTGATGGCCCCGGCTGGAACCTCCGCGGTGCCAACGGCGGCGGGCCGGCTCCGGACACGGGAGGAAAAGCCGATGGCGGACGAATTCACCCTGACCTTCACCGGGGACCAAGAGGTCCCGCCCAACGGCACCGCAGCGAGCGGCTCGGGTACCGTGTCCTGGGACGGCCACGCCAAGACGGCGGCTTACGAGTTCACCGTAAGCGGCGTGGACTTCGGGCCAGTGCTCGGCCTGGACCCGCAAACGGAAACGACGGCCGACGACGTGACGATCATGCACGTCCACAACGCGCCCCGCGGCGCGAACGGGCCGGTGGTCTTCGGACAAATCGGCCCGGCGCAGGACGGCGACGACCTGGACATCGTGCTGAACGACGACGGCTCCTGGACGGTCAGCGGCGTTTGGGAGGCGACCGACCCGGCCAACGTCTCGATCGAGGAGTTCGCCGACACGCTGGACTCGGCCTTCGCCGGGTTGGAGGTGCCGCTCTACTCCAACGTCCACACCACGACCTTCCCGGGCGGCGAACTCCGCGCGCAGTGGACGGCGGCGCCCGGCGAGGTGGACTGGGACGCGGTGGCGGCGCGGGTGCTGGCCAACTTCGAGGCGACGGGGCAGTGGTTCTTCTGACGCCGTAGGGGGTCAGGGGCGCGCGGCGGCGGCCGGCGCTTCCCCGGCCGCCGGTGGCAGGAACTCCACCGTCATCGGCGGCATGTTGGGGCCGATCCACTGCTCGCCGCGCAGCACGGCGCCGGTCGCGGCCTCCGACCAGAAGCGGTTGGTGTGGGCGCCGCCCCCGGCCCCGCCGGCGCGGCAGCGTTCCTCCACCACCAGCACCGCGGGGTCCTCCGCGAGCAGCTCGGAGCGGAGGCGGCAGCGGACGGGGATGCCGAAGCGCATCCCTTGCGGTTGGCGGTCGGAGCGCATCAGGTCCACCAAGCGGCGGGTCTCGGCCGGGCGGTCCAGCAGCTCGACGGGGTTGGAAAGCGGGTCCGGGCCGTCGAAGCGGGTGGCGACCAGCACCTCGCGCAAGCCGGAGGTGGCCACCACCCGGCCGCCGTCGGTGGCGACGACGATGCCGGCGCCGGCCCGCCACAAGCGCCGGTCGCCCTGCTCGGACACCAGCACGGCTTGAGCGGTTCGGCCGCCGACGCGGAGGCGGAGCGCCGGGCCGTCGGTTTCGGACAAACCTTCGGTGGCGGCCTCGGCCGGAATGGGATCTCCGGCCGGCAGGCGGTGCGACAGGCCAGCCCAGGCGGAGCGGAGGGGCGTGTCGCCGCACCCGCATAACGACAAGAACAGCAGGAACCAAGCGCGCATAGGTGGAGAATAGCGCCCCGGGCCGGCCGGGGCGAGCACCGCCTCGCCTCGTTGCCATCCCGCTGCCTCACCGAGAGGCGCATGGCCTGTTCGAACGAAGGACGTGGACGGGCCATTGGCTCCCGCAGTGTACCGCTCCCGTTCGACGAAGAAGGGCTTTACGCCTGGATGGCGCTGTGCCGCTCGGTGGCGGCACCGGGCCCGAGCGCTATTTGTGCGATATCGTATCAAACTCGCGAAAACGTTCTCCTTCGTCCATTTACGGTTGTTTGATCCAAAATTATATCAACTTTGAGAGGAAAATTGAATGCCGGTTTAGCAACTCGGAGGATCGTATGCCCCGGTTTCGTAGAGGCCGAACCGCGGCGCCGGTCGATGCCTTGCTGCGGAAAAAGCCGGAAAAGCCGCGCGCGATCGGCGGCAACCTTGAGGTTCCCACCGCGGCGACGGGAGCCGGCGGGACCAGGACGGCGGACCCGGGGACCGGAACTGCCGGGCGCGGCGGGACGGCCGGGGAGCCGACGGCCAGAAGAGCGTCCGCGACCGTCGTCGTCACCACCTTCGCCATGCTCGCGGCTTCGGTCGTGCTCGCCTGGGACGGCGTGGCGCCGATGGCTGACGAAGAACTGCGAGAAGCGGCGAACGGTCTGTTCGGGGCCGTTTCGGCGGCGCCAGACGACGAGATCGACGCGCCGCAGGCCCGCCTCGGCCGCGCGCTGTTCTGGGACGCGCGCCTTTCGGCCAACGGGCAGGTCGCTTGCGCGAGTTGCCACACCTGGGCCGACTGGGGTTCGGACAGCCGGCCGAAGTCCGTCGATGCCAGGGGACGCCAAGGCGGGCGGCAGTCCCAAAGCGTGTTCAACGCCATGGGTGCGTCCGGCCTGCGCTGGCTCGGCGACCGCGCCTCGGGCGCCGCCCAGGCCGAAGGGTCCATCACCGGCTCAATGGGCTTCGCCGCCCGCGACGCCATCGCCCCGGTGCTGGAGCGGCACGGCCACGAGGCGATGTTCCGCGTCGCCTTCCCGGACCAAGCCGATCCTGTCACCCCGGCCAATTACGGCGTCGCCTTGCAAGCCTACCAAGCCACGCTGCGCACGCCCGCGCCCTTCGACCGCTGGCTCGCGGGCGAGGACGGCGCCCTGGACGAACGCCAGGTGCGCGGCCTGCGTCGCTTCGTCGAGGCCGGCTGCGCCGGCTGCCACGACGGCCCCCTCCTCGGCGGGCGGACGAAGCAGCGCTTCGGCATCGCCGAGGATTACTGGAAGCACACGGGTTCGGCGGACATCGACTCCGGGCTCATGGCGCTGACGAAGCGGGAGGAGGACCGGTTCGTCTTCCGGGTGCCCAGCTTGCGCAACGCCGCCAAGACCCAACCGTACTTCCACGACGGCTCGGTGCCGGAGTTGCGGCGCGCGACCCAGATCATGGCCCGGGTGCAGCTCGGCCGCGACCTCGGCGAAGCGGCGCTGGACGAGTTGGTCGCCTTCCAGGAGTCGCTGACGGGCCGGGTTCCGGACCACTTCTCCCCACCCCCGGACCTCCCCTCCGAGCCGCCGCTGATCGCGGGGCGTCGGTGAACGGAACCGCGGGTAGCGGGAACGGACCCGGCCGGTGAGGCCGCGCGGCCTCGCCCGTGTCCCCCAAGGCCCGCGCCGACGCGCCGAACGACGCATCCGGCTCGAACTGGTGCCGGGGGCGGGCCGGTGTTAGACCCTCCCCTACGGTGGCCGTGTCCGGTAGCGGAGGACTCCCGAGGGCTCCTGCCGGCACGCGACGACGGAGGAACACGATGAACCGGGTTTTCTGGGGCGCGGCTTTCGCCCTCGTCTTTGCGGCCGGTTGCGCGCAGACGCAGAGGGCGGCCGACACCACGCTCGCCGCGGCGAAAGCGCAGGTGAACCCCACTCTGTCCACCACCGACGCCACCTTCATGACCACGGCCGCGCGCGGCGGCTTGGCGGAGGTCCAGATGGGCCAGCTCGCCCAGCGGAACGGCCGGTCCGAGGCGGTGAAGCGCTTCGGCCGCCACATGGTCGAGCACCACGGCCGATCGAACCAGGAGATGGCGGCGCTGGCGCAGCAGAAGCAGATCACGCCGCCGGGCACGATGGGCGCCGAGCAGCAGCGGATCTACGACGACCTTTCCAAGCTGCGCGGCGGCGCCTTCGACCGCGCCTACGCCCAGGCCATGGTCCAGGACCACCAGGAGGATCTGCGCCTGTACCAGGAAGAGGCGGCGAACGGCACCGACCCCGACGTGAAGGCGTTCGCCGCGCGCCACGTGCCGCTCTTGCAAGAACACCTGCGCATGGCGCAGCGGCTGCCCCGGCGCTAGCCAGCGACCGGCTTGGGTGCAAGCACCCGGGGCGTGGGGCGCCGGCCCGACCGCGGTCGGGCCGGAACGGGGCCTAGGCGGCGGCCCGCACACCCCCTGCCCCCTCGCGCCGCCAATGCAGCAGGAACAGCAGGGCGCCCAACCCCAGCCCGACCAGGTGCGGCGCCGGCACGGCGCCGCCGGAGGCCGCTTCGACCAGCGCCGGGAACACCATCAGCAACCCCGCCGCGACGAAGCCCGCGCGCTCCCAGCCCCGCATCGGCCCGCGCGCGAAGCCCTGGCAGGCGGCGGCCAACAGCGCCAAGCCGCCGGTGGCGAGCGCGATCTGCCATGCGACGTCCAGCCAACCCATGCCCGGCTTGAAGGCCAGCAGCAGCCCGACCCCGTCCGGGTCGGTGACGAAGACGAAGGGCAGCACGAAGGCCGGCAGGGTGTACTTCCACGCCTTGAGCGTGGTGCGGTACGGCCCGGCGCCAGTGATGGCGGCAGCGGCGAAGGGGCTCAGCGCGGTGGGCGGCGAGACCTCGGACAGCACGGCGTAGTAGAAGACGAACATGTGCGCCGCGTAGTCCGGCACGCCGAGCTTGATCAGCGCCGGCGCGGCCACCACGGCGCAGATGATGTAGGAGGCCGTGACCGGCACGGCCAACCCCACCACCCAGACGATCAGCGCGGTGTAGAGCGCGGTGACCACGAGGTCGCCGCCGGCGGCCTGGATGGCGATGTCGCTGAACTTCAGGCCGAGGCCCGTCAGCGTGATGACGCCCACGATGACGCCGGCGCAGGCGCAGGTCGCGGCGATGCCCACCGCCTGCACCGCGCCGGAGGCCAGCGCGCCGAGCAGCTTGCGGGGCCAGAGCGCGCTCTCGGGGCGCAGGAAGGAGAGCAGCACGGCGACGCCCATGGCGTAGAGCACGGACATGGTGGGCGAGTAGCCCAGCACCATGAACACCACGATCGCCAACAGGGACGAGAAGTGGAACCAATAGCGGCGGGCGAGCGCGCCGGCGCCTTCGGTCCGCACCGCCTCCACATCCTTGCCGGCGGCGCCGATGCGGCGCTGGTCCAGCTCCACCATGAAGAGGAGCGAGGCGTAGTAGAGCACCGTCGGCACGATCGCCATGCGGAGCACTTCGAGGTAGCCGATCTTGAGGTACTCGGCGATCAGGAAGGCCGCCGCGCCCAGCACGGGCGGCGAGATGATGGCGCCCAGTCCCCCGGCCGCGAGAAGGCCGCCGGCGTCGTCCGGCCTGTAGCCGACGCGGCGCATCATCGGCCAGGCCACGGTGCCCAGCGTGACGGTGGTGGCGACGCCGGAGCCCGAAGGGCCGCCGAGCAGGAAGGAGGAGAGCACCACCGTTCGGCCCGCGCTGGTGGCGCGGCCGCCCGTCAGCGCGAAGGAGAAGTCCACGAAGAACTTGCCGGCGCCGCTGGTTTGCAGGATGGCGCCGTAGATGGTGAACAGGATGATGAGGCTGGCCGACACGTCGACCGCGGTGCCGAAGATGCCGTCGAGCGTGATGGTGAGGTGCGGGATCAGCCGTTCGGTGGTGTAGCCCTGGTGCTGCCAGGGCGCGGGCAGGAGGTTGCCGAAGAAGCCGTAGAGCAGGAACAGGCCGGCCACGACCGGCATCACCGGGCCGGTGGCGCGGCGCGTGACCTCCAGCACCAATAGCAGCAGCACCCATCCGATGGCGAGGTCTTGCCACTCGGGGAAGACGTAGCGGTCGATCAGCGGCTCGACGCCGAGCATGTCGCCGCCGAACAGCATGTACCAGGTGACGACCAGGGAAGCCGCGATCAGCAGCCAATCCCAGGGCATCAGCCGGTGGCGGAAGCGCCGCGCCACCGGGAACAGCAGGAAGCCGAGCGCCAGGGCGAAGCCGACGTGGACGAAGCGGAGCGTGGTGGTGGGCACGATATCCCACGCAGCCCAGAGGTGGAACAGCGCCATCGCCAGGGCGAGGCCGCTCGCCGCCCAGCCCAGCGCGCCGGAAAAGCGGTTCTGCGCGCCTTCCTCTTCCTCGATCAGCTTCTCGAGGCGGGCCGCCGTCGCCTCGTCGAGCGCGCCGGGCGCGACCTCCGGCGGCAGCGGGCCGCCAGGGGGGCCGCCGCGGGCGGTGGCGGCGGCGGCCGCCTCAGGCAAGTTGGGCGCCCTGGGCCTTCCAGAACGCCTCGGCGGCCGGGTGCCAGGGCACGCCGGCAGCGCTGCTCTTCTGCCGCTCCAGGGTGAAGCCGCGGGCCTCGGAATGGACCTGGGCGAGTTCGTCGCGGCCCTTCCAGGCCACTTCCAGGATCTGCGTGACCTGCTCGTTCGGCATGGTGTCCAGCACGGCGAGGATGTTGGCGACGGACATCTGCTTGTTGTCCGTGGTCTGCCCCGGGTAGGTCCCGGCTGGGATGACCTCGGGGAAGTAAACCGGGCCGTGCTTCTCGACTATCTGGGGCACGAACTCGGCGTGGTCCACCAAGCGGAGCTGGATGCCGGGGCTGGCGCCGAGGTCGGTGATGGCGCTGGTGGGGACGCCGGAGACGAAGAAGTAGGCGTCGAGCTTGCCGTCCTTGATGGCGTTGGTGCTCTCGGCCGGCGACAGGCGCTCGCGGGCGCGGAAGTCCTTGGCGGGGTCCAGGCCGGCGCCTTCGATCAGGCGGAGCGCCATCAGTTCCGTGGCGGAGCCGGGAGCGCCGGTGGAGATGCGCTTGCCCTTCATGTCGGCCATGGAGGCGATGCCGGTGGCGGCGGTGGTCACCACCTGCATCCGGTTGGTGTAGAGCACGGCGACGGCGCGCACGTTCACCGGCCGGCCGCGGAAGCGCTCGACGCCACGAACCGCGTCCACGCTGGCGTCTACCTGGGTGAAGATCATGCCGACGCGGCCGGCGCCGAGGAGCTGGTTGTTGGCGACGGAGCCGCCCGTCACCTCCACCGTGGCGGACAGGCCGGGGATGGAGCGGGACAGGATGTTCGCGAGGCCGCCGCCGAGGGGGTAATAGACGCCTCCGGTGGTGCCGGTGGCGATGGCGAGCTGCGTCGCGCCTTGGGCGCGGGCGAAGCCGGACAACGCGGGCGCGGCGAGGGCTGCCGCGCCAAAGGTCAGGGCGGCGCGGCGGGTCGGGCCGGGCATGGACGTCCTCCTGGGGCGATTATTCGTTTCGGCTGGCACAGATAGCGGCGGCCGCGCACGGGCGGAAGACCCCCGCCGCCGCACGAGGGCTTGTGCGACGGCGGGCCCGCGTTCCGGTTCAGCCGAGCACGCGCGACAGCAGCTCCGCCGAGCGGCCGTCGGCGATGGTGGCGGCGCGGGCGTCGTAGGAGTGGCCGCCGCGGCGGGAGAAGGCGTGATCGGCCCAGGGATAGACGTGGCATTCGACCTTGGCGTTGCCGCGCAGGCCCTCCACGATCTTCTTCTGCGCTTCCGGCGGCACGAACTTGTCCTTGCCGGCGATGTGCAGCATCAGCGGGTTCTTGATGTTGCCGGCCTCGCCCAAGAGGCCGTCGAGGCCGACGCCGTAGTAGCTGATGTTGCAATCCGAGTCCGAGCGCGCGGCCATCATGTAGGCGAGCCGGCCGCCGAGGCAGAAGCCCATGGTGGCGACCTTGCCGTTGGCGCCTTCCATCTTGCGCGCGGCGTCCACCGTCGCCTGGAGGTCTTGCACGGCCTTGTCCTGGTCCATGCCGTTCATGAACGCGAAGGCTTGGTCCCACTCGGATTGGCCCTTGTCGGGGTCGAGGTCCACGCCCGGCTTCTGGCGCCAGAACAGGTCGGGTGCGACGGCGACGAAGCCCATCTCGGCGACCCAATCGGACAAGGCGCGCATGGCGCCGTTCACGCCGAAGATCTCCTGGATCATCACCACCGCGCCAGCGGGGCCGCCGGACGGCGTGGCCTTGGGCTTGGCGACGTAGGCGGCGAAATCGCCGGCGCCGTCGCGTGCGGCGATCCTCGTTTCGGGCATGTCGTCCCCCTCTCCTTGTCGTCGGTCCTGGGCGGGACATCTAGACCGGGATGCCCAGGCTCGCCACCGCCGCGCCCGGCGCCGCGGCGCTCCTGCTCCTGGCCGCCCCGCCGGCCGCGTGGGCGACCAGCGGCGGCGTTCGGCCCGCAGCCGGGTCGTTGGAGGCGGCCGGTTGGCACCACGCCGAATGGCCGGGCCTGCCGCCGGCCCGGTTCAGGTCCTTGCCCGGCGGCGGCGTTTCCGTGCAGGGCGAGGGGCAGGCGAGCTTCGTGTGGCGGCGGGTGGAGGGTCCGCCGGTGTGCTTGTCCTGGCGCTGGCGCGTGGACGTCGGGCCGCCGCCGACCGACCTCACCCGCCGGGGCGGCGACGACAAGGCGCTGTCGATCGCGGTCGGCTTCGCCGGCTGGCCACCGGACGCGAGCGTCTGGCAGCGCACGCAGCACCGCTTGGCGCAGGCGCGCGTGGGCAACGGCCGCACGTTGCCGCGTAGCGTGCTGATGTACGTTTGGGGCGGCACCGGGCGGGAGCCGGCCTTCTTCGCCACGCCTTATCTGGCGGGCCTCGGCCGGATGCGGGTGCTGCGCCCGGCCGACGCGCCGCGCGGCCGCTGGTTCCCGGAGCGGGTGGACCTCGCCGCCGACTGGCGCGCGGCCTTCGGCGGCGAGCCGCCCCCGGTGGAGGAGATCGCGGTCGGAACGGACGTGGACGACACCGCCAGCCGGGTGGACGCGGCGGTGGAAGCGCCCGCCCTGGCGCCCTGCGGCTGAGGGGAACACCTTCTTCTCTGGCGGCGTTCACCCCTCGGCAGGGGGGAAAGGAACAGCCCGCATGAGAGACACTCCGGGAGCCGCGGACGGCGGTCAGTTCGAAACCGACGTGCCGGCGCGGCTGGACCGCCTGCCCTGGAGCGGGTTCCACTGGCGGGTGGTGACGGCCCTCGGCATCACCTGGGTGCTGGACGGGTTGGAGGTGACGCTGGTGGGCAGCCTCGCCCCGGCGATCCACGAGAGCCTCGGCCTCAGCGAGACGCAGATCGGCCTCGCGGCGTCGGCCTACCTGATCGGCGCCGTGGTGGGCGCGGTGGGCTTCGGCTGGATGGCCGACCGCATCGGGCGGTCCAAGCTCTTCTTCATCACCCTGACCGTCTACATGCTGGCCAGCATCGCCAGCGGGTTCTCGTGGGACTTCTGGTCATTCGCCTTCTTCCGCGCGCTGACGGGCGCGGGGATCGGCGGCGAGTACGCGGCGGTGAACTCGGCGATCCAGGAGCTGATCCCGGCACGCAAGCGCGGCACCACGGACCTCGCGGTGAACGGTACCTTCTGGGGCGGCGCGGCGCTGGGCTCGATCATCGCGCTGGTGGTGCTCAACCCCGCCGTGGTGGACCCGAACCTCGGCTGGCGCGTGGCCTTCGTGGTGGGCGGCGCGCTGTGCGTCGTCGTGCTGTTCCTGCGCCGCTTCCTGCCCGAGAGCCCCCGCTGGCTGATGATCAAGGGCCGCAACGACGAGGCGGAGGAGATCGTCGGCGGCATCGAGCGCGAGGTCGCGGCGCAGCACGGGGGCAAGCTCCCGCCCTTGCAATACGGGCCGGTGCGCTTCCGCCGGCGCGGCCACACCCAGATCGCGGAGGTGTGGCGGACCATGATCGGCACGCACAAGCAGCGCACGGTGCTCGGCCTGACGCTGATGTCGTGCCAGGCCTTCTGCTACAACGCGCTCGGCTTCACCTACGCGCTGGTGCTTACCAAGTTCTACGGCATCCCGTCGGGGAGCGTCGGTTGGTACATGCTGCCCTTCGCGCTCGGCAACCTGGCCGGGCCGCTGATCCTCGGGCCGTTCTTCGACAGCATAGGCCGGCGGCCGATGATCACGGCCACCTACGCCATCTCCGGCGTGCTGATGGCGTTCACGGGCTGGGCCTTCGTGGAGGGCTGGCTGTCCGCGTGGCAGCAGACGATGGCTTGGACGGTCATCTTCTTCTTCGCCTCCGCTGCCGCCTCCGCCGCGTACCTGACGGTGGGCGAGAGCTTCCCGCTGGAGATGCGGGCCATGGCCATCGCGCTGTTCTTCGCCATCGGCACGCTGGTGGGCGGCGTGTCCGGCCCGACCATCTTCGGCGCGCTGATCGAGACCGGGAACCGGGAGGCGATCATGTGGGGCTACATGGCCGCGGCCGCCCTGATGCTGGTGGCGGCGGCGACGGAATGGAAGATCGGCTTCGCGGCCGAGGGCAAGCCGTTGGAGGAGGTGGCGGCACCGCTGTCGGCCGTGGCGCGCTGAGCGCTCCGCGCCGGGGGCGGCTGTAAGGCCGGCGCCGCGTGCTTATATCGGCGCCGGGTTGGACTGGATGGGACGGGTCGGGCATGGCCGTGGATCGGCAGGAGTTCCGCGACGCCATGGCCCGGCTGGGCGCGGCGGTGAACGTGATAACCACGGGGGGACCGGCCGGGCGCGGCGGCTTCACCGCGAGCGCGGTGTGCAGCGTGACGGACGACCCGCCCACCCTGCTCCTCTGCATGAACCGCGGCGCGACGGCGGCGCCGAGGCTGAGGGAGAACGGGGTGTTCTGCGTCAACACCCTCGCGGCCCACCAGGCGGAGGTGTCCCGCGTCTTCGCGGGCTCGACCAAGTGCACCATGGAGGAGCGCTTCGATGCGGGCACCTGGACCGGGTTGGCCACTGGCGCGCCGGTGCTGGTGGACGCGATGGTGGCGTTCGACTGCCGCGTCTCCGACATGGTCGAGAAGGGTACGCACATCGTGGTCTTCGCCGAGATCGAGGCCATCCGGCAGGGCAGCCCGAACGAGGGCGGTCTGATCTACTTCGGCCGGGACTACTATCCGGTCGGCCTGGAGGGGTAGCGGGCGGCCCGCCTCACCACTCGCCGTAGAAGACGCCGGCGCGCTTGTGGTTGTCCGTGCGGGCTTCCGCCTCTTCCCAGGTGATGGTGGTGCGGCGCTTCAGGCCGGTGAACCAGCGCAGCAGCCGTTCGCGCATCGCCCGCCGCGTGGCCTCGTGCGACGCGTCGGCGCCCAGGTCGTGGAACTCCTCCGGATCGGCGTCCAGGTCGAAGAGCTGCGGGCGGTGGCCGCTCGTCCAATGGACGTACTTCCATCGCGCGGTGCGGACCATCCAGGCGTGGTGCTGGCCGGACGGGTGGCCGAGGCGCCGGCGGGCGCCGCGCAGCGTCCAATCGAGTTCGCTGAACACCGCGTCCCGCCATTCGCCCCCGGCCTCGCCGCGCACGGCCGGCAGCAGCGAGCGCCCTTCGACGAGGTGGCGCGCCGGGTCGAGGCCGAGGGCGTCAAGGATCGTCGGCACCGCGTCTATCGCTTCCACCGGCCGGGCGTCCGTTGTGCCGCGGGTGGAATCCGCGGCGGGCGACGGGTCGTAGAGCAGGAAGGGCACCCGCTGGATGCAGTCGTGGAACAGCTCCTTCTCACCGAGCCAGTGGTCGCCGAGGTAGTCGCCGTGGTCCGAGGTGAAGATCACGAGCGTGTCGCGCCAGCGCCCCAGCCGCTCCATCTCGTCCCATACGCGGCCCAAGTGGTCGTCCACTTGCCGGATCAGGCCCTGGTAGGCCGGACGGACGGTGCGAATGCACGCGTCGTGCTGGAAGCTCCGCGCCACCTCCTCGTCCTGGAAGGCGCGGAAAACCGGGTGCGCCGCCTCGGTCCGCTCGGCGGGGTGGCGGCTCACCGGCAGGCATTGCTCGGGCTTGAACATCGCGTGGTAGGGCGCAGGGGCGATGTAGGGCCAGTGCGGCTTCACGTAGGAAAGGTGCAGCACCCAAGGGTCGTCGCCCTGGCGGCGCATGAAGTCCAGGGCGACGTCGGTGGTGTAGGCGGTCTCGCTGTGCTCCTCCCGCACCCGCGCGGGCAGGCCGGCGTGGCGCATCTTCCAGCCCGAGAGGACCCGGCCTTCCGCGTCCTCGACGCCGATGACGAAGTCCGTCCAGGGGTCGGCGCTGTCGTAGCCCTTGGCGCGGAGCCAGCGGGCGTAGGCCGAGGCCGGCTCGGCGTGGTGGCCGTCGTGGCGGTCCACCACCGAGAAGTAGCCTTCCCGCAGCAGCGCCGCGAGATCGTCCTGGCCGTCGAGTTGGAGGCGCCGCATCCCGCGCGCGTCCGGCAGGACGTGCGTCTTGCCGGCGAGGGCGAGGGTCCGGCCGCTCTCGCGCAGGTGCCAGCCGAGCGTCACCTCGCCCACCGAGAGCGGGACGCGGTTGTGGGTGGCGCCGTGCGTCGAGACGTAGCGGCCGGTGTAGAAGGACATGCGGGACGGGCCGCAGATGCCGCTCTGCACGAAGGCTTCGCTGAAACGCACGCCGCGCGCGGCCAGCGCGTCAATGCTGGGTGTTCGCAGGAAGGGGTGGCCGGCGCAGGACAGGTGGTCCCAGCGGAGCTGGTCGCACATCACGAAGAGCACGTTGCGGATGGCGGTCATCGGCGCTGGCTTCCCGGACGGTCGCGCGCGTAGCCTAGCCGCAACGCCGCGGCTTGCCAGCGACGGGAGGGAAGGATGGGTGGTGGCCTGGACCTCGCGCGCGAGGGCCGTTGGACGAGACGGGCGCTGTGCGGCTCGGGCTTCGCGCTCGGCGCCACGACGCGGCCGGCGCGGGCTCAGCAGGGCCCCGAGCCGCGGCGCATCGTTGTGAACTTCCCGCCGGGCGGGCAGTTGGACGGCGTCGCGCGGCTGCTCGCCGACCGCGTGCAGCGTGACGGGCGCGGGCCGGTCGTCGTAGAGAACCGGCCGGGCGCGGGCGGCAACATCGGCGCGGCGGCGGCAGCGCAGGCCCGGCCGGACGGGCGCACCGTGCTGGCCAGCATAGACACGCCGTTCACAGTCAACCCGCACCTCTACCGCGACATGGGCTTCGATCCCGTGCGGGATTTGGTTCCGCTCACGCTCGTCAGCTCCTTCCCGCTGGTGCTCGTGGCGCACCCTGGCGCCGGGTTGTCCGACTTGGCTGGCTTTCTTGCGGCGGCGAAGCGTCAGCCATTGTTCTACGCCTCGGCCGGTGTCGGTTCGCCCGGGCACTTGGCGATGGAGCACCTGCGCCAGAGGTCGGGCTTGGCGTCTGGCGCCCTGGAGCACGTGCCGCTGCGCGGCAACACGGAAGCGCTCACCGCCGTGCTGTCGGGGTCGGCGCAGGCAGGCTTTTTGGCGATGGGCGGCGGGCCAGACCTCGTGCGGTCCGGCCGGTTGCGGGCGCTCGCCGTATCCAGCCCGCGGCGCGATCCCGCGCTGCCGGAGGTGCCGACCGTGGCGGAGAGCGGCCTGCCCGGCTTCGACGTGCGGATCGGGCTGCTGCTGCTGGCGCCGCGCGGCACGCCGGAGGCGGAGGCGGCGGGATGGGCGGCGCTGGTGCGCGCGGTCCTCGACGACGCCGCGACGGCGGCACGCCTCGCAGAGTGGGGGGCGCAAGCGGAGGGCGGCGACGCCGCAGCGGCGGCGGCCTGGGTGCGCGCCGGGCGCGAGCGCTGGGGCGAGGTCGTCCGCGCCGCCGGGATGCGCTTGGAGTAATCCCCGAAATGCGGAAGGCCCCGGCGGTTTCCCGCCGGGGCCTCCCCATTGAGTGACGGCGATCAAGCCGCCAGCGGCTAGGAAGCCGCCCCCGCAGTGGCCGGGGCGATGATCCAGACCGCGACCGCGGCACCCGCCTTCAAACAATGAGACACTGGATCACCTCCTTTCAGTTGTGTTGCGACTGCGGCCAAGATGGATGCCCGTCCGCCGATTCGCAAGGCCTACATCTGGCTGTAGCTGCCGTTCTTCCAGACGTAGAAGACGTAGTCCGGCACGGTGACGTCGCCCTTGCGGTCGAAGCTGATCTCGCCGAGCACCGTTTGCCACGGCCCCTGCGCCTTCAAGGCGTTGGCGATCTGGCGCGGGTCGAGGTTCTTGAGCTTCTCGGCGGCCTGCGCCCAGATCTGGATGGCGGCGTAGGTGTAGAGGACGTAGCCCTCCGGATCGATGTTCTTCGCCCGGAAGCGCTGCACCACCTCGGCCGCCTGCGGGCGGCGGCGGGGATCGGAGCTGAAGGTCATCAGCGTGCCCTCGCCCGCGGCGCCGGAGATCTGCCAGAACTCGTTCGTCACCAGCGCGTCGCCGCCGATCAGGGTGACGTTCATCCCCTGCTCCTTGGCCTGGCGGAGGATGAGGCCGGCTTCCGTGTGGTAGCCGCCGATGTAGACCACATCGATCCCTGCGCCCTTCATGCGGGAGACGATGGCGTTGTAGTCGCGCTCGCCGGGGGTGTAGGCGGCGAAGAGCGCTTCCTGCTGGCCGGCGGCGTTCAGCGACTTCTTGGTCTCGTCCGCCAAGCCTTTGCCGTAGGCGGAGTTGTCGTGGAGGATGGCAACCTTCTTGCCGCGGAACTCCTTGGCGATGTAGGCACCCGCCACCTGCCCCTGCTGGTCGTCGCGGCCGCAGACGCGGAAGGTGTTCCAGCCGCCCTCGTCCGTGAAGCGCGGGTTGGTGGAGGCCGGGCTGATCTGGAGCACGCCCTCCTCCGCGTAGGCCTTGGAGGCCGGGATGGAGGAGCCGGAGCAGAAGTGGCCGGCGACGAAGCGCACGCCGCGCCCGGCGATCTGGTTCGCCACGCTGACCGCCTGCCGCGGGTCGCAGGCGTCGTCGCCGATCTCCAAGGCGAGCTGGCGGCCCATGACGCCGCCGCGGCCGTTGAGGTCGGCCACCGCCTGCTCGGACCCGGCCTTCATCTGCGTGCCGAAGGCGGCGTACTGCCCGGTCATCGGGCCGACGCAGCCGATGCGGATGGGGCCGCTTTGCCCTTGCGCCCAGGTGCTGCGGGCGGCGCCGGCCAGGGCCAGCGCGGAACCGAGAACCACTCGTCTTTGCAGCATCGTTCGTCTCCCCAGATCTGGATGCGGCGTTTGCCCGCCCGGAACGAAGGTAGGCGAGGCCGGGCGTTTTTGCACCAGCCGGCGCACGGGCTTCAGAGGGGGTTCGGCGCTTCCGCGGCCCCCAGGGGCAACGGGGCGCCGCCGCCGAGGTAGGCGTCGCGCACCTCCGGCCGGGCCAGCAGCTCGGCGCCGGTGCCTTCCATGGCGATGCGGCCGTTGACCAGCACGTAGCCCCGGTGCGCCAGCCGCAGGGCGAGATTGGCGTTCTGCTCCACGATCAGCACCGTCAGTCCGGTCCTGGCGTTGAGGTCGCGGATCGCCGCGAAGATCTGCCGCACGATCAGCGGCGCGAGGCCGAGCGAGGGCTCGTCCAGCAGCAAGAGGCGCGGGCGGGACATGAGGGCGCGGCCGATGGCCAGCATCTGCTGCTCGCCGCCGGACAGGGTGCCAGCGCGCTGGGACAGGCGCTCGCGCAGCCTGGGGAACAGGGCGAAAACCTCCCCGAGCACCGCCGAGCGGTCGCCGCCGCTGCCGAGGGTTTCCGCGCCCATCACGAGGTTCTCGTTGACGGTCATGCGCGGGAAGACGCGACGGCCTTCCGGCGACTGCGCGAGCCCGAGGCGCATGATGGCGTGGGTGGGGAGGCCGGCGATGTCCTTGCCTTCGAGGACGATCCGCCCGGCGCGCGGCTTCGGGTCGCCGCAGATGGTCATCAGCAGGGTGGACTTGCCGGCGCCGTTGGCGCCGATGAGGGTGACGATCTCGCCCGGCATCACCCGGACGGACACGGCGGAAAGGGCCTGCACCGGGCCGTAGCCGGCGGAAACGCCGTCCAGTTCCAGCATCGGCCGGCCCGTGGGGACCGCGGCGGCGCTCACGCCGCGGTCTCCTCGGGGTCGTCCACGCCAAGGTATGCGGCGATGACGCGCGGGTCGGCACGCACGGCGGCCGGCGCGTCGGCCGCGATCAGCTTGCCGTGGTCGAGCACCACCACCTTGTCGCTGATCCGCATCACCACGCCCATGTCGTGCTCGATCAGCAGGATGGAGGTGCCGTCGGCGCGGATGCTCAGCAGGAGGCGCGCCAACTCGTCCGACTCGCGCGGGTTGAGGCCGGCGGCCGGCTCGTCCAGGCAGAGCAGCGACGGGTCGGTGCACATGGCGCGGGCTATCTCCAGCCGCCGCTGCGCGCCGTAGGGAAGCGCGCCGGCGGGGTCGTCCGCGCGCTCGATCAGGCGCGTGGCGTCCAGCCAGCGGCGCGCCTTTGCGATGGCCTCGCGCTCGGCGCGCGGGTAGCGCGAAAGGCCGAGCACGGCGCCTATGCCCCAGCCCGAGGCCGCCATGAGGGTGTTGTGCTGGGCGATCAGCAGGTTCTCCAGCGCGGTCATGCCGGGGAACAGGCGGATGTTCTGGAAGGAGCGCGCCACGCCGGCGCGGGCGATGTTGTGCCCGGCCAGGGCGTGCAGCTCGACCGGGGGGGCGCCGTCCCGGACGTGCAGCCGGATGGCGCCCTCGCTCGGGCGGTAGAAGCCGGTGATGCAGTTGAACACGGTGGTCTTGCCGGCGCCGTTCGGGCCGATCAGGGCGGTGATGTCGCCGCGCCGGGCGTCGAAGGACACGCTGTCCACCGCCACCAGCCCGCCGAAGCGCATGGTGAGGCCGGCGACCTCCAGGATCGTGCCGCTCCCGCCGGGGCGGCCGCCGTCGCCCCTCATCCGTGGCCCTCGCTCACCAGGTCGCCGCTGATGGCGCGCTTCTGGCCGAGGGCGACGGTGGGCGTGCGGGTGCCGACCAGGCCGCGCGGGCGCAGCACCATGATGACCACCATGGCGCCGCCGAAGACCAGCATCCGCCATTCTTCGAGGTCGCGGAACAGTTCGAAGCCGCCGATCATCACCAGCGCCGCGATCGCCACGCCGACCTGGCTGCCGAGCCCCCCGAGCACGACGATGGCGAGGATGATGGCGCTCTCGATGAAGGTGAAGCTTTCGGGGCTGATGAAGGCTTGGCGGGTGGCGAAGAAGGCACCGGCGAAGCCGCCGAACATGGCGCCGAGGGCGAAGGCGGAGAGCTTGGTCGTCGTCACGTTGATGCCGAGCGCCCGGCAGGCGATCTCGTCCTCGCGCAGCGCCTCCCAGGCGCGGCCGAGGGGCTGGCGGCGGAGGCGGATCGTCACCCAATTGGTCAGGAGCGCCAGCCCGAGGATGAGGTAGTAGAGGAACACCACGCGGTGCGTCGGCGAGGGCTCCAGCCCGAAGAAGCCGGCGAAGGTGCCGGGGCCGCCGTCCATGGAGAAGGGCAGGCCGAAGAAGGTCGGGCGCGGGATGCCGCCGATGCCGTTGGGGCCGCCGGTCAGGCTCACCCAGTTGAGGAGCACCACCCGGATGATTTCGCCGAAGGCGAGCGTGACGATGGCGAGGTAATCGCCCCGCAGCCGCAGCACCGGGAAGCCGAGCAGGATGCCCCAGAAGGCGGCGAGGATGCCGGCGAGCGGCAGGCAGATCCAGAAGGACAGGCCGAAATACGTCGCCAGCAGCGCGTAGGAGTAGGCGCCGATGGCGTAGAAGGCGACGTAGCCGAGGTCGAGCAGCCCGGCGAGGCCGACCACGATGTTCAGCCCCCAGCCGAGCATCACGTAGGTCAGCACCAGGATGCCGATGTCGAGCTCGTAGCGGCCGACGCCGGGGATGAAGGGCAGCACCAGGGCGGCGCCGAGCAGGACCGGCGCGACGAAGGCGCCGATGCGCTCCAGCCGCGCCGTCCAGGGCGTGGGGCCGGCGGTGGGGCGGAAGCCGCGCCGGCCGAGCCAGAACGAGAGGAGCAGCCGGCCGGCGAAGACGATGCCGCAAAGGATGGCGACGTCGGCCCAGCGCGTGCGCAGGAACAGCCCGCCGGTGGGCGACACGTCCGTCCGCAGGCCGACCAGGGGCGCGAAGAGCCCGAAGGCGACGAGCGCCGCGAGGCCGGCGTCCCGCAGCGCGGCGGCGGGGTTCATACCTTCTCGACCTCCTGCCGGCCGAGCAGCCCGGTCGGCAGGAAGATCAGCGTCAGCACCAGGATGGAGAAGGCGGCGACGTCCTTGTACTGCACGCTGAAGTAGGCGCTCCAGAAGGTCTCGATCAGCCCGATCAGCAGGCCGCCGAGCACCGCGCCCGGGAGCGAGCCGATGCCGCCCAGCACGGCGGCGGTGAACGCCTTCACCCCGGCGAGGAAGCCGATGTAGAAGTCGATGACGCCGTAGCGCAGCAGGTACATGGTGCCGGCCACCGCCGCCAGCGCCGCGCCGATGACGAAGGTGAGGGAGATGGTGCGGTCGGTGTCGATGCCGAGCAGCGCCGCCATCTTCCGGTCCTGCTCGCAGGCGCGCATGGCGCGGCCGAGGGGCGTCCGCGTCACCAGTATGGTGAAGGCCGCCAGCGCCGCGAGCGTGGTGCCGATGATGAGCATCTGCATGTAGGAGAGCTGGACGGCGAAGTCGCCCTCGCGGAACACCTCGACGCCGCCGCGCACCACCGCCTCGACCGGCTTGACGCGGGCGCCCTGGCTCACCTGCACGAAGTTCTGCAGGACGATGGACAGCCCGATGGCGGAGATTAGCGGCGCCAGGCGGAAGGAGCCGCGCAGCGGGCGGTAGGCGATGCGCTCGGTGGTCCAGCCGTAGAGGCCGGTGACGGCGATGGAGAACAGCAGCACGAGGAGGATGGCGGCCGCCCCGTCCATGACGCCGCCGAGTTGGAGCAGCAGCAGGGCGATGAGCGCCACGAAGGCGCCGATCATGAAGATGTCGCCGTGCGCGAAGTTGATCATGCCGATGATGCCGTAGACCATGGTGTAGCCCACGGCGATCAGGCCGTAGATCATCCCCAGGCTGATCCCGTTGATCAGCTGCTGCAACGCGTACGCCAAGGGTTTCTCCCGACGGCCTTTTCCCTGCGCCGGGGACGCTAGGGCAGCAAAGGCCGCTTGCGAAGGGGACATTGCCCAAGGGCGTTGCCGCGCCGGCCGGCAGCGGCGATGATCGGCGGAAAGCACAGGGAGGACGGCCATGGGTGGTGCGACCGGACCGGAGCGGCTGCCGCCCCTCGCGCCCGAGCGCATGACCCCGCGGCAGCGGGAGGTGGCCGAGGCCATCGCCGGCGGGCCGCGCGGGGGCTTGCGCGGGCCGTTCCAGGCTTGGCTGCGGAGCCCGGAGGTGGCGGACCGCTTCCAGCGCGTGGGCGAGTACGTGCGGTTCAACAGCTCCATCCCGGCGGCGCTGAACGAGCTGGCCATCCTCGTCACGGCGCGGGAGTGGACGGCGCAGTTCGAATGGCACGCGCACCACGCGCTGGCGATGAAAGCCGGGCTCCCGCCCGCCATCGCCGAGGCCATCGCGCGCGGCGAGCGGCCGGGGAACATGGATGCGGACCAGCGCGTCGTCTACGAGTTCGCCACGGAACTGCACCGCGAGCGCTCCGTCTCGGACGCGACCTACGCGGCCGTGGTGGAGCGCTTCGGCGAGCGGGGCTTGGTCGATCTGGTGGCGGCCTGCGGCTACTACGTCGCGGTGGCGATGACGCTCAACGTGGCGCGCGTGCCCTTGCCGGACGGGCTGCCGCCCCCCCTGGCGCCGCTGAAGGGGGGCGCTGGGGCGTGACAGGGCCGCTGGAAGGGCTCCGCGTCGTCGAGGTCGGACAGGCGCTCGCGGGGCCGCTCGCCGGCGCGATCCTGGCCGACATGGGCGCCGAAGTCGTCAAGGTCGAGAAGCCGGAGGGCGGCGACGACGCGCGCGGCTGGGGGCCGCCCTGGGGGCCTCCGCTCGGCGGCGACACCTCGCTCTACTTCCACGGGCAGAACCGGAACAAGCTCGGCGTCACGCTGGACCTGAAGGCGGCCGGGGACGTGGAGGCGCTGCACCGGCTTTGCGAAACGGCGGACATCCTAATCCAGAATCTGCGGCCGGGCGTGGTGGACGAGCTTGGCATCGGGCCGGAGGCGATGCTGGAGCGGCACCCGCGCCTCGTTTACTGCTCCATCTGGGCCTTCGGGTACGAGGGGCCGATGCGCCTCGCGCCGGGCTTCGATCCGCTGTTGCAAGCCTACGGCGCGATGATGTCGCTGACGGGGCGGCCGGAGGACCCGCCGACCTTCTGCGGCGCTTCCATCAACGACAAGGCGACCGGCATGTTCTGCGTCATCGGCGCGCTGGCGGCGCTTCGCCAACGTGATCGGACCGGGCGCGGGTGCTTGGTGGACACCTCCTTGTTCGAGACGGCGGTGCATTGGGTGGAGGGGCCGCTGAACGCCTTTCTCGCCGACGGGCAGGTGCCGAAGCGGCACGGCACGGGCGGCGCGGTGATCGTGCCCTACCAAGTGTTCGACACGGCGGACCGGCCGCTCTGCCTGGCGGCGGGGAACGACCGGCTTTGGGCGCGGTGCGCGCGGGTGCTCGGGCATCCGGAATGGGGCACGGACCCGCGCTTCGCCACGGGGCCGCAGCGGGTGCGGAACAAGGGCGAGCTGATCCCACTCATCCAGGCGACGCTTCGGGAACGGACGCGGGCGGAGTGGCTGGACGCGCTGGCCACGGCGGGCGTGCCGAGCGGGCCGGTGAACGACATCGCCGAGCTGGCGGCGACGGAGCAGCTTTCGGCGGTGGGCATCGTGCAGGAACTGCCGGAAGGCGGGCCGCGCGTGGTGGGGCTGCCGATCTCCTTCGACCGCAAGCGCCCGCTCTCCGCCCGACGGGCGCCGAAGCTGGGCGAGCACAACGGGCAGGTGCTGGGCCGTCCGTGAAAGGAGCGCGGGGCAATGGCTGAGGGCGGCTACAACATCGGCGATTTGGTCGCGGAGTTCCTGGCGCGGGTCGGCGTCTCCACCTGCTTCGGCATCGTGTCGGTCCACAACATCCCGATGCTGGACGGCATCGGCCGGCGCAACGCCATCCGCTACGTGATGGTGCGCGGCGAGATGGGCGGGGCACACATGGCGGACGCCTACGCGCGGGTGTCCGGGCACCTCGGCGTGGTGTTCTCCTCCACCGGGCCGGGGGCGGCCAACGCCATGCCTGGGCTGGCGGAGGCGGCGTTCGCGGGCAGCCCGGTGCTGCACATCACCGGGCAGACGCCGACCAGGTTCATCGACCGCGACATGGGCACCGTCCACGACCTGCCGGGGCAGACGGCGATGCTCGGCGCGGTGTGCAAGGCGGCGCTGCGGGTCCGCTCGGCGCCCGAGGCGCTGGGGGTGCTGACGCGCGCGGCCGCCCTAGCGCTCACGCCGCCCATGGGGCCGGTGAGCGTGGAGGTGCCGATCGACATCCAGCGCACCGCCATCGCCCGGCCCGACGCGCTCGACACGCTCGTGCTGCCGGTGCCGCCACCGTTGCCGCCGGCCGAGGCGGCACTGGACGCGGCGGCGGAGGTGTTGGTCAAGGTGCGGCGGCCCATGCTCTGGCTCGGCAACGGCGCCAAGGCGGCGGGGACGGCGGCCCTGCGGCTGCTCGACCTGGGCTTCGGCGCGGTGAGTTCCTGGAACGGGCGCGGCATCGTGCCCGAGGACCACCCGATGACGCTCGGCGGGCTGCACGGCAACGGCTCGCCGAGCGTGCAGGAGTTCTATCGCTCTTGCGACGCGGTGCTGGTGGCGGGGTCGAAGCTGCGCGGGCACGAGACGATGGAGTTCGCGCTGAAGCTGCCGCAGCCGCTGGTGCAGATGGACGTGGACCCGGCGGCGAACGGCAGGACCTATCCTAGCGCCGCCTTCGTCTGCGGCGACGCGGGGCTGGCGATGGAGGGCCTGGCCGAGCGCTTGCGGGGCCGCATCGCCGTGGACCCGGGCTTCGCGGCCGATTTCCAAGAGACGAAGCGGCGGGCCACGGCGGAGTACCTGGAGACGCTCGGCCCCTACGCGGAGTTCCCGGCTGCCTTACGCGGCGCCCTGCCCCGCGACGCGCTGTGGGTGCGGGACGTGACCATCAGCAACAGCTCCTGGGGAAACCGCGTGTTCCCGGTGTACGGGCCGCGCGACGCGGTGCATCCGGTCAGCGCGGCGATCGGGCCGGGGCTGCCGATGGGCATCGGTGCGGCGCTCGCGGGCGGGGGCCGGAAGGCGATCGCCATGGTGGGCGACGGCGGCTTCGCGGTGAACCAGACGGAACTCTGGACCGCGGTGCAGGAGCGCGCGGAATTGGTGGTCATGGTGATGAACGACCGGGGCTACGGCGTCATCAAGCACATCCAGGGCGCGTTGCAGGACGGGCGGATGTTCTTCGGCGACCTGCTGGGGCCGGACTTCGGCAAGCTGGCGGCGGTGGCGGGGCTGCCGGCGTTCCGCGTCGGCGCCGCGGCGGACCTCGCGGAAACGGTGGCGCGGGCGGTGGCGACTCCGGGGCCCTCGCTGGTGGAGGTGGACATGGCGGCGATCGGCGCCTTCCCGCCCTACGCGCCCTACAACACCATGGGCATCTACGCCCGGAAGGCGGCGGAGTAGCCGTCAGGCGCCGTCGCGGAGCAGGCCGGCGACGATGCGTTCGAGCTGGCCGAGGGTGGCGCAGGTGGCGGCCACCCGGCAGTGGGGCGCGTAGCGGAGCATGTCGGAGTCGCCGGTGCCCCAGACCGTGCGGGGCTCCGGGTTCAGCCAGATGACCTGCTTCGAACGCTCGGCGATGCGTTGGAGCACGTCCACCCGCGGATCGGTGCGGTTACCGCGGCCGTCGCCCAAGACGATGACGGTTGTCCGGCGGTCCAGCGTCCGCGCGAAGCCCGCCTCGAAGGCCGCGAGCGATCGGCCGTAGTTGGAGGAGCCGAAGCCGACCAGGTCCATGATCTCGGGGATGGCGCGCTCGATGGGGTGGCGTTCCAGGATGGCGCCCACCTCCACGAGGTCGCCGGAGAAGGCGAAGGAGCGCAGGCCCGACAGCGCCTCGTTCAGCGAGTGCAGGAACAGGAGCAGGAACTCCGCCACGGCCGCGACGGAGCCGCTGACATCGCAGAGGACGACCAGACGCGGCTTCTCGACGCGGCGGCGCTTCCACACCGGCCGGAACGGCACCCCGCCCCAGCCCATGTTGCGCCGGAGCGTGCGGCGGGCGTCGAGCTGGCCGCGGCGGGAGCGCCAGCGCTTGCGGCCGTACCGAGCGGCGAGGCGGCGGGCCATGGCGCGGACCAGCGCCCGCATCCGCTGCCTGTCGCGGGGGTCTATGGCGGAGAGGCGCGTGGCCGCCAAGCGGCGCTCGCGCTGCCGCTCGGCCTCGCCCTCAGCGAAGAGGCGCAGGTTCTGCTGCGCGAAGCCCCGCACCTCGCCGCGCAGCCAGTCGCGCCGACGGCGGAGGGCGTCGCCTTGCGGGGTTTCGCCTAGCCGGGCGATCTCGCGCTCCAGTGCGTCCAGGCCCATGCGTTCCAGGATGCGGCGCGTGTACAGGTTGACCTGGGTGAAGACCGCGATCTCGGACAGGCCCGCTTCCGCCGCGGCTTCCTCCATCGCCGCCGCCAGGCCGGCGCGGTCGCCGTCGCGGAGCATGGCGGCGAGGCCCCCTCCCATGCCCTCGCCGAAACCGCCTTCGGGCTGGAGCCCTTCGGCCGGGGCGGTGGCGTCCGGCGGGGCGGGCGCGACGTCCGCGAAGCTTCCGCGGCTGAAAAATCGGTCGAAGCAGATGTCGAAGCGCGCCTTTTCGTCCGTCGTCTTGGCCAGGACGAGGGAGAGCGTGTCGCGCAGGCATTCGCGGTCTGCGAGCCCGACCAGCTCCAGGGCGCGCGCCGCGTCGATGCTCTCCGCCGGCGAGACGCGCAGGCCGGCGCTCCGGGCGGCCCGGACGAAATCCAGCAGCGGCGCGGTCATCGGGCGGCCGGGCGGATCTCCGCTTCCCGCCGCGCGGCCCGGAGCAGGTCGCCGAGACGGACTTCGGCCGCCTCGATGTCGGCCTCGAACTTCAGCAGCACGTTGAGCGTGCCGCGGACCATCTCCGGGTCCAGCTCGCGGGCGTGCAGCAGAACCACGGTCCGCGCCCAGTCTATGGTTTCGCTCACCGAAGGCAGCTTGCGGAGGTCGAGGGTCCGCAGCTCCTGGACGAAGCGCACCACCTGGCGCCGCAACGACGCCTCGATGCCGGGCACGCGCGCGGCCAGGATGCGGCCCTCCAGCTTGGCGTCGGGCAGGCCGATGTGGAGGTGGAGGCAGCGGCGCTTCAGGGCGTCGCCGAGGTCGCGCGTGCTGTTGGAGGTGAGGACCACGAGCGGCGGCACGGCGGCGCGCACGGTGCCGATCTCGGGGACGCTGACTTGGTAGTCGGCCAGGATCTCCAGCAGGAAGGCCTCGAATTCCTGGTCGGCCTTGTCCACCTCGTCCACCAGCAGCACGGCGCCTCCCGGCTCGCGGAGGGCGCGGAGCAGCGGGCGCGGTTCGAGGAAGCGTTCGGAGAAGAACAAGTCGCCGAAGCCGTGCAGCTTCTCCAACGCGGCATCCAGGCCGGGTTCCTCGCCGAGCGCGGCGCCCAGCTTGTCCTTGAGGATCTGCGTGTAGAGGAGTTGCTTGCCGTACTTCCACTCGTACAGCGCCTTGCTCTCATCGAGCCCCTCGTAGCACTGCATCCGCACCAGCGGCAGGCCGAGCCAGGCGGCGGCGCTCTTCGCCAGCTCGGTCTTCCCCACGCCGGCCGGGCCTTCCACCAGGATCGGCTTGCGCAGGTGGTGGGCGAGGTAGAGGGCCGTCGCGGCCCGCCGGTTGGCGACGTAACCGACGCCTTCCAGCCCCGCTTCGGTGCCCTCGATCGAACCCAGCAGGGCGTGGAACCGCGGCGCCGCCTGGTCCATTCAGCCGCGGCCCATGGGGTGGAATTCGCGGTTCGGACGCAGCTCCGTCGCGTTGGCGAGGCGGTTGGACATGGAGAAGAAGGCGGCGATGGCGGCGATGTCCCAGATCTCCTCCTCGCCGAAGCCGGCGTCGCGGAGCGCCTGCCGGTCCGCTTCCGAGACCAGGTGCGCCTCCTGCGCCACCTTGAGGGCGAAAGCCAGCATGGCCTTCTGCTTCGGCGTGACGTTGTCCGCCTTGCGCCAGTTGGCGCCGACCAATTCGGAGATGGTCGGGTCCTTGGCGCGGATGCGGAGGATCGCGCCGTGCGCCACCACGCAGTACTGGCACTGGTTGGCGGCGCTGATGGCGACCACGATCATCTCGCGCTCGGCCAGGGTCAGCCCTTCGCGCTTGTCCATCAACGCATCGTGGTAGGCGACGAAGGCGCGGAACTCGGCCGGGCGGCGGGCGAGCAGCAGGAAGACGTTCGGGACGAAGCCGGCCTTCTCCTGCACCGCGAGCATCCGGCCGCGGATGTCGTCCGGCACGTCGGACAAGGCGGGGACGGGGAAGCAGCTCACGGGATCGGGCGCTGTCGCCATGGTGCGGTTCCTTGCCATTGAGCGGCGGGCTGAAGGGATACATGCTGCCCGCGAGCGGCGGAAGCCGCACGGGAAAGGGAGCGGGGCGGATGCGGCTGCCCGACAGGGTGTCCGGCGGGGTGCTGGTGCTGCTCGGCGCCGCCGCGGCCTACGCGGGTTCGCGCCTGCCGGCGGTGCCGGGGCAGGACGTCGGCCCGGCGGCCTTCCCCATGCTGATCGGCGGCGGGCTCGTGCTGTGCGGCGCGCTGATCGCGCTAGGGATCGGGCGCGGATTCGAGGCGCCCGATGAGGACGCGGCCGGGGCGCCCCGCTTCGCCGGGCTGCGGGCGTTGCTGCCGCCGTTGCTGCTGGTGTTCTACGTGCTCGCGGTGGACCGGCTGGGCTTCCTGCCCACGGCGGCGGCGATGGTGCTGGCCACCGCCCTGGCTTTCGGGGCGCGCTGGCGGTTGGCGTTGCCCCTGGCGATCCTGGCGCCGCTGCTGGTGCATCTCGTCTTCTACAAGCTCTTGCGGGTGCCCCTCCCGGCTGGCCTGCTGCCGGCGCCATGGGCGGCGGCATGAGCGAGATGCTGGAAGCGCTGCGGCTGGTCGCGGCGCCGGACGTGCTGGTGGCGATCGCCGCCTCGGCCGTCTACGGGCTGGTGGTGGGCTCCCTCCCCGGCCTCTCCGCCACCATGGCGACGGCGCTGCTGGTGCCCGTCACCTTCCACCTTTCGCCCATCGCGGCGGTGGCGACCATCATCACCGCCTCCGCCATGGCGATCTTCTCGGGCGACATACCCGGGTGCCTGCTCCGCATCCCCGGAACGCCGGCCTCCGCCGCCTACACGGACGAGGCCTACGCCATGACGCGCAAGGGCCAGCCGGAGGTGGCGCTCGGCGCAGGGCTATGGTTCAGCGCCATAGGCGGCATCGTGGGCACGCTCTCGCTCGTGCTGATGGCGCCGATCCTGGCGGAGATGGCGCTGTCCTTCTCCACTTACGAGTACTTCTGGCTGGCGCTGCTCGGGCTGATGTGCGCGACGCTGGTGGCGCGCTCCTCGCCGGTGAAGGCCATCGCCGCCATGCTGCTCGGCCTCTTGGTGTCCTGCATCGGCATGGAGAACCCGGCGGGCACGCCGCGCTTCACCTTCGGCGTGCCGGACCTCCTGGGCGGGATCGAGGCGGTGCCGGCGCTGGTGGGAGTTTTCGCGCTCGCGGAGGTGATGCGGGCGTTGACCCGGCCGCCCGCGCCGCCGGTGCCGGAGCGGCGCTTCGGCAGCATCCTGAAGGGCCAGTGGGCGCTGACCAAGAAGTACCAGTTGCCGATGTGGCGAGGGAACCTGATCGGCGTCATCATCGGCGTGCTGCCCGGCGCGGGGGCGGACATGGCGGCCTGGGTCAGCTACGCCATGGCCAAGAAGTTCTCCAAGGAGCCGGAGAAGTTCGGCACCGGCCATCCGGAGGGGCTGGTGGAGGCGGGCGCGTCCAACAACGCCTCGTTGGCCTCCGGCTGGGTGCCGTCGCTGCTGTTCGGCATCCCCGGCGACACCATCACCGCCATCGCCATCGGCGTGCTCTACATGAAGGGGCTGAACCCCGGGCCGACGCTGTTCACCGAGCGGGCGAGCAGCATGTACGCGCTCTACATCATCTTCATCCTGGCCAACATCATCATGATCCCACTCGGCATTCTGATGATCCGCATCGCCACGCGGGTGCTGCGGGCGCCGCTGGCGGGGATCATGCCGGTGATCCTGCTGCTCTGCGCCGTGGGGGCCTTCGCCACGGGGAACAACCTGTTCGCGGTGCTGCTGGTGGCCGTCTTCGGGTGCTTGGGCTTCGTCATGGAGCGCAACGGCTACCCGGTGGCGGCCATGGTGCTCGGCATCGTCATGGGGACCATGGTGGAGCAGAACCTCGTCACCTCGCTCATCAAGTCCGATGGCGATGTGCTGCCCTTCTTCGAACGGCCGGTCGCGGGGGTGCTGGCGGCCATGACCTTCGGCGCGCTGCTCTGGCCGCTCGGCGTTTGGCTGTGGCGGAAGGCGCGCGGGCCGGGCTTGCCGACGGCCAAGGCCGCGGGATAGCTAGAGAAGCAACGAAAAGACCGGAGGACTCGCCCATGACCCGCATCCCGCGCCGCACGCTGCTCGGCGCAGCCGCCGTCGCGCCCCTCGCCCGCCCGGCGCTGGCGCAGGCGCGGTGGCCGAACCGGCCGGTGCAGCTCATCTGCCCCTGGGCCGCCGGCGGCGGCACGGACGCGGTGGTGCGGATCGTCGGGCAGCTGCTAGAGCGCGAACTCGGGCAGCCCTTCAACGTGGTGAACCGCACCGGCGGCTCCGGCGTGGTCGGCCACGCCGCGATCGCCCAAGCGGCACCGGACGGGTACACGCTCGGCATGCTCACCTCCGAGATCTGCATGCTCCATTGGCAGGGGCTGACGGAGATCACCTACCGCAACTACACGCCGCTCTCGCTGATGAACAACGACCCGGCGGGCGTGCAGGTGAACAACGGCTCGCCGCACCGCGACGTCAAGGCGCTGGCCGACGCCATCAAGGCGAGCCGGCCGGGGCAGCTCAAGGCGTCCGGCACCGGCCAGGGCGGCATCTGGCACCTGTGCCTCGCGGGGTGGCTAGGCGCCATGGGCCTCAAGGCCGACCACGTGCGCTGGGTGCCCTCCAACGGCGCGGCGCCCGCGATGCAGGACTTGGCGGCGGGCGGCATCGACTTCACCACCTGCTCGGTGCCGGAGGCGCGGGCCATGCTGGACGCCGGGCGCGCGCGCAGCCTGGCGGTGATGGGGCCGGAGCGCCTGTCCGCCTTCCCGAACGTGCCGACGCTGAAGGAGGCGATAGGCATCGATTACCAGAACGGCGCGTGGCGCGGCATCGCCGGGCCCAACGGGCTGCCGGCGGAGGTGAAGGCGGCGATGGAGCCGGCGCTCGGCAAGGTGTTCAACTCGAACGAGTACAAGGAGTTCATGAACGCCCGCGGCTTCGGACTCACCTACGCCGACGCGGCGGGCTTCGCGCGGCACCTGGAGGCGGCCGACAAGTCGCTCGGGGACGCGATGAAGGCCGCGGGGCTGGCCAAGGCCTGACCTTGCCCGATCCCGGCCGGGGCCTCACCTTCGGCCGGGACCGAGGCGGGGAGAAGGGCGTGGCCGGGTTCAAGGGCACCGAGACCTACATAGCGTCGCGCGACTTGGAGGTGGCGGTGAACGCCGCCGTGGCGCTGCAACGGCCGCTGCTGGTGAAGGGCGAGCCCGGCACGGGCAAGACCGTGCTGGCGCAGGAGGTGGCGCGGGCGCTGGGCCACCCGCTGATCGAGTGGCACATCAAGTCCACCACCAAAGCGCAGCAGGGCCTCTACGAATACGACGCGGTGTCCCGCCTGCGGGACGGCCAGCTCGGCGACGAGCGCGTCCACGACATCGGCAACTACATCGTCCGCGGCAAGCTGTGGGAGGCGTTCGAGGCGCCTGAGCCGGTGGTGCTGCTGATCGACGAGATCGACAAGGCCGACATCGAGTTCCCAAACGACCTGCTGCTCGAACTCGACCGGATGGAGTTCTTCGTCTACGAGACGCGGCGGCAGGTGAAGGCCAAGCACCGCCCGATCGTCGTCATCACGTCGAACAACGAGAAGGAGCTGCCGGACGCCTTCCTGCGCCGCTGCTTCTTCCACTACATCCGCTTCCCCGACTGCGAGACGATGGAGCGCATCGTCCAGGCGCACTTCCCCGACATCCGGCGCGACCTCGCGCGGGAGGCGCTGAACGTCTTCTTCCAAGTCCGCGGCGTAAACGAGCTGAAGAAGAAGCCCGCGACCTCCGAGCTGCTGGACTGGCTCAAGCTGCTGATGATCGAGGACATGCCGGTGGAGGCGCTGCGCACCCAGGACCAGAAGGTGGCGATCCCGCCGCTCTACGGCGCGTTGCTGAAGAACGAGCAGGACGTCCACCTGTTCGAGCGGCTGGCCTTCCTGTCCCGGCGCCAAAGGGGCTAGCGCCCGCCGTGTTCGCCACCTTCATCCTCGCGCTGCGGCAGGCCGGGCTGCCGGCCTCCATCACCGAGTACCTGGCGCTCCTGCGGGCGATGAAGGAGGGCGTCGCGGACTACAGCGTGGAGGACTTCTACCACCTGAGTCGGGCCGCGCTGGTGAAGGACGAGCGCCACCTCGACCGCTTCGACCGCGTGTTCGGCGAGGTGTTCAAGGGGCTGGAGCCGCCGGAGGGTGATCCGCGGCAGGAGATCCCGGAGGAGTGGCTCCGCAAGGTGGCGGAGAAGCTGCTGACGGAGGAGGAGAAGGCTGCGATCGAGGCCGCCGGCGGCTTCGAGAAGCTCATGGAGTTGCTGAAGCAGCGCCTGGCCGAGCAGAAGGGCCGGCACCAGGGCGGCAGCAAGTGGATCGGCACCGGCGGCACCTCGCCCTTCGGCGCCTACGGCTACAACCCCGAGGGCGTGCGGATCGGCCAGGAGGAGAGCCGGCACCGGCGCGCGGTGAAGGTCTGGGACAAGCGCGAGTTCCGCGACCTCGACGGCGACGTGGAGATCGGCACCCGCAACATGAAGGTCGCGCTGCGCCGGCTGCGGCGCTTCGCGCGGCAGGGCGCGGCGACGGAGCTGGACCTGCCCGACACCATCCGCGCCACCGCCAACAACGCCGGCTCGCTCGACCTGAAGATGGTGCCGGAGCGGCACAACCGGGTGAAGGTGCTGCTGCTGCTCGACATCGGCGGCTCCATGGACGACCACGTGCGCGAGTGCGCCGAGCTGTTCTCCGCCGCGCGGGCGGAGTTCAAGCACATGGAGCACTTCTACTTCCACAACTGCCCCTACGAGCGCCTGTGGCGCGACAACCGCCGCCGGCAGGGCAGCACGGTCTCCACCTGGGACGTGCTGCGGACCTACGGCCCGGATTACAAGCTGATCTTCGTGGGCGACGCCGCCATGAGCCCCTACGAGATCGCCCAGCCCGGCGGCAGCGTCGAACACTGGAACGAGGAGCCGGGGAGCGTCTGGATGGGGCGCCTCCTCGGGCATTTCCGGCGTTCGGCGTGGCTGAACCCGATGCCGGAGGAGGTTTGGGGCCGGTACCACTCCACCGGCATGGTGCGGCAGTTGATGGAGCGCCGGATGTTCCCCCTGACGCTGGCCGGCGTGGAGGCGATGACGCGCGAACTCGCGCGCTGACCGGAACGGGGCTACTCTCTCCGGACCGCCGCTCCGAGCAGCGGCGGCGGGAAACGGACCGGAGAGTCCACGGATGACGACCACTGCCACCACGCGGCGTCGCCTGTTGTTCGGCGCCGTGCCGCTGCCCGCCGTGCTCGCCCTGCCCTCGCCCGCCCTGGCGCAGGCCGCAGCCTTCCCGGCGCGGCCCGTCACCTGGGTCGTGCCCTTCGCCGCCGGCGGCATCACCGACGCCACCGCGCGGCTGATCGCGCAGAAGATGGGCGCCAACCTCGGCCAGCCCGTGGTGGTGGACAACCGGCCGGGCGCCGGAGGCACCATCGGCACGGAGCAGGCCTCGCGCGCGCCGGCCGACGGCTACACCCTGCTCTACGGCACGCAGAACACGCACGCCGTCGCGCCGCTGCTCTACCCCAGCCTGCGCTACGACCCGGAGCGCGACTTCGTGCCCGTCTGGGGCCTGGGCGCGGCGGTGAACCTGCTGGTGGCCAATCCGGCGCTCCCCGTCCGCAGCGTCGCCGACCTCGTCGCGCACGCGAAGGCGCATCCGGACCGGATCAACTACGCCTCCACCGGCATCGGCACCGGGCAGCACATGGCGGGCGAGCTGTTCCAGGTGGTGGCCGGCGTGCGGATGACCCACGTGCCCTACGCCGGCTTCCAGCAGGCGTTGAACGACCTGACCACCGGCCGCATGGACGTCATGTTCGACTACGCTTTCACCTCCTTGCCGCACGCGCGGGAGGGGCGGCTGCGCGCCCTGGCGGTGACGGCGACGGAGCGCCTGGCGGTCGCGCCGGAGGTGCCGACCATCGGCGAGGCCGGCCTGCCGGGCGCCGAGATGATGGGCTGGGCCGGCGTCTACGCGCCCGCGCGCACCCCGGCGCCGGTCGTGGCACGGTTGGCGGAGGCGGTGGCCGCCGCGATGCGCGACCCGGCGGTGGTGGAGATGTTCGACCGGACCGGCACCATCCGCTGGGCCGACAAGAGCGGCGAGGACATGCGGCGCGTGCTGGCCGAGGAGGTCCCGCGCGCGCGGGAGCTGATCGCCCGCTCGGGCGGCGGCGGCGGGGTGCGGGCCAACTGATGGCTACCGCGCTTCCGCGCCGGGCCGCCCTCTCGGCGCCTTTCGTCCTCGCCGGGCGCGGCGCGGAGGCGCAGGGCTTCCCGACGCGGCCGGTCGTCTGGGTGGTGCCCGCCGGGCCGGGCGGCATCACCGACACGGGGGCGCGGATCGCGGCGCCGAAGCTGGGCGCCCTGCTCGGGCAGCCGGTGGTGGTGGAGAACCGGCCCGGCGCGGGCGGCATCGTCGGGACCGAGTCCGTCGCCCGCGCCGCGCCGGACGGGCACACCATGCTCTACGGCTCGCAGAACACCCACGCGGTGGCGCCGGCCATGCAGCCGGGCCTGCGCTACGACCCGCAACGGGACTTCGCGCCGGTGCACGGCCTCGGCGCGTCGCCCAATCTGCTCGTGACCGGCGCCGCCCGGCCGTGGCGCACGGTGCTGGAGTTGGTCGAGGAGGCGCGGCGGCGGCCGGACGCGCTGAGCTACGCCTCCACCGGGGTGGGCACGAGTTCGCACCTCCTGGCGGTGATGCTGCAAGGGGCGGCGGGAATCGGCATGACGCACGTGCCCTACGCCAACCCCGCCGGGGCGTTGCAGGACGTGATCGCGGGGCGGGTGGACGCGATGTTCGACTTCCCGCTCACCTCCATGCCGCACGTGCGGGAGGGCCGGCTCCGCGCCCTCGGCCTGTCGTCCGGGGACCCTGTGCCGATCGCGCCGGGCGTCCCGTCCCTCGCCGCCGCGGGCGTGCCGGGCGTGGAGCTGGTGCCCTGGGCGGCCCTCTTCGTCCCGGCGCGCACGCCGCCCGCGGCCGTCGCCAGGCTCGAAGCCGCCGCGAAGGCGGCGCTGAAAGACCCGGCTGTGCGGGAGTACTTCGAGGGCACCGGCACCGTCCTGTGGGACGACATGGGCGCCGAGGCCCTCGGGCGCTTCCTCGCCGACGAGATCCCGAAGGCGCGAGACCTCGTCGTCCGTTCCGGCGCGGCGCGCTCCGGCTGAACCGCCGCCTCAGTTCGCCGGGATGCGGACCGGCAGGTCGGTGATGCCGTGGACGAAAGACGAGTAGATCCGCTGCGGCTCGCCCACCACCTCGATGCGCGGGAAGCGCGCGAGGATCTCTTCCCAGAGTATCTTGAGCTGCATCTCGGCCAGCCGGTTGCCGACGCACCGGTGGATGCCGAAGCCGAAGGACAGATGCTGGCGCGGGCGCTTGCGGTCGATGATGAAGTGGTCCGGCTCCTCGATCGCCTCCTCGTCGCGGTTGCCCGAAATGTACCACATGACGACCTTCTCGCCCTTGCGGATGAGCTTGCCGCCGATCTCGGTGTCCGCGACCGCGGTGCGGCGCATGTGCGACAGCGGCGTCTGGTAGCGGATGATTTCCGGCACCATGGTCTCGATCAGCCCCGGGTTCGCCCGCAGCTTGGCGAACTCGCCCGGGTTCTGGTCGAGGAACAGCACGCCGCCGCTGATGGAATTGCGCGTGGTGTCGTTGCCGCCGACGATCAGCAGGATCAGGTTCCCGAGGAACTCGCGCGGCGTCATGTTCCGCGTCGCCTCGGCGTGCGCGAGCATGGAGACCAGGTCCGGGCGCGGCTCCGCGTTCACCCGCTCGTTCCAGAGGTTCGTGAAGTAGGCGAGGCACTCGGCGAAGACTTCCTCGCGCTGCTCCTCGGTCTCGATAATGCCGCCCGGCATCGGGAAGGCCGTGGCGCGGTCGGACCAGTAGGAGAGCTTGCGGCGGTCCTCGAAGGGGAAGTCGAACAGGGTCGCCAGCATCTGCACCGTCAGTTCGATGGAGACGTGGTCGACCCAGTTGAAGGTTTCTCCGCGCGGCAACCCGTCCAGGATGCGGCAGACGCGCTCGCGGATGACGCCCTCGAGCTTCGCCAGGTTGCCCGGCGCCACGATGGGCTGCACCGCCTTGCGCTGCTCGTCGTGCTGCGGCGGGTCCATGGCGATGAACATGGGCAGGCGCAGGTCCGCCGGCCGGTCGCGGATGGTGATGCCGCCGTAGGACGAGTCCGAGGACAGCGTCTTGTGCGCCAGCTCGGCCTTCATGATGTCGTTGTACTTGGTGATGGACCAGTGCGGGCCGAACAGGCTCTCGGCCGTGTGGTGCACCGGGTCCTCCTGCCGCAGACGGCGGAAGTAGGGCATCCAGACGTCGTCCCGGAACAGGGCCGGGTCGCTGACGTCGAGCTTGTCGAGGGGCAGGCTCCGCGCCAGCGCCTCGTGGTCCACGTTGACCGGAGCGTTCATCGATTCCGTCCCTTCCCTGCGTTTCTCGGCGGCGCGGTCAGTGCTGCGCCTCGGGGAGCCGGACCACCAAGCCGTCGAGTTCCGCCGTCATCTCGATCTGGCACGACAGGCGCGAATTCGGCTGCGTGGCCGCGGCGAAGCTGAGCATGCTCTCCTCCTGCTCGCCCCTGTCGCCCGTCTTGGCGAACCACGCCTCGTCCACGAAGACGTGGCAGGTGGCGCAGGCGCACTGGCCGCCGCAATCGGCGTCTATGCCGGGCACGCCGTTGTCCACCGCGCCGCGCATGACGGAGAGCCCCTCCTCCACCGCGACCCGGTGCTCGGTGCCGTCGTGCTCGATGTAGGTGACCTGCGGCATGTCCTCTCCCTTCGCTGCGCGGCGCCTGCCCGGCCGGCCGGCCTTTGAGCCGGCCGGTGGCGGCTGAGTTTTGAACGCCGGTTCCGCCGTTCCGCGGTGATCCAGCCCACCCGCCGGCGGCTAGACAGGCGCCAATCCATTCCTGTTACCACCATTCAGGGTCGGCCCGGGTGCCGGCGTCAAGCGCCCGGCATCGCCGGGAGGCAGGCCGTCGTGTAAGCCCGGGTGCCGACCACGGCGTCCCTCAAGGTGAACACCATCCACATGATCGAACGGCCACACCCGACGCCATCGTCGGACGGAATTCCTCACGGCTTCGTGCCAAGGCCCGTCGGCGGCGGCTTCATGGAGGCGGCCGGGCCGATCTACGTGCGGCGCGACGCCGCCGGGCGCGCCACCTTCGGCCTTCTGGTCGAGCCCCGGCATTGCAACGCTAAGGACATGTGTCACGGCGGGATGCTGGCGGCGCTGACCGACGTGGTGCTCGGCATCGGCGGGCTGGAGCAGGCCGGGGTGAGAGGATTCTTTATTACGATCAGTTTAGCGCAGGATTTCCTGGCACCGGTGCCGCTCGGGTCCTGGCTGGAGGCGGAGGTGGACCTCCTGCGCCGGACCCGCACGACCATGTTCGTCCAAGGCGTGTTCAGGGTGCGCGGGGAGGCGGCGTTGCGGGCGAGCGGCGTCTTCCGCCTGCCCCGGCCGGAGCAAGGCTAGAGCGGCGGCCCCGGGCGCGTGCTAGCCTCGCTGTTGAGAGCGTCTCGCAGGAGGATGGACCCATGCCGCAAGCGCAGCCTTACATGCTGCTCACGGGCGCCAGCCGCGGCATCGGCCACGCCACGGTGAAGCTGTTTCAGGAACGGGGCTGGCGCATCCTCACCGTCTCGCGGCAGCCCTTCTCCGAGGAGTGCCGCTGGCCCATGGCGCGCGAAAGCCACCTCCAGGCCGACTTGGCGGACCTCGACGGGATCGAGGCGCTGGCCGCGGAGGTGCGGCGGCGCTTGCCCGACGGGGCGCTGCACGCGCTCGTGAACAATGCGGGGATATCGCCCAAGGGCGAGAACGGCGCGCGTTTGGGGGTCCGGGCGAGCGACGCCGCCCTGTGGACGACCGTGCTCAACGTCAACATCGTCTCGACCGCGCTGCTCGCCCGCGCCCTGTTCCCGGAGTTGCGGCGGGTGCGCGGCTCGATCGTGAACGTCACCTCCATCGCGGGGTCACGCGTACACCCCTTCGCGGGCACCGCCTACGCCGCATCGAAGGCGGCGCTGGCGGCGCTGACGCGGGAAATGGCGCACGAGTTCGCCCCGCACGGCGTCCGGGTGAACGCCATAGCGCCGGGCGAGATCGACACGGCGATCCTCTCCCCCGGCACCGAGGAGATCATCAAGCACGACGTGCCGATGCGCCGCCTCGGCGACGCGCGCGAGGTGGCCGAGACCATCCATTTCCTTTGCACGGGGCCGTCGTCCTACATCAACGGGGCCGAGATCCACATCAACGGCGGCCAGCACGTGTGACGGCGCCGGCACTCCGGCGCCGGCCGTGCGTTGACCGTGCATGGCGAAAGAACCTGAGAGCGGCTGGCTGCCGATAGAGGCATTGGACAGCGAGCAGGCCCGCTTGCAGGACGCGAGCGGGGCGGAGGTGGCCCGGCTCCTGGCCTTGCCGGAGCGGGCGATGGTGCTGGAATTGATGCGCTTCGCACGCGCGGACACCGGCGCGGAACCGCCGCTGCAACCGGCCGACCTCGCGCGGGCGTTGGCGCGCTTCGCGGGCGACGACATGCCAAGCGAAGAGGCGCTCCGCCGGGACTTCCCGGGGCTCACCCGGGAAGCCGGCGTTTCGGGCGCTTGAGGCGCCTTGCCGGCGCGCAGCCGGCAGCGCCGGCCCGGCCCGGCCCGGCCCGGCCCCGGTGTTCGTGAAGGGGCGCCGCGCGGCAAGACGGCTCCTTGATGGAGCCGGCGGCGCCGCATACGCTTCGCCCGCAGTGCCATGAAACAGACGCTCGGGCGCGACGGAGCCGAGGCGCGCGGTCCGGCCGCGGCCGGCCGGGGGCCGCAATCCCGGCCATCGCACGGGCCGGCGGAATGTTCGGACGCATCGGCATGGACCGTCGCGGCGGCGCTGTCGCAGGTCCGGTTTCCGAGGGGACGGCCGAATGGGCACCACCGAGGCGCGGGCGCGTAGCTGGATCAACGCGCGGCTGGCGACGATGGACCCGTCATCCGGCCACCCGTACGGCGCGCTCGAGGGTCCGCACGCGTTGCGCACCAGGCACGGGCGGATCGAGGCCGTAATGCCGATGCGGGATTGGCGGCCGGCATCGGGCGAGGAGGCGGTGGACGCTGCCGGGCGCTGGATGACGCCGGGCCTCGTCGACTGCCACACGCACCTCGTCTGGGGCGGCGACCGGGCGGGCGAATTCGAAAGGCGGCTCGCCGGCGCCTCTTACGCGGAGATCGCGGCCGGCGGCGGCGGCATCCGCGCGACCGTCCGGGCCACGCGCGCGACTTCGGAGGAGGAGTTGGCGCGGACGGCGGCGGAGCGGCTCGCGCCTCTTCTCGCCGAAGGGCTGACCACGGTGGAGATCAAGTCCGGCTACGGCCTCACCCTCGCCGACGAATTGAAGCAGCTCCGCGCAGCGCGGCGCGTGGCTTCGCTGGTAACGGTCCGGGCCACAACCACACTGCTCGCGGCCCACGCCGTGCCGCCCGAGTTCGAGGGCCGCGCCGACGACTACGTGTCGCACGTCTGCGACGCCATCCTGCCCGCCGCCGCGGCCGAAGGGCTGGCGGACGCGGTGGACGTGTTCTGCGAGCGCATCGCCTTCTCGCCGGAACAGTGCGCGCGCGTGTTCGGCCGCGCCCGCGAGCTCGGCCTGCCGGTCAAGGGCCACATGGAGCAGCTCTCGAACCTCGGCGGCAGCCGCTTGGCCGCGTCCCACGGCGCGCTCTCCGCGGACCACGTCGAGTACCTCGACGAGGCGGGTGTCGAGGCGCTCGCGCACGCCGGCACCTGCGCGGTGCTGCTGCCCGGCGCCTTCTACTTCCTGCGCGAAACGCAACGCCCGCCCGTCGAAGCGCTGCGCCGGGCCGGCGTGCCGATGGCGGTCGCCACCGACCTGAACCCCGGCACCTCGCCCTTCGCATCGCTCCGATTGGCGGCCAACATGGCGTGCGTGCTGTTCGGGCTGACGGTGGAGGAGGCGTTCGCCGCTATCACGCGGGAGGCGGCGCGCGCGCTCGGCCTCGCCGGCCGGCGGGGAGTGCTGGCCGGGGGCGCGGACGCCGACCTCGCCTTGTGGTCGGTGCCGCACCCCAACGCCCTCGTCTACGAACCCATGGCGCCGCGCCTCTGGCAGCGCGTGCTGGGAGGTGAGATCGTGGCGTGAGGGCCGTCCCCGGCGCCGTGCCGCAGCGGGCACGGCCGGCCGGGCGAACCTTGGACCGAGGAGGCGTCCGATGACCGGCAACCGTCTGTCCAACAGGGTCGTGCGCGCGCCGCGCGGAACCGAGCGCGCCTGCAAGAGCTGGCTCACGGAAGCCGCGTACCGCATGGCGCAGAACAACCTCGACCCCGAAGTGGCGGAGCACCCGGAGGCGCTGGTCGTCTACGGCGGCATCGGCCGGGCCGCGCGCGACTGGGGAAGCTTCGACCGCATCCTGGAGACGCTGCGCCGGTTGGAGGACGACCAGACCCTTCTGGTGCAGTCCGGCAAGCCAGTGGGCGTGTTCGAAACCCACGTCGACGCGCCGCGCGTGCTGCTCGCCAACTCCAACCTGGTGCCGCATTGGGCGACCTGGGAGCACTTCAACGAGTTGGACCGCAAGGGGCTGATGATGTACGGCCAGATGACGGCCGGCTCCTGGATCTACATCGGCAGCCAAGGCATCGTCCAAGGCACCTACGAGACGTTCTGCGCGGTGGCAGAGAAACACTTCGGCGGCCGGGCGCAGGGCCGCTGGATCCTCACGGGCGGACTCGGCGGCATGGGCGGGGCGCAGCCGCTGGCCGCCACCATGGCGGGCTTCTCGACCGTCTGCGTCGAGTGCGACGAGAGCCGCATCGATTTCCGCATCCGCACCCGCTACTGCGACGCCAAGGCGGCCTCGCTGGACGAGGCGCTCCGCCTGCTCGACGAGGCGCGCGGCGGCAACCGGCCCCGCTCGATCGCGCTGCTCGGCAACGCCGCCGAGGTCTACCCGGCGCTGCTGGAGCGCGGCGTCGTGCCGGACTGCGTCACCGACCAGACCTCGGCGCACGATCCGCTCAACGGCTACCTGCCCGCGGGGTGGGGCATGGCGGAGTGGCGGGAGCGCCGGGAGCGCGACCCCGCCTCCGTTGTGGAGGCCGCGAAGGATTCGATGGCGGCGCAGGTGCGGGCCATGCTGGAGTTCCAGCGCCAAGGCTCCGCCGTGCTCGATTACGGCAACAACATCCGCCAGATGGCCAAGGAGCGAGGCGTTTCGGACGCTTTCGGCTTCCCGGGCTTCGTGCCCGCCTACATCCGCCCGCTGTTCTGCCGCGGCGTCGGCCCCTTCCGCTGGGCCGCGCTCTCCGGCGACCCGCAGGACATCCACCGGACCGACGCCAAGGTGAAGGAGCTGATCCCAGACGACCTGCACCTCCACACCTGGCTCGACATGGCGCGCGAGCGGATCGCCTTCCAAGGCTTGCCGGCACGCATCTGCTGGGTCGGGCTGAAGGACCGCGCCCGCCTCGGCCGTGCCTTCAACGCCATGGTGGCCAGCGGCGAATTGAAGGCGCCGATCGTCATCGGCCGCGACCACCTAGACAGCGGCTCGGTGGCGTCGCCCAACCGCGAAACGGAGGCGATGCGCGACGGCTCGGACGCCGTGTCCGATTGGCCGCTGCTCAACGCGTTGCTGAACACCGCTTCGGGCGCGACCTGGGTGTCGTTGCACCACGGCGGCGGGGTCGGCATGGGGTTCAGCCAGCACGCCGGCATGGTGGTCGTCTGCGACGGCACGCCGGACGCGGACCGCCGCCTCGCCCGCGTGCTGCGCAACGACCCCGGCACCGGGGTCATGCGCCACGCCGACGCCGGCTACGACGACGCCATCGCCTGCGCGCGAGAGGAGGGCCTGGACCTGCCGATGCTCGACGGCGATTGAGCGGACAACACATCGGTTGACGCGTCCGGGGGCCAGTGGCCCTTGCGGACGCTTATGCAGGGAGGGAGGCATGGCGCGTTATCTGAAGCGGGGTCGTGACGCGAGCGCCGCGGCCGAAGACAACGCGAAGGTGCGGGCGACGGTCGAACGCATACTGGCCGACATCGCCGACCGCGGCGACGACGCCGTGCGCGAGTTGTCGGTCCGTTTCGACAAATGGGACCGCGCCGATTACCGGCTGACCGACGCGGAGGTCCGCACGTGCCTCTCGGAGCTCTCGGCCCGTGACATCGAGGACATCCGCTTCGCCCAGGAACAGGTGCGCAACTTCGCCGAGCAGCAGAGGGCCGCCCTCCGGGACATCGAGATCGAAACGCTGCCGGGCGTCGTGCTCGGGCACAAGAACATCCCGGTCAACTCCGTCGGCTGCTACGTGCCCGGCGGCAAGTACCCGCTCCTCGCCTCCGCGCACATGTCGGTCATCACTGCAAAGGTCGCCGGCGTGCCCCGTGTGGTGACCTGCGCACCGCCTTTCCAGGGGCGGCCCGCGCCCGCCATCGTCGCCGCCCAACACTTGGCCGGGGCCGACGGGATCTTCTGCCTCGGCGGCGTGCAAGCCGTCGGCGCCATGGCGCTTGGCACCCGCGCGGTCGCGCCGGTGGACATGCTGGTCGGCCCCGACAGCGCGTTTGGCCGAGGCGAAGCGGCAGCTCTTCGGACGCGTCGGAATCGACCTGTTCGCCGGCCCTACGGAGACGCTGGTGATCGCCGACGAGATGGTGGACGCCGAACTCTGCGCCACGGACCTGCTCGGGCAAGCCGAGCACGGCCCGGACAGCCCCGCCGTGCTGCTCACCACCTCCAAGCGGCTCGCCAAGGAGACGATGGCGGAGGTGGAGCGCCTGCTTTCGATCCTGCCCACGGCGGCGACGGCGCGGAAGGCATGGGACGACTTCGGCGAGGTAATCGTCTGCGACTCCGACGAGGAGATGGTGCGCGAAGCCGACCGCATCGCTTTGGAGCACGTCCAGGTGATGACGCGCGACCTGGGCTATCTCCTGAGAAACATGACCAACTACGGCGCGCTCTTCCTCGGCCCGCGCACCAAGGTCGCTTACAGCGACAAGGTGATCGGCACCAACCACACCCTGCCCACGCGCAAGGCGGCGCGGTACACCGGCGGGCTCTGGGTCGGCAAGTTCCTCAAGACCTGCACCTACCAGCGCGTGCTGACCGACGCGGCCTCAGCGATGGTAGGCGAGTACTGCTCGCGGCTGTGCATGCTGGAGGGCTTCGCCGACCACGCCGAGCAGGCCAACGTGCGCGTCCGCCGCTACGGCGGCCGCAACATCCCCTACGCGACCGCGGCCGAGTGACCGCGCGCCGGGGTCGCTCGACGAAACGGGGGAGCGGCGAGGAGGGAGCATGAACCGCAGGAAGCTCGCGGCAGGGTCCGCGCTCGGGCTGGGCGCGGCGGCCCTGCCCGGCGACGGCGGCCTCCTGGCCCACGCGCAAGGCCAAGCCGCGGGGCCGCGCCTCCTCGGCGGCGCCATCACCGACGTGCCGGGCGTGAAGGTCGGCCACTTCACGGACCACCGGCGGCCGACGGGCTGCACCGTGGTCCTCGCCGAGGAGGGCGCGACCGGCGGCGTCGACGTGCGCGGCGCGGCCCCGGGCACGCGGGAAACGGACCTGCTCGACCCGTCCAACCTGGTGGACAAGGTGCATGCCGTGCTCCTGTCCGGCGGCAGCGCCTTCGGGCTGGACGCCGCGGCGGGCGTCGTGCGCTGGCTGGAGGAGCGCGGGATCGGCTTTCCCGCCGGTCCCGCCCGGGTGCCGATCGTCCCCGCCGCCATCCTGTTCGACCTCGGCGTCGGCGACCACCGCGTCCGCCCCGACGCCGCCGCCGGCCACCGCGCCTGCGAGGCGGCGTCGGCCGAGGCGCCGGCCGAGGGCTCCGTCGGCGCGGGCGCGGGCGCCACGGTGGGCAAGCTGTTCGGCCTTTCCCGCGCCATGAAAGGCGGCATCGGCACCGCGGCGGTGCGGGCGGGCCGGGTGACGGTGGGCGCGATCGTCGCCGTGAACGCGGTGGGCGACGTGGTGGACCCGGCGACCGGCGCCGTGCTCGCCGGGTCGCGGACCGAGGACGGGCGGCGCAGGCTGGGCGCGGCGGACGCGATCCTGCGCGGCGAGCTGCCGCCCGCCTTGCAACCGGGCATGGCCACGACCATCGGCGTGGTTGCGACGGACGCCGCCTTGACCAAGGCCCAGGCGCGGCGGCTCGCCCAGGTGTCGCACGACGGGCTGGCGCGCACGATCGAGCCCGTCCACACCATGTGGGACGGCGACGCCATGTTCGCGCTGGCGACCGGCAAGAGCGGCCTTCCGGGCAACATGATGGCGCTCTCGGTGCTCGCGGCGCGTGTGACCGCGGCGGCGGTGTTGCGCGCCGTGCTCAACGCCAAGGGCGTCGCCGGTCCCGGCCTGCCCTTCATCCCGGCCGCTGCGGAACTCGCCTGACGGGGAAGACGGTTCCGCTGGCGGCCGCGGCGGCGCGCCCGCCGCATGGAGCCCTTTGCGGAAACCGGGGCCGCACGGTTCACCAGTCCATGGTGCCTGGCCCGCCCTTGAACGGGCCTTTGAGATCGCGCGTGATCCAACCGCCGTAGAAGCCGCCGGGCTGCGGCGTGACCGCTTCGTCGCCGACGAAGCAACGGTCCATCGCACCGGCGTACACCGCCAAGTGGTCGCGGATGTCGGCGAAGGCGGGCGCCGGGTCCGGGTAACCCCAGGCCGCCCGCTCCGCCGCGCGGTCGCCGGCACGGATGGTCCAGTAGCGCGCCTCGCCCTTCCACTCGCAAAAGCTGCGGCCCGGCGCCGGCTCGAGCGCGCAACCGGTGAACGCGGCCCAGGGCAGGTAGTAGACCGGCGGGTGCGACGTCTCCAGCACGCGGTAGGCCGCATCGGTCGCAGCGATCGTGCGGCCCGCGAAGTCGATGCGCACGCGCAGGGCGACCGGTTCCAGGGCGGGCGGCCTCGGGTAGTTCCAGACGTTTTCCATCGCTCGAATCCTTCGCTCGATGCTCGGAGGCGCGGCGCCGACGAGCGAGGCGGCGTGCTGTCCGCGCGTGCGGAACAGAAGCGCCCCGCACGGGCGCGAGCCCTGTTTCCAAGGCGCCGGGCTTGCCGCGCAGCGCCGCCGTCCGGCATGGTGGCGCGAACGGCGGCCGGCCACGGCGCCAAGGACCGCGAGGGAGAAACGCATGCTCCGCAGGAAGTTCGTCGCGGCGGCCTTGGCCGTGCCCGCTTTGGCCGCGTCCCGGGCCGGCGCGCAGTCGCGTCTGCGCTGGGCGCATGTGTACGAAACCAACGAGCCCTACCACACCCAGGCCCTCTGGGCAGCCGAGCAGATCCGTGACCGCACCGGCGGGCGCTGGACGGTCGAGGTGTTCCCGGCCAGCGCGCTGGGGAACGAGCCCACCATCAACCAGGGCCTCGCGCTCGGCACCGTGGACATGATCTACACGGGCGTCGCCTTCGCCGGCTCCACCTTCCGCCCGATCTCCGTCGGCAACGCGCCCTACGTGTTCCGCGACTACGAACACTTCAGCGCCTACCGCGGCAGCGATCTCCTGCGCGAGCTGATGGCCGGCTACAGCCGCCAGACCAACCACCAAGCGCTCGCCCTCACCTACTACGGCGAGCGGCACGTCACGGCGAACAAGCCGATCACGCGGCCGGAGGACATGCGCGGCATGAAGCTGCGCGTGCCCCAGGCGCCGCTTTTCCTGATGTTCACCCGCAGCGTCGGCGCCAACGCCACCCCCATCGCCTTCGCGGAGGTCTACCTGGCGCTCCAGCAAGGCACGGTGGACGGGCAGGAGAACCCGCTGCCGACCATCCAGGCCAAGAAGTTCTACGAGGTGCAGAGCCACATCTCGCTCACCGGCCACATAACGGAAAGCCTGCTGACCATCGTGAGCGGCGGCACCTGGCGTCGGCTGAACGACGCGGACAAGGGCACGTTCCAGCAGGTGCTGCGCGAAGCCTCCGACCGCGCCTCGGCCGAGATCCGCAAGCAGGAGCTGGAGCTGCCGGCCTGGTTCGAGGGGCAGGGCAAGACCGTGCTGCGCCCCGACCGCGCCGCCTTCCGCGCCGCCGCCGCGCCCCTGCACAACGACGCGCAGGCGGGCGCCGGCTGGACGCGCGAGCAGTACGACCGTTTGCAGGCCATCGCCAGCCGTCCGGGCTGAGCCATGGCGACGAAGGACGACGCCGAGACGCTCTTCGCCAAGCTGGCCGAAGAGGAGGCCGCGGCCCACCCCGAACCGCCGCTGGACATCGCGCCGGAGGACTGGATCACCTTCCTCCTCTTCTGGACGCTGGCGGGCGTGGTGTTCCTGCAATTCTTCACCCGTTACGTGCTCAACGACAGCCTGACCTGGACGGAGGAGATCGCCCAGTACCTGCTGATGGTGGTCACCTTCGCCGGCAGCGCGATGGCGGCGCGGCGGGGGGCGCACATCGCCGTGGAGTTCCTGCTCAACAAGCTGCCCCGGGGCGCGCGCCGGGTCGCGCACGCGCTCGTCGCGGCGGTTGCGACGGCGTTCTTCGCCGTCTCCGCCTTCCTCTGCTGGCAGGTCAGCGAAGCGATGCGGTTCCAGCCGATGATCGCGGTCGAGTACCCCTTGGCGATCGTCTACTACGGCATCCTGTTCGGCCTCGTGCTCACCACGGTCCGCTCCGCCCTGCACGGTTTGCGCCGCTGGCGGGAGGGCGAGCCGGAGGTCGCGCCCGAACCGGGCGCGGGGGGCGTGAAGCTGTGACGGCGCTCCTCTTCGCCTCCTTCCTCGGCCTGCTGCTGCTCGGCGTGCCGGTGGCGGTCGCGCTCGGCGGGTCGTCGCTGCTCTACGTGCTGGCGGAGGGCGCGACACCGCCGCTCGTGGTCCTGCACCGCATGGCGGCCGGGGTGGACAGCTTCCCGCTGCTCGCCGTGCCCTTCTTCATCATGTCCGGCAGCCTGATGAACAGCGCCGGCATCACGGAGCGCATCTACTCCTTCGCCACCGCGCTCGTGGGCTGGCTGCGCGGCGGGCTCGGCCACGTGAACGTGGTGGGCAGCGTGATCTTCGCCGGCATGTCCGGCACCGCTGTCGCCGACGCCGGGGGCCTGGGCACCATCGAGATCAAGGCGATGCGCGACCACGGCTACCCGCTGCCCTTCGCGGTGGGGCTGACGGGCGCCTCTGCCACCATCGGGCCGATCATCCCGCCCTCCCTGCCCATGGTGATCTACGGCGTGATGGCCAACGCCTCCGTCGGCCAGCTCTTCGCGGCCGGCTTGATCCCGGGCCTGCTGATGGCGGGCACCCTGATGGGCGCCGTCGCCGTGACCGCCCACCGCCGCGGTTTCGACCGCGACGCCGAGTTCCGCTGGGATCGGCTGCGCCACGCCGCCGCTCGCGCCTTCCTGCCGCTGATGACGCCGGTGCTGCTGGTGGGCGGCATGACCTCCGGCGCCTTCACACCGACCGAGGCCGCTATCGCCGCCACGGCCTACGCCCTGTTCCTCGGCGCCGCGGTGTACCGCACCTTGACGTGGCGGAGCTTCCTCCGCGTCTCCATGGAGACCATCGAAACCACGGCGGTGGTGCTGCTGATCGTGGCAGGCGCCAGCATCTTCGGCTGGATCGTCACCACCACGCGCATCACCGACGAGGTCGCAGGCCTCGTCCTGTCGATCACCAGCGAGCGCTGGGCGGTGCTGCTCCTGGTGAACGTCTTCCTGCTGCTCGTCGGCTGCTTCCTGGAAACCGTCGCGGCCATCACCATCCTGGTGCCGGTGCTGCTGCCGCTGATGGCGGCCATCGGCGTGGACCCGGTGCACTTCGGCCTGATCATGGTCCTGAACCTCATGATCGGCCTCGTGACGCCGCCTGTCGGAATGGTGCTCTATATCCTGTCCCGCGTGTCCGGCCTCACCTTCGAGCAGACCACGCGCGCCTGCGCGCCCTTCCTCATCCCGCTCTTCCTCTGCCTCGCGCTCGTCACCTACTGGGAAGGGCTGGTCATGTGGCTGCCGACGCTGATCTACCGTTAGGTCGCGCGCAGCGGTTCCAGCGCGTTCCAGTCGAAGGAAACGCCATGGCCCGGGCGGTCCGGCGCCACGGCGCGGCCTTCCTCGATCCGCAGCGGGTGCCCCACGAAGCGGTCCAGGCCGAAGCCGTGCGCTTCCAGGAAGGAGCGGTTCGGGCAGGCGGCGAGGAGTTGCACCGTGATGTCGTGCGCGCCGTGGCTGGTGACGGGCAGGTTGAACGCCTCCGCCAGCCGCGCGACCTTCATGAAGGCGGTGACGCCGCCGCAATTGGTCACGTCCGGCTCCGGATAGGCCACGCCGCCGGCGGAGATCAGCGCCTGGAATTCCCACACGCTGCGCAGGTTCTCGCCCGCGGCGATCGGCAGGCCGCCCTCGCGCAGGATGCGGGCATGGCCGGCCACGTCCTCGGGGATGGTCGGCTCTTCCAACCATAGAGGGTCGTGGGGGGCGAAGGCGCGGGCGGCGCGGATGGCTTGGTCCGCGGTCCAGGCCATGTTGGCGTCCACCATCAGCGGGAAGTTCCCGCCCAGGTGCGCGCGCATGGCTGCCAAGCGCTCCACGTCCTCGCGCAGGTCCGGGCGACCGACCTTCATCTTGATGGCGCGGAAGCCGCGGGCGAGGTTCGCGTCCGTCTGCCGCAGCAGGGCGTCCAGCGGCAGGTCCAGGTCGATGCCGCCGGCGTAGCAGGGCACGCGCGGGTCGTGGCCGCCCAGCAGGCGCCACAGCGCGGTGCCCGCGCGCTTGGCCTTCAAGTCCCACAACGCGGTGTCGAAGGCCGACAGCGCCAGCACGGTCGGCCCGCCGCGGCCGCCGTAGTGCAGCGCCCACCAGACGCGGCGCCACAGCGCCTCGATCAGGTCCGCGTCCTCGCCCACAACCAGCTCGGCGATCTCCCGCGCCAGGGTATCGTGGACCGCGCCGCCGTTGCGGCCGACGGTGAAGGTGTAGCCGACGCCCTCCGCGCCGTCGGCGTCGCGGACGCGGGCGGTGACGATCTCGAAGGCGCGCATGGCGCCGTGGGTGCTGTCGGTCAGCACCTCGGGTAACGGGATGCGGTAGAAGCCCGCCTCGATCCGTTCCAGCCTCGCCATGCGCGCCTCCCCGGTCCGTGGGTGCCAAGCCGCAGCATGCGCGCGCCGCGCGCCGGGGTGAAGCCGCCGGAACGCGCAGCGACGGTCAGCGTGGCGCCGAGCGGCCCTCCTCCGGGCACCCGGTCACGGCGGCCGCCAGCTTGCGCCCCACGGACTCGGCCCCGAACTCCTCCCGCACGAAGGCGAGGCACGCTTCCCCCAGCCGCTCGGCGAGCGGGTCGTCCCGGTGCAGCGCGACGATCTTCGCCGCCGCCTCGGCGTCGGAGCCCGCGATGAGCCAACCCAGGGGTTCCGGCAAGGCGATCCCCTCGGCGGCGACCGGCGACATCACGCAGGGGACGCCGTGGGCCATGCTCGTGAGCACCTTGCCCTTGATGCCGGCGCCGTAGCGCAATGGGGCAACGGTGCAGCGGACCCGGTCGAACACCTCCCCCAGGTCGGGCACGTGGCCCAGGACCTCGGCGCCCGGGCCTGCGAGGGCCGCCACGTCACGCGGAAGGCCGTCGCCGACCAGCAGGGCGCGCAGGCCGGGCATCGCTTCGCGCGCCCGCGGCAGCACGGCTCGCAACAGGTGGCGCGCGGCGTCCACGTTCGGCGGGTGGGCATAGCCGCCGATGAAGGCCACGCCTGACCGCGCCGACGCGGGCGCGGCCGCCGGCCGGGTCCGGACCGTCCAGGGCACGACGTGAACGGCGGCGCCCGGCGCGGCGCGGCTCAGCAATTCGGCTTCCACGTGCGAGTGGACGATGACGGCGTCTGCTTCGAGCGCCGCACCGAGTTCCGAGCGCTCCAGCCGCGCCGCCCGCGCCTCCAGGTCCGCGTCCCCCTCGATCCCGGCTTGCCGTCGCAAGCGCAGGAAATGCAGATCGGCGACGGAATAGACCAACCGCGCCAGGGGAAAGTGCTCGCGGACCAAGCCGGCGTACTTCGCGGCGTTGCCGTGGCGGTGCAGGTAGACCACGTCGGGCGCCACGGCCATGTCCCGGAACGCCTCCTCCACCGAGCGGACGTGCGGGGCGTGGAGGCACTCGACGCCCAAACGCTGCAAATCGGCCGTGTAGGGCTCGATCCGCGCCATGTTGCCGGCGGGCAGGAACGTCACTTTGTGGCCGGAAGCCTGCAACAGCCGGATGTGCTCGAAGGCCGCGTTGGAGCCGGCGTCGCGGTCGGGCGTCGGCACAGTTTCGTCGATGAACACGGCGCGGCGCGTGACGGCCCGCTCCGCTTCCAGCCGCGGGTCGTGCCCGGCCGGGGCGAGGCGCGCCAGCACGCCTTCCCAGCGGCGGAGGAATTTGCGTTGGTTGACGGCCTGGAAGCGCTTGTGCCCCCAGGAAGCCGGGTCGCGGCCGCAGCTCGCCCCTTCGTGGTGCACCACGCGCGACAGCGGCTGCACCACGACGCGCCGCCCGGCCCGGCGCGCCCGGAAGCAGAGGTCGGTGTCCTCGTAGTAAGCCGGCGCGAATTCCTCGTCGAAGCCGCCGAGCTCCTCGAACAGGGCGCGGGGGACCATGAGCGCGGCGCCGGACACGTAGTCCGCATCGCGCAGGTAGCAGAAGCGCGGCTCGTCCGGGTCGCGGCCGTTGCCCCAGTTCGCCGCGTCACCGAGCCGCCGGACGATGCCGCCCGCCTCTTGGAGGCGGCCGTCGGGGTAGACGAGCTTGGAACCCGCGACCCCGACCTCGGGCATCAGCTCGAAGGTCCGCACGAGCTCGTCGAGCCAGCCTTCGCCGACCTCCGTGTCGTTGTTGAGGAACAGCAGGAACTCGCCCCGCGCCGCCCGCGCGCCGAGGTTGGCGGAGCGGAGGAAGCCCAGGTTGCGGGGGTTGCGCAGGACGCGGACGCCGCCCGTGACCACGAATTCGGCCAGCAGCGTCGCGTCCGTCGAGGCGTCGTCCACCAGGACCACCTCGAAGCCGGCGCGGGCGCCCTGCTCGGAGATCGACAGGAGGCAGCGGCGGGTGTGCTCGAACTGGTTGTGGGCGCAGATCACGACCGAAACGCGCGGCGTTTCCGGCACCGGCGGCAGCTCGATCGGGGCGTACTGGGCGCGCGCGGCGCGCACGAGGTCGGCGAACGGCCCCGCATCGGCCTCGCAGGAGGCCAAGTCGTCGAGCCGGGCGCGCGGCCCGTCCTTCGGCGAACCGTCGGCGCCCAGCGCGATGCGCGCGTCCACGACGCCGGCGAACAAGCGCCCGAGCAGTTCCAGCGGCCCTGCGAGGTCCTCCGGGCTGCGGGCGGCGCGCACCGCGGCTTCCACCGCGTTTCGGACAAAATCCACGGCACGGTCGTCGAGGCCGGCGTCGGGCCGCTCGACCCAGCGCGGCGAGCCGTGCAGGTCGCAGCCGCCATCGGCGAAGCGGACGCTCAGGCGCTCGCGGGACTCGGACAAAAGGCCGGAGAGCCCGCTCAGCGAGAAGCCGTAGTCGCCCGTCCCGTGGCCCGCGTCCCGCACGTCCCTGCGGGCGCGGTCCGCGGTGAGGCGCGCCACCCTCTGGTCCCCCAGGAACACGTCGAGTTCGACGGCGGCGAACGGATCGGAGGGGTCCCAAGCCCAGCCCGTGACCCGGTCCGCGCTCACGTGCTCCACGTGGCCGGTGCGGCGCGCGGCGCCGAGGATGGCGGTGCCCGGTGCCGCCGCTGCCGAGCCCCCCGCCCCCGCGTCGAGCGGGCCGGCGGCCGCCACCGAGCCGATTCGGTCAAATCCGTCCACGGATACGCCTCAAATCCAATGCGCGCGCAAATCAGCACGAAGCGGGCCCGGCGCCGCCCACGGAATGAGGTCTGCGGCCACCGGGCGCCGGGTGGGTGCGGATCGGCGGGCCCGCGGGTTGTCGCCGGCGCGGGCCCGTCGTCCGAGGCTAGGCCGCGGCGGTGTCGGCGCGCCCGGCCGGCGTCCGCGGCAACCAGTAGCGCGCGGCACCGCCGACGCGGACCTCCAGCGTCACGGGCCCCGCGCCGAGGGCGGGCGCGAACCACCGCGCGGGCAGCGCGGCATCGCCGTCGGTCCAGCGGTGCGCGCGGCCGTCCGCCTGCCGCTCGACGGGGTGGAAGCCCCGCACGAGCGCGGCGTCCCCGATCGGCACCTCGACCGCGAAGCCGTCCGCGCCGCGCAGGGCGAGGCCGGTGAGCGCCACGCCGAGCAGACGGCGGTCGCCGCCCCAGGAGGCGGTTTCGGCGGCCGGACAGGCCGCCCGCGAAACGATGCGCACCTCGGCGGTGCCGGCCGGGAGGTCGAAAAGGTGCAAGCCACCCCCGGCGCGGCGCGCCCTGATCTCGCGGCCGTCGACCACCAAGCGCAAGTCCGGCTCGGCGGTCTGCTCGCAGCCGAAGGCCTCGGCGCGTTCGAGCAGGCGCGACCGGATGCGCGCCAGCGCCTCGCCGCCTTCGACGCGCGGCGCGCACCAAGCGGCGTCGGTCGTGCCAGCGGGCGCGTCGAAGCGCGGGTTCAAGGCGACGACGCTCCCGCCCTCGAACATCGAGCGGTTCCCGACGTCGAGGTAGGACTCGGCCGGCGCCCCTTCGGCCAGGATCACGCCGTGGGCCGGCAGTTCGACGTGGAAATAGGTCAGCCGGCGGATGCCCCGCTCCGACAGGATGCTGCGGCCGTTCGCCAGCAGCCCCGCGGGCACCAGCGCGCCGTCGATCAGGAAGGCGTGCTCCGGGGAGACCAGCAGGTCGCGCGAGGGCACACCCTCGGCGAGGGCGCCGGCCCGGACGCGCACCGGGCGGACCAGGTCCGGCCAAGCGTGGAGGTCCACGTCCACCGTGCGGCGGCCGATCCAGACCGCGCGTTCGAAGCCGGCGCCGTCCGCGAGCGCGACGAGGTCGCCCGGCCGCAGGTCTTCCACCGCGACCTCGCCGCGCGCGGTGCAGATGCGCGTGCCGGCGGCGAAGCAGGGTGCGACGGTCGAAAGGTCGACGACGTCCCTGCCGTTGTTGCCGAACCGCGCGAACTCGACGTTCCGCAGGGTGTCCACGCCGTCGTTCGCGTTGCCCCCGCGGACGTCGGCCACGGTGACGGAACCGTCGGCGTTGCGCGAGAGGACGTACTGGTTGCGGTTGCCGCCAAAGACCGCCGTGTCGCTGCCGGCGCCACCGTTGATCGTGTCGTTGCCGCCGATGCCCCTGATGGTGTCGTCGCCGCCGAGGGCGTTGATGGTGTCGGCCCGGGAGGTACCGGTGATGTTGTCGTCGCCGTTCGTGCCGCTCATGCCATTGCCCCTGTGCCGTTGGCGCACGAGGGGGCGAGGCCTGGCTCGGTCACCTCCCCCGCTCGCGGCGTCCGTCGCGAACCATCCACTAAACTTTTAGTACGGCATTCGACACGAAATGTAAACTTATAGTTGTATATTCGCTGCTCGCCATCCGGTTGCGTGTAGGGGCGGCCGGCCGCCAAGGATCAGGGGTCGTCCAGGAGAGGCGCCCGCGCGAGGGTGGAGGCGCCGAGGGCGGCCACCCGCTCGTCGCCGGCCGGGGCGGCGCCCCGCCCAACAGCACGCCACGAGCAAGGCCGCCGATGCGGCCACCGACGCGGGCCGGCCGGGGGCGGGCATGCGATCCTTGGCCCGTTTCCAGCCTGCCCGTGACCGGGCTGAGGAGAAGGGGCGCGCTGAGGGCGCCGGTCGCAGGGCGGCGGCCCCGTGCGGGCACCCACCCCTTCAAAGCCCCGAAGGCGCCTCCGGGGCGTCGCCTTTCGATGGTCGGCGCGTCGTCCTCATCGCGTGAGCCCGCGCTCCGCCCGGCGCGGCGAAAGACACCGGCCGTCGCCGATGACGACGGTTTCGCCGCGGAGGGTCAGCGCCGCGCCGCGGATCAGCCCGCTGGCGCGCATGGCTTCGGCCCGGCAGCGCCCGCCGGCGAGGGCGGCGGCGACCTCGTCCCGCGCCAGCGGGCCGATGGCGACGGTGACGGGCCTGTCGCCCAGGTCCGAGTCGGGATCGAGCGCGCGGGCCGGAGCCCTGCGGACCGCCAAGTGGCCCGGCAGATCGACCGCATTGGCCACCAGCGTCGCGGCGGCGTCCGCGCCCGCGGCGTCGCGGGCCAGCACGGTGACGGAATCGGCGATGCCGAAGGAGAAGGAACGGCCCTGCCGGCCGGACGTGGCGACGCCGCCGATGCCGTCCCCGGAGCGCAGCAACGCCCGCCCATCGATGGCCGGCACCGGCCCTTCCGAAAAGTCCGCCGCCAATCCGACCGCCATCTTTTCGCCCGCGGCCAAGTGGACGGCCACGTCGCCGCCGTCGTTGACGAAGGCCTTGTCGAGCGTCGCGGCGCCGGTCATGGCGGCCAGGACCTCGTCCGCGACGGCGCCCGCGACCGCCGCCATGGGCGTGACGAACACGCCGCCGTGCGGGAGGCAGGCGGCGACCATGCGCTTGGCCACCGCGCCTTCGACGCGCGGACCGTCGTCCATGGCCTTCCGCAGCTCCGGCAGTTCCTCGACCAGTTCGCGCAGCACCGTGCGGAACCGCACCACGGCCGCTTCGTAAGCCCCGGCGACGGCATCCCGCGCGCCCCAAGCGCGCAGCACCACGTCGATCGGCCCGTGCTGGAGGTGCAACCGGCCGCCGCCGAGGGCCTGCACGGAAGGCCCTTCGGGCATCTAGCCGGCGGGCGGGCGCGGCCGCCCCATCGGCCAGGGGTTGTCCGCGTTCCAGGCGCCGACCCGCGCACCGGGCGCGACGTCGCGCAGGATGTCGCCGATCGCCACCACGTCCTCCATGTGGCCGCCGAGGCGGGCGTAGAGGCCGCGGGGCATGGTGAACTCGATGGGGGCGACGATGGCCGGCGTCGGCACGGAGCCGAAGGCGTTCTTCGGCAGGCGCAGCACGTCCGCCATGACGGTGATGCCGCCGCCCGGCCAGAGATACACCGGCGCCCCGCCCATGGTGACGCGCGTTTCGCCCGCGGCGACCGAGCGGGTCAGCAGCACGGGGTTCTCCGTCACGCCAGCGCGGAGGCTGCCGCCTGCGCCGGCCATGAACAGCACGGTGCAGAGCGACGGTTCGCAGTTCTCGCCGATGCGCTCCACCACCTTGCGCACCGCTTCGGGCATCCCGGCCGGGACGGGCCGGAGCGCCTCGTCGAGGACGCACCACAGCGCGTGCTCGCCGGTGGTGGAGGTCATCAGCAGGCGGAGGCCGGGCCAGGCCACCGCCGGGTCGATCCTCTCGATGACCGAGAGCGGGTCCTCGATGTCCGTGCCGCCCCAGCCGACGCCGGGGTTCGCCACCTGGAAGTAGCGGCCGGGCGTGGACCTCCGCCCGCGCACGCGGACGCCGGCGGGGCGCATCCCGAGCACGCGGCCGGCCTGGTGCTCGGTGAGGACGCCGGTGATGTGGTCGTCCACCACGACCACCTCGTCGGCTTGGCCGAGCCACTGCTTGGCGAAGATGCCGACCGTCGCCGAGCCGCAACCGACGCGCATCCGGCTCTCCGGCTTGCCGTCCACGACGGGGGCCCGGCCCGCCTGCACCACGACCTCGTGGCCGCCGTCGATGGACATGGCGACCGCCTCGCCGGAGCAGAGGCGGAGCAGCGCATCGCAGGTCGTGTTGCCTTCCTTCTTGGAGCCGCCGGTGAGGTGGCGCACGCCGCCGACCGAGAGCATCTGCGAGCCGTACTCGGCGGTGGTGACGTGCCCGACCTCCTCGCCCCCGACGCGCACCGCCGCGCGCTCCGGGCCGAGGTGCCGGTCGGTGTCGATCTTCACCTTGACGCCGCAGTAGCTGAAGATGCCCTCCGTCACCACGGTGACGGTGTCCACGCCCTCGTGCTCGGCGGAGACGATGAAGGGCGCGGGCTTGTAGTCCGGGTAGGTGGTGCCGGAGCCGATGCCGGTGACGAAGGTGCGCGCCGGGTCGAGAGGCGCGCCGTCCCACTCGCCGGTTTCGAACGCCACGAGCTTGCCGCCCTCGTCGACCGCCTTGTGCAGCAGCACGACGGGATCGGTGCGGACGAGCCGCCCGTCCTCGTTGGCGTAGCGGGAGCACGCGCCGGCGCGACCGGGGCGGATGCGGCAGAGAACGGGGCAGGCGTCGCAGCGGACGATGCCACCCTCTTCAGCCGCGCCGAACTTGTCTGAGCGCGCTTCCGGGGAAAGGGGACCGGCGCTCATTCCGCCGCCACCCGCGTCTGGAGCGCTTCGTGCAGCCGGTGCGGCAGCACGGGGACGCGGGTGACGCGCACGCCCGTGGCGTGGCGGATCGCGCCGAGGATGGCGGGCGCGGTGGCGACCAGCGCGGGTTCGCCGACGCCCTTGGCGCCGAACGGCCCCTCCGGCTCGCGGTCCTCGATCAGCTTCACGGCGATCTCGGGCATGTCGCCGACGGTGGGGATCAGGTAGTCGTGCAGGTTCTCCGTGCGGCCGGGCACGTACTCCTCCATCAGCGCCAAGCCCAGGCCCTGCGCTATGCCGCCGTGGATCTGGCCTTCGACCAGCGTCGGGTTCACCGCGCGCCCGACGTCGTGCGCGGCCACGACACGGCGGACCTTCACCGTGCCGAGGACGGTGTCCACCTCCACTTCCGCGACCTGGGCGGCGAAGCCGTAGGTCGCGTAGGGGACGCCCTGCCCCTTGGCGTCGAGCGCGGTGGTCGGCGGGTCGTAGCGGCCCTCGCCGGCGAGCACGGCGCCGGTGTCGTCCGGGGCGAGCGACGCCAGGTCTACGACGCGGCTCGCCGGCCCGTCCTCGATGCGGAGCCGCGCGCCGTCCAGGGAAAGGCGGGCGTCCGGCCCGGCGTTGGCGAGCGCGAGGACGCGGCGGCGCAGGTCCTCGCCCGCGAGCCGCGCGGCGTTGCCCGACACGAAGGTCTGGCGCGAGGCGGAGGTCTTGCCGGCGTCGAGGGTCATGTCGGTGTCGCCGACGACGCTGCGGAACCGGTCCGGCGGCAGGCCCAGCGCGTCCGCCGCGATCTGGAGCAGCACCGTGGTCGAGCCCTGGCCTATGTCCACGGCGCCGTTGAAGAAGGTGAGTCCGCCCTCGGCCGAGAGCGCGATCCGCATGCGGGACGGATTGGGCAGCGAGGTGTTGCCGCAGCCGTACCACATGCAGGCGATGCCGACGCCGCGCTTCACCCGCGGGCCCCGGGCGTTGGCCGCCTCGGCCTGGGCCACCAGGGCGAAGAAGTCTTCCCGCACCGCGTCCAGGCATTCGGGCAGGCCGGCCGAGGCGCGCAAGACCTGCCCGGACGGCGTTTCGTCGCCCCGGCCGAGCGCGTTGCGGCGCCGGATGGTCCAACGGTCGATCCCGAGCGCCGCGGCGAGGTCGTCCACCAGCGCCTCGCCCGCGATCGCCGCTTGCGGCACGCCGAAGCCGCGGAAGGCACCCGCGGTCGGGTCGTTGGTGTGGACGGCGCGGGTGCGGTTCCTGACGTGCGGGACCTTGTAGGGGCCGGTGGCGTGGACCGGGACGCGGTTCGCCACCGTCGGCCCCCAGGAGGCGTAAGCGCCGGTGTTGAAATCGGCGTCCATCTCGAAGGCTGTGAAGCGGCCTCCCGCGTCCGCCGACATGCGCGCGCGGATGGAGGCCGGGTGGCGCTTCGTGGAGGACACCATGCTCTCGGTACGCGAGTACACGACGCGCACTGGACGTCCCGTCACCCAAGCGCCCACCGCGAGGATCGGCTGCACCGAAACGTCGAGCTTGCCGCCAAAGCCGCCGCCGCAAGCAGTGGGGACGATCCGCACCGCTTCCATGGGCAGCCCGAGCACCCGCGCGACCTCCTCCTGGTCCATCACCGGGGCTTGCGTGCAGGCGGTCACTTCGATTCGGTCGCCCACGCGCCGGGCGAAGCCCGCTTCGGGCTCTATGTAAGCGTGCTCGACGAAGGACGTCCTGAAGGCGCCGGACGCGGTGGAGGCGGCACGGGCGTGGCCCTCCGCGACGTCGCCGCGCTCCAGGTTGCCACGCGTCAGCACGTTATCCGGGATGCCGGCGTGGACGGCCGGCGCGCCTCCGGCCAGGGCCGCCGCCAGGCCGGAAAGCGCCGGCAAGACCTCGTAGGCTACGGGCAGGTCGGCATCGGGAACGCCCTCCACGGCGTCGCGGCTGCCGATGAGGGCGGCCACGGGGTCGCCGCGCATCCGGACGACCCCGTCCGCGAGCACCGGTTGATCCTTGGTGTCGGGGAAGACGCCGAAAGAGTTCGCGCCAGGGACATCCCCAGCGGTCAGGATGCGCGCCAGCCCGGGGTGGCGGGCCAGCACGGGCGCGAGGTCGCCGATTGCGAAGCGCGCGCTCGCGTGGGGCGAACGGACCAAGCGGAGCCACAAGGCGTCCGGCGGTTGGTGGTCGGCGCCGAACCGGTCCGTCCCGTCCACCTTCGGCCGCCCGTCCACGCGCGCGATGCGCGCGCCCACCGCCCCGCCGGGAACGGGCGCGGCGGGGACGAGGGCGTTGGCGCCGCGCGCCACGTCCATCACCGCTTCCACGATCTTCGCGTACCCCGTGCAGCGGCACAGCACGCCGCCGAGCGCGTCCTCCACGGCGGCGCGGCCGGCCTGCGGGTCGCGGGCCAGCGCGTCGGCCGCGGCCATGATCATGCCGGGGGTGCAGATGCCGCATTGGGCGGCGCCGTGGGCGAGGAACGCGTCGCGCAGGCGTTCCACCAGCGCCGAAGAGCCCTCGATGGTGGTGACGGCGCGGCCCTCCGCCTGTGCCGTCGGCACCAAGCAGGCGCAGACCTGCTCCCCGTCGAGGAGCACGGTGCAGGCGCCGCAATCGCCCGCCTCGCAGCCGACCTTGGTGCCCGTCAGGCCGAGGCGCTCGCGCAGGGTGTCGGCGAGCGAGGCGAAGGGCAGCGCCTGCACCGTGCGGCCCTCGCCGTTGACGACGAAGGTGAAGGTCCCGGCCGTCAAGCGGCCCTCCGCTGGGCGGCGGGATGGGCGAAGCCGGCCAGGCAATCGGCCACGAGCGCCCGCGCCGCCGTCATCCGGTAGGCGGCGCTGGCCCGCACGTCGTCGATCGGCGAAAGCCCCGCCAGATGCCGGGGCTCGGCCAAGCGGGCGGCGTCCGCGACCGGGACGCCCGCGAGCTCCGCTTCAAGCTCGGGAAGGCGCCGCGCGACCGCGGAACAGGCGCCCACCGCGACCCTGGCCGCCACGATGCGGCCGGCGCCATCGGCCTCGACGACGGCCGCGACCATGGCGATCGAGATCACGAGGTGACGCCGGGCGCCGAGCTTCACGAAGCGCCCGCGGCCGCCCAGCTTCGGCACCAGGATGCCGGTCACGATGCACCGCGGGGCGCAAGCCGTCGCGCGGTAGCCGGTGAAAAAAGCGCTCGCCGGCACGCGGAACGGCTCCTGGCCCGCGATCTCGAAAACGGCGTCGAGCGCCAGCAGGTTCGGGATTCCGTCGCCCGCGGGCGAGGCGGTGCAGGCGTTGCCGACGACCGTGCCGCGGTTCTGCACCTGCATCCCGCCGATTTGGCGCGCCGCCTCCTTCATGCCGTCGAACAGCGGCGGCAGGCGGTCGGCGCGGACCAGATCGGTCCAGGCCGCCAGCGCGCCGATGCGGACGTGGTCGCCCCGGTCCTCGATGCCGCGCAGCTCGGCGATGCCGGAGATGTCGAGCAGGTCCTTGTGGCCAGGGTCGCCCCAGGCGCGGCGGGTGGCGTGCGCGGGATAGATGTCGGTGCCGCCGGCGATGATGGCCACGTCCTCGCTGCGGCGGATGTCGAGCGCTTCCGTGAGCGTGGCCGGCCGGAAATAGCGCATCAGCCGCTCCTGCCCCACAAGGCCTCGGCCTGCTCTGGCGTGTAGTAGCCCCGCCGGACGTCGCGGCGGATGAGGGCCGGGTCGCGGCGCGCCGGGTCGCCGTAGCCGCCGCCGCCCGGCGTCATCACCTCGACGCGGTCGCCGGGCCGGATGGCGATGTCCTGGTCCTTGGAAAGATGCAGCGGGGTGAAGCTCTCGCCGCCCCGGTGTATCCGCACCACGTTCGGCGCCCCGTCGCGGCCGCCCAGCACGCCGGGCGGGCCGAAACGCCCGTGGTCCATCACGAAGGAAGCCCGCGCCTCGCCGCGCAGCAGTTCCACCTCGTAATGCACGCCGAACCCGCCCCGGTGCTCGCCCGCGCCGCCCGAGCCCTCGCGCAGCGCGAAGCGGCGGAACAGCACGGGGTAGTACTGCTCCATGACCTCCACGGGCGCGGTCTTCGAGATGCCGATGGTCGAGCAGCCGTTGGTCAGCCCGTCGTGCTCCGCGTTGCCGCCGTAGCCGCCGCCGGTGATCTGGTACATCACGTACCCTGCCCCCTTCACCGGGTCGAAGCCGCCGAGCGCGAAGTTGCCCGAGGTGCCTGCCGGCGCCGCCGTCACCCGGTTAGGGATCGCTTGGACCAGCGCCAGGAACACGGCTTCGGCGATGCGCTGGCTCACCTCCGCCGCGCAGCCGGAGACGGGGCGCGGGTAGCGCGCATCGAGGAAGGTGCCCTCGGGGCGGAGCACCGTGAGCGGCTCGAAGGTGCCGGCGTTGATCGGCACGTCGGGGAAGACGTGCTTGACCGCCAGATAGACCGCCGAGCGGGTGGTGGCGATCACCGAGTTCATCGGCCCGCGGCAGGGCGGCGACGAGCCGGAGAAGTCGAAGAGGAGGCCGTCGCCCGCCTTGGTGACGGCAAGCGCGATCCTGAGCGGCTCGTCCACCACGCCGTCCGAATCGACGAAGGCTTCGCTGCGGTAGACGCCGTCCGGGATGCGCCGTATCTCCGCGCTCATCCGCTCGGCCGAGCGCGCCCGGATCTCTGCGATCGCCTCCTCCAACGTGGCGCGCCCGTGCTTGGCGACGAGGTCCATGAGCTGGGCCTCGCCCACCATGAGCGCCGCCTCCTGCGCCTTGATGTCGCCGATGCGCTGGTCCGCCACGCGGATGTTGGAGGAGATGATGGCGAAGATCTCGCGGTCCATCTGCCCGCGCTTGAACAGCTTCACCGGCGGCAGGCGCAGGCCCTCCTGCTCCACCTCCGTCGCGTGGGCCGAGAAGCCGCCTGGCACCATGCCGCCGATGTCCGGCCAGTGCCCGGTGTTCTGGAGCCAGCAGAACAGCTCCCCGTCCACGAAGACGGGCTTGGCGAAGCGCACGTCCATCAGGTGCGTGCCGCCGAGGTACGGGTCGTTGACGACGTAGATGTCGCCCGGCTCCGGCGCGCCCGCCTCGCCCTCCTTGATGAGCCGGATCAGCTCCTCCGCGGAGTGCTGCATGGTGCCGACGAAGACCGGCAGGCCGTATTCCCCCTGCGCGATGAGCGCGCCGGTGTCGGCCGCGTAGATGCCGTCCGACCGGTCGTCCGCTTCGGCGATCACGGGCGAGAAGGCCGAACGCGAGAAGGCGACATCCATCTCGTTGCAGACCTGCTGCAAGCCCGCCTGCACCACCGCGAGGGTCAGGGCGTCCAACGCGCTCATGCCCTGATCCTCAAGTTGCCGATGTGGTCCACGATTGCGACCGCGCCGGGTTCGATGACGGTCGTGGCGTCCATCTGCTGGACCACCGCCGGCCCGTCGATGCGCGCCTCGGCCGGCAAGGCGTCCCGCGCGTACACCGTGGCCTCGCGCCAGCCCCCTTCGGCGTAGAAGGGGCGCCGGCCGATGCGGGCCTCGTCCAAGGTGGCGCGGCGGGCCGAGCGGTCGAGGAGCGAGGAGAGCGGGAAGGGTTTGCGGCGCCCGATGGCGGAGGTGACGAGGTTGACGACCACGGCCCGGATCTCCGGCAACCGCACCTGGAAACGCTTGAAGTACGCCGCCTCGAACAGCGCCTGCACTTCCTCCCTGGACACGTCGGTGCGCGGCAGCGGCACGCGGATGAGGTGGGTTTGACCGCGGAACTGCATGTCGGCCCCGTGCAGCGCCGCCACCCCCTCCACCTCGGTCCCCTCGGCGGCGATGGCGTCGATCGCGCCGTCCCGCTGCGCTTCGAGGACCGCCTGCACCTCCGCCATGTCGAGCCAGTCCAGCGGCCGGTTGAGCGTGTTCACCCGGTCCTGGCGCAAATCCGCCACCAGACAGCCGAGCGCGTTGGTGAGGCCCGGCCGCGCCGGCACCACCACTTCCGGGATGCCGAGCTCCCGGGCGAGCGCGACCGCGTGGAGCGGCCCCGCGCCGCCGAAGGCGAACAGCACGAAGCCGCGCGGGTCGTGGCCGCGCGACAGCGATACCATGCGGATCGCCCCCGTCATATGCACGTTGCCGAGCCGTATCACCGCTTCGGCCGTTTCCTCGACGCCCATCCCGAGCGGCCCCGCCAGCTCCCGCGCGAAGGCCGCGCGTATGTCGCCGAGCGCGACGCCCGAGCGCACGGCGGTGAGGCGGCCCGGGTCGAGTCGCCCGAGGATGAGGTTGGCGTCGGTGATGGTCGGGCGCTCGCCACCCCGCCCGTAGCCGATCGGCCCCGGTTGCGACCCCGCGCTCTCCGGACCCACCTGGAGCATGCCCGCCCGGTTGACGCTGGCGATGGAGCCGCCGCCGGCGCCCACCGTCCGCACGTCCACCATCGGCAGGTGGATGGGCAGGCCGTAGTCCAGCGTCAGTTCGGCCGAGACCTCCGGCACGCCGCCCGCGATCAGCGCGACGTCGGTGGAGGTGCCGCCCATGTCGTAGGTGATGGCGTCCGTGAGGCCCGATTGCGCCAAGGTCGCCGCCGCCGCCATCACCCCGGAGGCCGGGCCGGACATGACGGTCTTCGCCGCCTCCTCCGCGGCGCGGGCCGCCGACACCATGCCGCCGTTGCCGCTCATCACCAGCAGGTCCCTGGCGAAGCCCCTGGCGCGCAACTCCTCCCGCAGGCGACCCAGGTAGCGGCCGAGGATCGGCTGCACGGCGGCGTTCACCGAAGCGGTGGTGCCGCGCTCGTACTCGCGGAACTCGGACAGCAGCTCGTGCCCGAGCGTGACGTACTCGTTGGGCCACACCCCGCGAGCGATCGCGCCGGCGCGCAGCTCGTGCTCGGGGTTGGCGTAGGCGTGAAGGAAGTGGATGACGAGGGCCTCGCACCCGGCCTCCACCAGCGCCCGCGCCGCCGCCCGCACCGCGCCCTCGTCGAGGGGCGTGCGCACACGCCCGTCCGCCATGACGCGCTCCGGCACCTCGCGGCGCAGCTCGCGCGGGATCAGCGGCTCGAAGGAGCCGAACAGCCCGTAGGGCTTGGGCCGCGTGCGCCGGCCCAGTTCCAGGACGTCCCGGAACCCCTCTGTGGTGATGAGCCCGACGCGCGCCGTCTTGCGCTCCAGCACCGCGTTGGTGGTGGCGGTGGTGCCGTGGACGACGAGGTCTAGCCCGGCCGGATCGATCCCCGCCGCTTCCACCGCCGCGAGCACGCCGTCGGCCTGGTTCTCGGTGGTCGGCACCTTCGCCAGCCGCACGGAAACGCCGCCATCCGCGCCCGTCTCCGCCAGGATCAGGTCGGTGAAGGTGCCGCCCACGTCGATGCCGGCCAGCCGCCGCACGCAGGACCCCTTTCGTTCGCCAACGAACAGTCTTCCCGGGAACCGCCCCTTTGCCAAGGGTGGTGCCGTCAGACCGTCAGGTACGCTTCCCGCACCTCGCTCCGCACCTCCAACTCGGCGGTCGTGCCCTCGTAGCGGACCGCGCCCTTTTCGATCACGTAGGCCCGGTCGGCTACGGCGGAGGCGAAACTCAGATTCTGCTCGGACAGCAGCACCGCGATGCCCTCCCCTTTCATCCGCAGCACCGCCTCCGCCATCTGCTCCACGATCACCGGGGCCAAGCCCTCGGAGGGCTCGTCCAGCAGCACGGCACGCGGGTTGCCCATCAGGGTGCGCGCGATGGTCAGCATCTGCTGCTCGCCGCCAGACATGGCCGAAGCGCGCCGCGCCCTCATTTCGGCGAGGTTCGGGAAGATCGAGAACAGCCGCTCCGGCGTCCACGGCGCCTGCCCGTCGGCCAGGGGCCGGCGCCCCACCTCCAGGTTCTCGAAGACGGTCAGGTCGGTGAAGATGCGCCGTTCCTCCGGCACGTAGCCGAGGCCCAGGCGGGCGATGCGGAACGGCTCCCACCCCGTGACGTCCCGACCCTCGAACACCACCGTGCCGCCCGTCGGGGGGACGAGGCCCATGACGGCCTTCAGCGTCGTGGTCTTGCCGGCGCCGTTGCGGCCCATCAGCGCCGCGACCTCGCCCCGGCGCAAGGCGAGGTCCACGCCGAACAGGATCTGCGCCCGGCCGTAGGCGGCGCGGAGGCCCTCCACCGACAGGACGACGGCACCGCCCCCCGCGCTCAAGGCGCCACCGCTTCCCTGCGGGCGCGCAGCGCCGCCTTGACGCCGGTTTCGCCGAGATAGACCCGCTTCACCCGTTCGTCGCCGCGCACCTCCTCCGGCGTCCCGGCCGCGATGACCTCGCCCCGCACCAGCACCAGGATGCGGTCCGCGTGGGCGAACACCGCGTCCATGTCGTGCTCCGTGAACAGCACGCCGATCCCGCGCTCGCGGGCCAAGCGGGCCGCCAGCCCCATCAAGCCCGCGCGCTCCTTCGGGGCCATGCCGGCGGTGGGCTCGTCCATGAGCAGGAGCTTCGGCTCGGCGGCCAGCGCTATGGCGAGTTCGACGCGCTTCACGTCGCCATAGGCCAGCTCCGACACCGGCCGGTCCGCGTCGGCGCGCATCCCGACGCCGTCGAGCAGCGCCAGCGCCTCCTCGCGGTGGAGCGCCCGCGTGTCCGCGACGAGGTTCCGGGTGCGCCCGTTGCGGGACACCAGCGCCATCTGCACGTTCTCGGCCACCGTCATCGAGACGAAGGTCTGCGCGACCTGGAAGGTCCGCCCGACGCCCTTCCGCCAGATCTCCCGCGGCGGCAGCCCGGTGATCGCCTCGCCCGCCAGCGCCACCGTCCCGGAGTCCGGCGCCAACTGCCCCCCGACCATGCCGAAGGTGGTGGACTTGCCGGCCCCGTTCGGGCCGATGACGGCGAGCAACTCGCCCGCTGCCAGCGAGAACGAGACGTCCTTGGCGGCCGAAACGCCGCCGAAGCGCTTGTTGAGCCGATCGACGACGAGCAGGCTCACGCCGGCCGCGCCTCCACCGTTCGCCGGCGCGCCAGGAAGCCCCGCAGCCCCTCGGCCGCCCCCACGATGCCGCGCGGGAACAGCAGCACCAGGGCGATGATGGAGGCGCCCAGGAACAGCCGCCAGAAATCGGTGAGCGGCATGAAGAAGTCCCTCAGCGCGTGGAAGGACGCCGCGCCCACGAGCGGCCCCGCCACCGTGCGGATGCCGCCGACCAGGACCATGACGAGGAAGTCCACCGACATCGGGATGGAGATCATGGTCGGGTCTATCGAGCCCTTGGAGAAGGCGTAGAGTCCCCCGGCCAACCCCGCCGCCGCGCCGGCCAGCACGAAGCCGAGCCAGCGGTGCGTCCGCACGTCGATGCCGATGGCGTCGGCGCGCATTTCAGAATCGCGGGCGGCGCGGAGCGTGTAGCCGAACGGCGCGTGGATCGCCCGCCGCAGCGCCAGGATGGCCGCGAGGGTCAGGACCGCCACCACGTAGAAGTACACCTCCCGGCTGCCGGCCCAAGCCGAGGGCCAGACGCCCACGACGCCGTTGTCTCCCCCCGTCACCTCCACCCACTGGAAGCAGACCGCATAGACGATCTGCGCGAAGGCCAGGGTGAGCATGGCGAGGTAGATGCCCGACAGGCGCACAACGAAGAAGCCGAACAAGGCCGCGCCCGCGCCCGCGAAGATCGGCGCCAGCGGCAGCGCCGCCTCCATCGGCAGTTTCAACGGCCCAGTCGCCAGCAGCCCGGCCGCGTAGGCGCCCATCCCGAAATAGGCGGCGTGCCCGAAGGAGACGAGCCCGCCCACGCCCATCAGGAACTGGAGCGAGAAGGCCGCCAGCGCGAACACCATCACCTCGATGGCGACCTTGGTGGTGTAGGCGTCGCCCACCAGCGGGACAGCCAGCAGCGCCACGGCCGCGAAGGCGGCCAGCAGCGTTTCGGACCGCCCCGGGCGCGAGAGCGAGAGGATGCCCTCCGGCGTGCCGGACTGCCCAGCGGCGGCCGGCCTGCCGAGCAGGCCCCAGGGTTTCACCACCAGCACCGCCGCCATCAGCAGGAAAACGAGCACCAGCGTGATCTTCGGGAACACCAGGATGCCGAAGGCCTGGAGCTGCCCGATGATGAGCGCCGCCAGGAACGCCCCCGGCACCGACCCCATTCCGCCGACCACCGTGACCACGAAGGCCTCGGTGATGACGGAGGTGTCCATCTGCGCGCTCGCCGGCACGCGCGGGATCTGCAACGCGCCGCCCAGCCCCGCCAGGAACGCGCCGAGGAAGAGCGTCCCCGTGAACAGCAGCGCCTGGTTCACGCCGAGCGCGCCCACCATCTCGCGGTCCTGCGTCGCGGCGCGGATCAGCACCCCGAAGCGCGTACGCTGCATCAGCAGCCAGAGCAGCCCCAGCACCGCCGGCCCGACGGCGATCAGGAACAGCTCGTAGGCCGGGAAGCGCTGGCCCAGGATTTCGACGCCGTGGCGGAGGCCAGGTGCGCGCGGCCCCGGCAGGTCCACCGGCCCCCAGACCTTCAGCACCAAATCCTGGACGATGAGCACTACGCCGAAAGTGGCGAGGAGCTGGAACAACTCCGGCGCCTTGTAGATGCGCCGCAGAAGCAGGACCTCGATCGCCACGCCGATCAGCCCGACCGCCACGGCCGAAGCGAGCACGCCGAGGAAGAACATCCAAGGCGAGTACGCCGCGTCGAGGAGCCGCGGCACGATCGTCACCGCCAGGTAGGCCCCCAGCATGTAGAGGGAGCCGTGGGCGAAGTTCACGATGCGGGTGACGCCGAAGACGATGGTGAGCCCGGAGGCGATCAGGAACAGCGAGGACGCGCTGGCGAGCCCAGAGAGCGCCTGCGTCGCGGCGAAGGAGAAATCCATCTCAGGAGAAGGGCCTCAATCCTTGCGCGCCGCGCGCGCCTCCTCCTCCGGGTGCATGTGGTTGGCGCCGTCCTCGTAGCGGAAGTTCCGCATGGTGCCCTGGCGTCCGTTCAGCGCCGTCTCGCCGACCCAGGCGCCGAGCGTCGCTTGGTTGTCGATGCCGCGCATCACCGCCGGCCCGACGATGGTGTCGAAACGCAGGTCCTCCAGCGCGGCGACCATCGCCTCCGTGTCCGCGGACTTCGCCTTTTCCAGCATGTCGCGCATGAGGTAGGCGACCACGTAGCCGAGGAAAGAGCCGAGCCGCGGCGTGTCGTTGAACGCGGCGCGGTACGCCTGCACGAAAGCCTTGTGCTTCGGCTCCTCGATCTTGTCCCAAGGGTAGCCGGTGGTGATCCAGCCCTCCGGCGTCTCCTCGCCGAGCGGGATCATGTACTCGGGCTCCCCGGTCAGCAGGCTCGCCACCAGCCGCCGCTCGAACAGGCCGCGCGTGTTGCCCTCGCGCACGAAGGTCGTCAGGTCGGCGCCGAAGAGCACGTTGAAGATGCCGTCCGGCCGCGCCCGGCCGAGCGCGCCGACCGTGGCGCCGGCGTCGATCCGCCCCAGCGCCGGGAACTGCTCGACCACCACCTCGAAGCCCGGCACCGCCGCGGCCATGAGCTTCTTGAAGTTCGCCGCCGCCGACTGGCCGTACTCGTAGTTCGGCGCCACGATCGCCCAGCGCTTGACGCCCTTCGCCTTCACGGCTTCGACCAGCATCCTGGTCTGCATGTAGGTGTTCGGCCGCACGCGGAAGGTGTAGCGGTTGCCGTTTGCCATGGTCAGTGCGTCGGTCAGCGGCTCGGTCGCCAGGAACAGCACCTTGCGCTGGTTGGCGAAGTCGGAGACCGCGAGGCCGACGTTCGACAGGAAGGTGCCGGCCAGGAAGGAGACGTTCTCGCGGGTGAGCAGCTCCTCGGCCACCCGCACCGCGTCGCCCGGCGTCGAGCCGTCGTCGCGGAAGACCATCTCCAAGGGGCGCCCACCCATGGCCCGGACGCCGCCGGCCTTGTTGATCTCTTCCACCCCCATCTGCATGGCGTTGCGGTACGGCACCGCGAACGCCGCCATGCGGCTGTAGGAGTTGAGCTCGCCGATCCGGATCGGCCCGGCGCCCTGTGCGCGGGTACCGGAGGCTCCGGCGAGGGCCAAGGGCGCCGCCGCGAGCCCGCCCACCAAGGCGCGGCGGGAAGGGTTCCGGATGCTCATGCCTCGGCCTCCTTACGAGCCGTCCTGCCGGCCCGCCATTCGCGGGCGAACGTTACTGCCCTTCATCGGAGGCGCAAGTGGGCCAAGCCGCGGTCACGCCTTGATCGACTTCCAATCCACCCCCTTCTCGAACGCCGCCGCGCCCCGGTAGATCGTCTCCTCGTCGAACATGCGCCCCACGAGCATCATCCCCACCGGCAGGCCGTCCGCCGTGCCGCAGGGCAGGCTCATGGCGGGGTGGTGGGTGCAGTCGAAGGGCGCGGTGTTCGGCAGGATCTCGAAGGCGCGCGCGACGACCTCGTCCACCGGCGCGTCCGCCGCCGGCAGCTTGCTGGCGGTCATCGGCAGGGTCGGCATCAGCAGCAGGTCGTACCGCGCGAGCGCCGCGTCGTAGGCCGCGCGCAGCCGCCGGACCAGGTTCTGCGCCTTGGCGTAGTACCGGCCGCGGTGGCGCGTCAGCATGTAGTGGCCGATCAGCATCGTGTTCTTGAGCGAGTCTGACAGCTCGTCCGCCCGCTCGCGCCAGTTGCTGTGGGCGTCCAGCAGGCTGGTGACGTACAGCCCCTGCCAATTGAAGCCGAAACCGTTGCCGTGCATCATCTGCATGGTGGCGCCCTCGGCCGCCACGGGCAGCCAGATCGCGCTTCCGTTGCGGTGCATCGGCAGTTCCACTTCCTCCACCGTGGCGCCGAGGCCGCGGAAGCGGTCGGCGGCCTCGCGCACCACCGCGTCCGACTTCTCCATGCTTTGCGGCCAGCCAAAGCCCTCCTTCACCACGCCGATGCGCAAGCCCCCGGCGCCGCGGCCCATGGCGTCGCGGTAGGGCTTCGACGCGGCGCCGTACTGCCTCGGGTCCAGCCCGTCCGGCCCGGCCAGCACCTCCAGGAGCAGCGCGTTGTCCTCGACGGTCGCCGTCATCGGCCCGGTGTGGTCGATGGTCAGCTCGATCGGCATGATCCCGGTGTAGGGTACCAGCCCGTGCGTCGGCTTCATGCCGTAGATGCCGCAGAAGGAGGCCGGCATCCGGATGGAGCCGCCCTGGTCGCCGCCGAGCGCCATCGGCACCTCGCCCGCCGCCACCACGGCGCCGCTGCCCGACGACGAGCCGCCGGCGGAGTACCCGCGCCGGTGCGGGTTGTGCACCGGCCCCGTGCTGCTGGTGTGGCTGCCGCCGGAGAAGCAGAAGTACTCGCACACCGTCTTGCCGACGATGGTGCCGCCAGCGTCCAGGATGCGCGTCGCCACCGTCGCGTCCACGTCCGGCACGTAGCCCTCCAGCGTCGAGGCGCCGTTCATCATCGGCACGCCGGCGAGGCAGATGTTGTCCTTGAGCGCGACCTCCTTGCCCTTGAGCTTGCCGGAGGCGGCGCCCTCCACCCTGGTCTTCACGTACCAGGCGTTGTGCGGGTTCTCATCCGGCGCCGGCCTGCGGCCGGGCGTGCGCGGGTAGCGCACCTCCGGCACCTCGTCCGGCATCTGGTCCACGATGTTGTAGGCCGCGAAGTTGCCTTCCAGCATCTTCATGTGCAGGCGCAGGTCGTCGTCGCCCATGTTGTCGAAGCCCAGCTCCTGCGCGACCTCGCGCATCGTCTCCAGGGTGGGGGTCTTGACCGTGAACAGCGACATGGCGGTTCCTCCCGGGGTCAGCCGATGAACTCGTGTTCCAGCGCCGGGTCTTCCATCCCGGCGGCGGGCAGCTCGCGCACGATCCGGCCGCGGTGGATCAGCAGCACGCGGTCGGACAGGGCGCGGATGAAGTCGAGGTTCTGCTCCACCAGCAGCACGGAAAGGCCCCGCGCGGCACGCAGGCCCCCGATGCGCTCGGCCATCGCCTGCACGATGCTGGGCTGGATGCCCTCCGTCGGCTCGTCGAGCAGCAGCAGGCGCGGCCGCGCCACCAGCGCGCGGGCGAGTGCGAGAATCTGCTGCTCGCCGCCCGAAAGCGCGCCGCCAAGCCGGTCGAGCAGCCGCAGCAGCTCCGGGAAGTCGGCCAGCACGGCCTCCGCTGCCTCCTCGCCCAGTCCTGCGGCGGCCGCCGCGAAGCGCAGGTTGTCCCGCACGGACAGCGCCGGGAAGATGCGCCGGCCCTGCGGCACGTAGCCCAGCCCGGCGCGGGCGCGGCGGTGCGCGGGCAGGCGCTCGATCGCCTCGCCGTCCAGCCGGATGGAGCCGCGCGCCGCCGGCAGCAAGCCCATGAGCGTCTTGAGCAAGGTCGTCTTGCCGGTGCCGTTGTGCCCGAGGATGCCGACGCACTCGCCCGCGCCCACCCGGAGCGAAACCCCGTCGAGCACGCCGATGCGCCCGTAGCCGGCGTAGAGGCCCTCCGCCTCCATCATGCGGCGGCGCGCCCCAGGTAGACGTCGCGCACCCGCGGGTCGGTCAAAACGCGGTCGGCGCTGTCCTGCACCAGCACCCGGCCCTGGTGGAACACCGTGACCGTGCGCGCGATGGCGCGGATGAACTGCATGTCGTGTTCCACCACCACCACGGCGTGGTCCCGGTTCAGCTCGCGGATCAGCCCGGCGGTGCGCGCCGTCTCCTCCGCGCCCATGCCCGCCGTCGGCTCGTCCAGGATGACGAGGTCCGGCCCCGGCGCCACCACCGTCGCCAGCTCCGCGAGCTGCCGCTGCCCGTGCGCGAGCAGCCCCGCCGGCCGGTCCGCGAGGTGGGCGATGCCGAGGCGGTCCAGCGCCGCGTCGGCCAAGCGCCGGGATTCGCGCTCCCCGTGCAGCCGCCGCGCGGCGAGGCGCACGCCCTCCACCACCGGCAGCCCGTCGAACAGCGCCGGCACCTGCGTCTTGATGCCGATGCCCAAGCGCGCCATCCGGAACGGGTCGAAGCCGGTCACGTCCCGCCCGCGCCACAGCACGCGCCCCGATGTGGGCCGGTACTGGCCGGTGAGGCAGCGGAAGAAGGTGCTCTTGCCCGCGCCGTTCGGCCCGATGAGGCAGCGCAGCTCGCCTTCGGCGATGGAGACGCTGACCCGGTCCACCGCGACCACGCCGCCGAAGCGCATGGTCAGCTCCTCAGTGGCGAGCAGAGGGGGCGGCGCGGTCATTCGGCGGGCGCCATCGGCCGTTCTTCGGCCCCGCGCCGCCGCGGCCGTGGACGGAGACGGACGAGCAGGCTCTGCGCCGTCGGCAGCAGCCCCCGCGGCACGGCGACCACCGCCAGCAGCAGCACGCCGCCCAGCAACAGGTTGGGATCGAAGCCCGGCACGGTGCCCGCCCAGGCCGTCAACGCCTGCAAGGCCACGCAGGCCGCCATGGGCCCGGCAAAGGTGCCGACCCCGCCGACAAGCACCCAGATCACCACCTGCCCGGCATAGGCCAGCGAGAACATGGTCGGGCTGACGAACACGCAGTTGGCGAACAGCACGCCCGCCAGCCCGGCCATCGCCCCGCCGATGGTGAACACCCCCAGGCGGTGCGCCCGCACGTCGTAACCCAGCAGCTCCGCCCGCAGCTCATTCTCCTTGATGGCGACGGCGACGCGGCCGAAGCGGGTCAACAGCACCAGCTTCACCGCGGCATAGCACCCGAAGAGGCAGAGCACGGCGAAGACGAAGACCTGCTCCGGCGTCAGCGCGTTGTCCGGCTCGCCCGGCCAGTTCAGCGGCGGCGTCTGCGGGATGCCGTTGAACCCGCCGAGCGGCGCGGCGCCGATGCGCCACTGCTCCCCCGCGGTGGAGTTGGCGAACTTGAACAGGATCAGCGTCACGGTGAGGGTGATGACGCCCATGTAGACGTCGCCTACCCGCCCGTAGAACATCAGCCATCCCAGCGCCGCCGCCGCCAGCGTCGCCACCGCCAGCGCCACCGGCACCGCCAGCGCGCCGTCGCCGAAATTGATGCCCGCCACCGCGTAGGCGTAGCCGCCCAGGCCGAAGAACGCCGTCTGCCCGAAGCACAGGATGCCGCCCGCGCCCCAGGCGAAGGCCAAGGACAGCGCCAGCAGCGCCATCGCCGCCCAGACCGTGGCGTTGATGAGCGCGAACAGCTCCAGCGCCCCGGGCAGCACCGTGACCGCCGCCGCTGCCAGCGCCGCCGCCGCGCCGATGTGCAACGCTGCGCGCCCCGCCGCCGTCACAGCGCCCGCCGGAAGACGCGGCCGGTGATGCCGCGCGGCAGCAGCCGCAGCAGCACGATGGCGACCGCCAGCATCGCCACCTCGCCCAGCACCGGCGTGCTGAGGAAGGTGCCCAGGGTGCTCACCGTGCCGAGCAGCCCGGAGGCCGAGAGCGTCCCCGCCAGGATGGCGGCGCCCCCGGTGATGACGGTGATGAAGGCCCGCGCGATGTAGGCCGCGCCCATCGTCGGCACCACGCCGGAGAGCGGCGCGAGCAGCGCTCCCGCGAGCCCCGACAGCGCCGCGCCGGCCACGAAGGTCGCCGCGTAGACCCGGTCCGGCGCCACGCCTAACGCCGAAGCGGTCTCGGCGTCCTGCATCGTGCCCCGCGCCACCAAGCCCCAGCGCGTGAAGCGCAGCGCCGCCCACACGCCCAGCGACAGCGCCACGGCGGCGCCGATCAGGAACAGGTCGTACCCCGAGGTGCGGAAGCCGCCGATGGCCACGCTGCCCAGCGGCGCCGAGACGCCGGACACGGAGTTGCCCACCAGCATGGTCATGCCGCCGACCAGCGCCAGCGACAGCCCCCAGGTCGCCAGCATGGTGTCCACCATGCGGCCGTAGAGCCGGCGGATCAGCAGCCGCTCCACCACCAGCCCGAACAGCCCCACCGCGACCGGCGCCACCACCAGCATCGCCACCCACAGGGAGAGCCCCGCGCCCGAGGCCAGCACCGCCGCGAAGGCGCCCAGCATCATGAACTCGCCATGCGCCAGGTTGATGACCCGCATCATCCCGAACACCACGGCCAAGCCGAGCGAAACGATGACGAGCATGGCGACGCCGGTGAGCACCTGAAGCCCGACGGCGAGCGCGAGGTCCACGGCGCTAGATCCTGACGTCCACCACGTGCTGCGTGTTGCTGCCCGGATTGGCGGCAAGGTCGCACACCGATGCCGTGTCGCTGGGCGGTTGCTGCGGGAAGGTCTGGAGCACCTTGAAGCCGCGGTCGGCCACCTGCGCCAGGTGCACGTCGACGGTCGCGTGGTGCGTCTTCGGGTCGAGGACGGTGCGCCCGGCGGGCCCGTCGTGGGAAACGCCGCTTTCCAGGGCCTCGATGACCTTCATGCGGTCGGTCGTCCTGGCGCGGCGGACGCCCTCGGCCCAGAGCTGGAACCCGGTGTAGGTCCGCATGGCCAACTCCCCGCCGAGGTACGGCGTCCGGGCGCCGAACTTGGCGCGGAAGCGCTGGAGGAACGCCTTGTTGGCGGGCGTGTCCACCTCCTGGAAGTAGGAGAAGGCGCAGACGATGCCGTTGCCCTCCTCCGGCGTCAGCAGCAGGCTCTCGTTGCCGCCGCCGAGCGTCGTGGAGGCCATCGGGATGGCCGACTTGAGCCCCGCCGCCGCCCATTGCCGGTAGAAGCCCACGTGGTTGCCGCCGACGAGTGCGGAGACCACCGCGTCCGGCCGCGCCGCCTGGATCTTCTTGATCGCCGCGCCGAAGTCGGTGACGTCGAGCGGGAAGAAGTCCACGGCCAGCACCTCGCCGCCGCCCTCGCGGGCGTACTTCGTGATCCACTTGCTGGTGATCTGGCCGTAATTGTAGTCCGCCGCGACGACGTAGAGCCGCTTGCCCCAGGTGGAGAGCACGTGCGGCACCAGCTTGTTCACGTTCTGCGCCGGCGTGGAGCCGGTGCAGAAGGCGTTGCGGTCGCACACCCCGCCCTCGTACTGCGTGTTGTAGAAATAGAGCGTGTTGTACCGCCGCAGCACCGGGCGGATCGCCTCGCGCGAGGCCGAGGTGATGCCGGCGTGGACCACCGCCGCCCGGTCCCGCGTCGCCGCCTGCGTGGCGAATTGGGTGTAGAGTTGGATGTTGCTCTGCGGGTCGTAGTTGATGAGCTGCACCGGGCGCCCGAGCAACCCGCCGGCCTCGTTCAGTTCGGCAACGGCGTAGTCCAGGCAGGCGACCATCGGCTGCCCGTAGATGTCGAGGCCGCCCGAGGTGTCGTGGATGCCGACCACCTTGATCGGGTCGTTGCCGAGCGCCGCCCGTGCCATGACGACGGGGGCCGCCAGCGCGGTGGCGGGTGCGAGCTTGAGGAGGCGGCGTCGTTCGGTGGCCATCTCGGTCTCCCGCCGTTGCCGGCGCCCCCGATCCGCCCTGGGAGCGGATCGGCGCCGTGTCGTTGCCCTAGCGATGCTCCCGGTTTGCAAACCGCATGCCAGCCTCGCGCCGCGGCACGGCGCCCGCAAGGGCTTCTCACCCCGGCGCGTCGCAGAGGTATCGCCGGACGTGATAGGGCCGCGCGGCCAAGGCCGGGCAGAAGGATGCGACCACCGGCTCCAGGCGCTCGTACAGCCCCTTCCACTCCGCGTTCAGCGCCTCCAGCCGGTCCCGCGCCGCCTCCGCCTCGACCGCCAGCTTCGCCACGTCGAGCGTCAACAGCTGCCTGTCCCGCACGATGAAGCGCCCGCCCACCATCACGTGCCGCACCGAGGTACCGTCCTCCACGTGGACGAGCTGGTTCACCGACCAGTTGTGCGGCACCCAATTGATGGCCGAGAGGTCCAGGAACACGATGTCCGCCTTCATCCCCGGCGCGATCGCCCCGATGTCGCGGAAGCCGAGCGCCTTGGCGGAGCCCACCGTGGCGGCGCGGTACACCTCCTCCACGCCGGCCCAGTCGCGCGGGTCGGGCGTCTGCACCTTGGAGACCAGGGAGGCGTAGCGCATCGCCTCGTACATGTTCTGGTTGTCGGAGGAGCTGGCGCCGTCCGTGCCCAGGCCGACGTTCACGCCGAGGTCGAGCGCCCGCCGCAACGGGAACATCCCGTTGCCGAGCTTCATGTTGCTGCCCGGGTTGTGGGCGATGGACGCCCCGCGATCCGCCATCCGCCGCAGGTCGTCGTCGTCCATCCAGATGGCGTGGGCCGCGGTGAAGTCCGGCCCCACCAGCCCGAGGCCGTCCATGTGCGCCAGCAGCGTCTTGCCGTAGAGCTTGAGGCCGGCCACCGCCTGCACCTTGCTCTCGCCGACATGGCTGTGCAGCGCCACGCCGTGCTCGCGCGCGAGGCGGGCGCAGCCGCACAGGAAGGCGTCGGCGCAGTGGTGCGGGATGGTGGGCGCGACCGCCGCACGGATGTCGTGCGAGTCCCAACGCCAATGCCGCAGCGCCTCGGCGATGGCGGCCAGCGTCTCCTCCCCGGGCCGCAGGCGCGTGCGCTCCACCGCCGCTTGCAGGTCGTCCGGCAAGGCGTCGCGCAGGCCGGGGATGGCCTCGTACACCGTCCGGTCGGCGACCATGGGCGCGACCACCGCGCGCATCCCGATTTCCGCATAGGCCTCGGCGACCGCGTCCAAGCCGTCGCGCGTCGGCAGCGGGAACTCCGCGTAAAGGTCGTAAGCGGCGGTGCAGCCTTTCAGGGCCATCTCCGCCGCGCAGATCAGCGTGGTGAGCTTCTTGTCCTGCAAGGACCGCCCGCCGCCGATCCAGGGCGAGGCAGCCAGCAGCAGCTCCAGCGTCCATTTGTCGCCCTGCCCGCGCGACAGGCCGCCCTGGCCGTGCATGTGGGCGTTGATGAGCCCGGGGTGGATCAGGTGGCCCGCCGCCTCCACCACGCGCGCGCCCTCCGGCGCGGAAAGTCCGCGACCCACCCCGCGGACGACGCCGTCCTCCACCAGCACGTCCGCCGGTTCCGCCCGGCGCTTCGCGGGGTCGGCCAGGAGCGCGCCGCGGATCAGGGTGGAGCCGGGTTCGGGCTGGGCCATGGTGTCGCTGCTCCATCAAGCCGCGGTTGAGGCCGGCGCGGCGGCCCGGAACGGCACGATAACCGGCGCCGCGGAGGCCGCCACCGCCGCCTCCACACCCCGGAGCGGCGCGGAGGGCGCCGGTGTGGGCGAGACCGCGCGAGGGATGGCCAACGCGGCCCGCCGTGCCGAACGCAGCGCACCGGCGTGGGCGATCGGCGGCGGCCCGACTCCCCGTCTGCGCCCCGGCCGCCTTTGGCCGGCACGCCCCCGCTTGCTAAAGGAGCGGTCGAGAACCCGATCCCTTCCAGCCAGCCGCGCCGCCCGCCCGCGCCGCGCGCGACGGACCACGTCACCCGGAGGCCACCCACCATGCGGCGCACGACCGCGGACATCCACGACCTCCTCGCGGCAGAGCGCTTCCTGGCCGCCGAAGCGCGCCTCGCCGGCACCTTCGGCCGCGTCGAAGAAGCGGTCGCGCCGCTGCTGCGCGCCATGCGGGCGACGGGCCGCACCACCTACGCTACGGACCCGGAGCACGGCGCGGTGTGGGGCCACGCCTTCCTGCGGCCGCCCTACGCGCCGGCGGAGGCCGAATGGTTCGTGGCCTGGGGCCTCCGCTTCCCGGACGGCGGCGCCGGCTGGGATGGCGCCGAGCCGCCGCTGCCGCGCGGCCCGCACGCCGTCGTCGCAGCCGGGGCCGCGGGCGAACCGAGGCGCAGGCCCCGCGCGCTGCCGCACGCGCGGCGCGGCCTCCTCCCCGGCTGGTCCGCGCTGGAAGGCGAAGCGGCCTTCCTCGCGGCGGCGCTCCCGTTGCGCGAACTCCCCGCCGAGGCGGAGGCGATGGCCGATGCGTTGGCCGGGTGGACGCTGGCTAGGTTGGAGGAGTTGAAGGCGGCCTTGCCGGACCTCGCCGCGAGCTGAGGGGCCTTCCCCTACAAGTCCCGGCCAAACTGCTTCAGCGGCGGGACCAGCCCATCAACTCATGCACGGCCGCAGCCAGCCGCGGCGTCCCGAAGGGTTTGAGCAGGCAGATCTCGCGCGGGTCGTGGCGGCGTCCGCCCAGGTTGGACGGCTTGCCCGTGATGACGACGACGCCCACACCGGGCCAGCGCCGCCGCACCTCCTCGACCAACGCGAACCCGTCCATCCCGCCGCCCAGGTTGACATCGGTCACGAGGACATAGGGCGGCTGGGGCGCTTCTCCGGCGGCGCCCAACGCGGTCTCGGCGTCGGGCGCCTCGGTCACGTCCAATCCCGCGCCCGTCAAGTCCTCCACCAGCGTCTCGCGGATCAGCGGTTCGTCCTCGACCAGCAACACGTCCATCGCGGCCACCCCCAACGCGCACCGTGCGCGCGACCGTCACCGCGGGAGAAAAGCGCGCGAGACCGCCAGGGTTTGTTGCTACGGGCGAGAGACATGCTTGCAAAGCGCATATGACGCGCTTGTGACATTTCGGTAAGCCGCGGCGCTCGCACACGCCCTTTGCCGGCTGTCCCGCGCAGCGACAGGAGCGGCGCGGCCGCGCTTGGATGGGGCGCGAAAACACTTGCCGCCCAGGAACAAAAAGCACAAGTCGCTCGTCAATAGACGTGGTGCGCCCGGTGCCCGCGGAGCGGAAGCCCTGGAAGCGACCGACTCGTCCGATAAGCCCGCGCGACGTCGGCAAGAAAACAAGATCGCAAATTTGGTGAGGCGGGAGGATCAAAGCCCGCCCCCGCCGTGGCCTCCCGGCCCTAACCCCCGTGCCGAGCCAGGAACGCCTCCACCGGCAGATCGCGGAAGTCGCCCAACGCCGAGCGCAGCCGCTCCTCCGGCCAGTCCCACCACGCCAAAGCCGCCAGCCGCCCCGCCACCTCCGGCGGGAAGCGCCAGCGCAGGAAGCGCGCCGGCACGCCGGCCACCACCGCGTAGGGCGCCACGTCGCGCGTCACCACCGCCCCGGCCGCGAGCACCGCCCCGTCGCCGACCGAAACGCCGGGCAGCACCGTCACGCCGTGCCCGATCCACACGTCGTTGCCGACCGCGACGCGCGCCGTCGCCCGCGCCGCGAAGAAGCCGCGGTCGCGCTCTTCGCCGGCGAAGTAGTACTCCGGCACGTAGGTGAAGCGGTGTAGGCTCGCGCGCTCCATCGGGTGGTTGGGCGCGTTGATCCGCGCCCCGGCGGCGATTGCGCAGAACTTGCCGATCGCCGCGTGCGCCGCCTGCGCGCCCTCCATCAGGTAGGACCAATCGCCAAGCGTGCTGTAGGCGAGGCCCGAACCCTCGGACAACTCGCACCAGCGCCCGATGCGGCTCTCGCGCAGCTTGGCCGTGGGATGGACCAGCCCGGCCTCGGGCACGCGCGGCGGCTCGGGGGCTCCGTCCACCGCCGCCCGCGCCGCGTCAGGCCTTCTCGACCTGCCCGTACTCCAACTCCACCGGCGTGGAGCGGCCGAAGATGCTGACCGAGACCTTCACCCGGCCGCGCTCCTCGTCCACCTCCTCGACGGTGCCGTTGAACGAGGTGAACGGCCCGTCCGCCACGCGCACCTGCTCGCCCACCTCGAAGGTGATCGAAGGACGGCGCGGCTTGTCCACGCCTTCCTGCACCTGGTTGACGATACGCTGCGCCTCGGCCTCGGTGATCGGCGCGGGCTTGTTGCGCGCGCCGAGGAAGCCCGTGACCTTGGGCGTGTCTTTGACGAGGTGCCACGCCTCGTCGCTCATCGCCATCTTCACCAGCACGTAGCCGGGGAAGAACTTGCGCTCCGAGTTGATCTTCTGCCCGCGCCGCACCTCCGTGACCTCCTCGGAGGGCACCAGGATCTCGTCGAACGCGTCGGCGAGGCCCTTTTGCTCCGCCTGCTCGCGGATCTGCTGCGCGATCTTCTTCTCGAACCCGGAGTAGACGTGGACGACGTACCAGCGCTTCTCGGCCATCAGCCGCGTTCCTCCCTCAACCCAAGCCGAGGAAGCGGCGCATGGCGAACGCGATCACCTGGTCGGTGATCAGGAAGAACACCGCCGCCAGCGCCGACATCGCCAGCACCAGCCCCGTGGTGATCAGCGTCTCGCGGCGCGACGGCCACGTGACCCTCGACACCTCGGTCCGAACGTCCCGGACGAACTGCGCCGGATCCAGCTTGGCCACCTCAGCTAACCTCGACTTCCCGAACACGACGAATGGGCAGCACCCTCCCGGGATGCCGCCCCGATGGAACCTCTGCCGCCCTGCTGAGCCGCCGGGCGGCGGTGGATTGGCAGGGGCGGAGGGTCTCGAACCCCCAACCTCCGGTTTTGGAGACCGGCGCTCTAGCCAATTGAGCTACGCCCCTCCGCGGCCCGACACGGGGCGCGTGGGTAGCGGCGTATAGGTCAGCGGGCGGGGGAAGTCGAGGGCTCCGCCAACCGGCCGGCCTCACCGCAACCGCCGGAGCAGCGCGCCCACCTCCGCCGCCGTCTGGTAAGGGCCGAAGCCGAAGCGCAGCCGCGACCCGCGCCGGTCCGTCACCACCCTCTGCGCCTCCAGCTTCGCCGACCAGGCTTCGGCGTCCGGCAGGTCGAAGCAGAGGAAATTGCCGCGCCGCGGCTCCGCGAGCGGCACGACCAAGCGCGCCGGGTCCAGCCCCGTGCCCGCCAGCCCCGCAACGAAGTGCGCCTGCAAGGCGTGCGCGTGCGCGTGGATGTCCGGAACGGACACGCCTCGCCCTTCCAGCCAACGCAGCGCCGCCACCAGCCGGAACAGGCCGGAAGGGTCGAAGGTCGCGCCCATGAAGCGCATCCCGTCCCGCGCGAAGGGCACGCCGGATTGCGGCCCCGAAAGGTCACCGAAGGCCGCGAACCAGCCGGTGTTCCGCGGGCGCGGCAGCCACCCGGGCGGCGCGTGCAGGAAGCAGGCGCCCTCGCCCGCCATGGCGTACTTGTACCCGCCCGCGAGGTAGAAGGCCCGGTCCGCCACGGTCGCCAGGCTCGTCGGCACCGCCATGAAGCCGTGGTAGCCGTCGATCACCAGAGCGGCGCCGTCGCCCGCCGCGGCCGCGAGGTCATCCACCCCGACCGCGAAACCCGAGTTGAAGAAGACCTGCGACACCCAGACCAGGTCGAACCCCGCCCGCGCCGCCTCCGCCAGCCGCGCCGGCACCTCGGCGCCCAGCTCGGCAGGGACGCGCACCACCCGCGCCAACCCCTCCTCCTCCAACCGCGCCACCTGGCGGGTGAAGGAGTGGAATTCGCCGGTGGTGGTCAGGATGCGCGGCCGCTCCGGCAGCGCGGAAAGGATGCGGAGCGCGAACTCGTGGGTGTTCGGCGCGAAGCACAGCGTCGCCGGGTCGGGCAGGCCCAGCACGCCCGCCACGCGCCGCCGCGCCTCGTCCCACAAGGGGCCGAGCACCAGCTCCCACTTGCCGTCCTGCAAGCGGGCCGCCGCGTCCCAGGCCTCCGCCTGCGCCGCCCGCGTGGCGTCCGGCCAGGGGTGGTGGCTGTGGGCGGCGAAGTGCAGCCGGTCCGGCTCGGCCCCGAGGAAGTGGGAAAAATCTGCGCGGAGGTCCAACATGGGCCCGAGTATGGAGCGATCCGGGCGATGGGCGAGGGCATCACCACCGATTTCAGCCGGCGCATGTCCTACGCCGACTACCTGGGGCTCGACCGGCTCCTCTCCGCGCAAAACCCCTTGACCGGCCAGCACGACGAGCTGCTGTTCATCACCATCCACCAGGTGCAGGAGCTGTGGCTCAAGCTGATGCTGCACGAGATGGACCTGGCGATGGACTGCATCCGCCGCGACGAGTTGCGCCCGGCCTTCAAGGCCACCGCGCGGATCGGCCGCATCCAGCGCCAGATGATCGAGGCCTGGGACGTGCTGACCACGATGACGCCGCACGACTACCTGGCCTTCCGCGAGTCGCTCGGCGCCTCCTCCGGCTTCCAGTCCCTCCAGTACCGGCTGCTGGAATTCCGGATGGGCGCCAAGGACCCGTTCATAATGAAGCCGCACGCCCACCGGCCGGAAGCGCACGCGGCGCTGCGAGCGGCGCTGGAGGCGCCCTCCATCTACGACGAGGCGCTGCGGCTGCTGGCGCGCCGCGGTCACCCGATCCCCGCCGAGGTGCTGGAACGCGACCTGTCGAAGCCGCACGAGTCGCACCCGGCCGTGGTCGCCGCCTGGGCCGCCATCTACGGCGCCGGCGAGAAGGAGATGGAGCTGTACGAACTGGCCGAAGAACTCGTCGACCTGGAGGACGGCTTCGGAACCTGGCGCTTCCGCCACATGCGGACGGTGGAGCGGATCATCGGCCACCGCCGCGGCACCGGCGGCTCGGCCGGCGTGTCCTATCTGAAAGGCGCAGTGGAAAAGCGCTTCTTCCCGGAACTCTACGAGGCGCGCACGGCCATCGCCTGACGGCCGCCCCCGCGGGCAGGATCGCTGCCCGCGGGGAGCCGAACGCTGTTACTTGGTGATCTTGGCGACGACGCCGGCGCCGACGGTGCGGCCGCCCTCGCG